>JAJZVZ010000023.1 GCA_021846945.1 Acidobacteriota bacterium | reverse complement strand
GTCAAGTATATTCTTGACTATATAAATTATTGATAATAAACATTATATCGTCTACTTGCCGATGCAGAAGGTTGAGAAGATCAAGTTGAGAATATCGTCGGGAGTAGTTTGACCTGTAAGCGAGTCGAGTGCCCAGAGCGAGCGATAGAGATCCAGCAGGATCATCTCGTGCGGTATCGCATTGGCGTTGGCCTGGGCGGCATCGGCGAGGGCCGCGATGGCCGTAGACACGGCCTGGTGCTGGCGCAGGTTCGTCAACATACCGGGCTCAGCGGCGGCTCCGCCCGTAGCCAATGCCAGAATGCGCTCGCGCAGCTCCGGAATGCCTTCGCCCGTACGTGCGGAGGTGGAAAGCACGGCGATACCCGCAAGATCGCTGGCGGAGGGATGCGCCTCGGCAAGGTCGCTTTTGTTGATGACCACCAGCGCGGGACGGCCCTGGACCGCCTCAAGCAGACGCCGCTCCTCATCATTGATCGGCTGGGTGGCATCGAGAACCACGAGCACCAGCGCCGCATCGGCAAAGGCTTCGCGGCTGCGGGCGATCCCCATTTGCTCCGCCTCTTCGAGGCTCTCGCGCAAACCGGCCGTATCCATCAGTTCCAGCGGGATGCCGCCAAGGGCGATGCGCTCCGTCACCAGGTCGCGAGTGGTGCCGGGCGTTGCCGTTACAATGGCCCGGTCGCGCTCGGCCAGGCGATTAAAGAGCGAGCTTTTGCCGGCGTTGGGGCGACCGACGATGGCCAGGGTCAGGCCGTCGTGGACAATGTGGCCGCGGGCAAAGGATGCTTCCAGAGCCGCCAGCGGTGGGGTGAGCGCATCGATGCGGCGGGCGATCTCGGCCTGCGGAGTAACGTCGATGTCGTCCTCGGCAAAATCGATACCGGCTTCGAGCAGGGCAATCAATTCCACCAGCGCCTGCTTCACCGGGGCCACGCGCCGGCTGAGCGCGCCACCCATCTGGCTGGCCGCCTGGCGCGCCTGCGTCAGGGTCTGCGCCTCGATAAGGTCGCGCACGGCCTCGGCCTGGGTCAGGTCGACGCGGCCGGCGAGAAAGGCGCGCTGCGTAAACTCGCCGGGCTCGGCCAGGCGCGCACCCAGGGCGATGGCACGGCGCAGCAGCAGGTTAAGCACCACTGGCGAACCGTGCGCGGCAATCTCCACCACATCCTCGGCGGTATAGGAGTGGGGCGCCTGAAACCACGTGACCATCGCCTCGTCGATGCGCGCAGACTCGCCCGGAGCCGCATCGGCGGTGTCCGCGTCAAGCACGTCGGCCAGTCGCGCCCGTCCATGCTCCAGCGGATGGCGCAGGCTCACCAGTTGCGCGGCGATGGAGCTGGCGTGGGGACCGCTAAGGCGCACCATACCGATGCCGCCCCGTCCCGGAGGCGTCGAGATGGCGGCAATGGTATCGGGATTCGGTTCTGTACTTGGCATTGACTGCAAACAGTGTAGATGTTTTTCGTTCACCCTGGTGACGCGGGACACCGTTCCTCCCGCATAAAATAACGACTCCCTCCACGCAACGATATAATCCTGTGCAACGCAGCGGTAGCAGATTTTTCCCGCTTCCAAGACATGTTCCGGGCTCGGTGCAAATTAAATCTTGAAGGCTTCGCACACTTGAAAGTCCGTTTTTGGCACGCGTCGAACTGCTCCAGCGCAGGACGCAAGAGAAAAGAATTCTGGACACTGTTGGCGGCGGTGCTGTTCCTGTCCACGGTGGCACATGCGCAGCAGGCCGTGCAGATAATCTGGCAGGGGATACTGCACACCGATGCCGGCGCGCCCATTCCTTCGGCGACGGTCCGTCTCACCGGCAATGGGGCAAGGGCTGACGCCGTGACCGGGGCGCAGGGCGGCTTTCGGCTGCCGGCTCTGCCGGCAGGCGTTTACCGGCTCCACGTGGAAGCGAATGGCCGCAAGGCGGACTACGCGCAATCAATCAACCTGGCTCCGGCCGTTCCTCCGGTGGTGATTACGCTCTCAAGCCGTGGAGCACTCAGCGTCACCGTTTTGCAGGGGCAAGCAGCAACCGGCGGTGAAGAACTGTCAAGCCAGGAGGTGAGCGAGCTGCCGCTGAACGCGCGCGACTTCGGCACGCTCCTGCTGCTGGCGGCGGGTACCATGACTGACGTCAACGGCGCCACCAACTTTACCGCGCAGTTCGCCATCAACGGGCAGCGCGGCGTCGAGGCGGTCTTCGCCATGGACGGCGCCGACATCAGCGATCCCGAGATGGGCGGCGCCACCTTCTCCAACTTCAACGTCGATGCCATTGAATCGGTCCAATCGAGCTCCGGCTGGATGCCGGCGGAGATTGGGCACGGGGCCGCGGGCTTCACCAATATCATTACCCGCTCCGGTGCCAGTGGTTTTCATGGATCGTTCTTTGAGTTCGTACGCAACTCCGCCTTCGACGCGCGCAACTACTTCGACCATGCCACGCCGGCTTTTCCGGGCAGGATTCCGCCTTTCCGGCGTAACGAGTTCGGCTTTACCAACGGCGGGCCGGTCTATCTTCCGCACGTCTATGACGGCCGCAGGCGTACCTTTTACTTTGCGGAGTACCAGGGCTTCCGCCAGGTACTGGGCACAACGCAAGTGATGCCCGTCCCCACGGCACTCGAGCGCACAGGCGTGGACACGGTCACATATCCCGACGGCTCCGCAGACACGTTGACGGTGCCCGTCGATCCCGGCATCGCCAGGGTGCTCGCGCGTTATCCGCTGCCCAACGACCCTAGCGGTTCTTTTCAGCAGAACACGTATGCGACTCCGTCGAAAGTATCAACGGACGCCGACCAGTTTTCTCTGCGGATTGATCAGCAGTTCTCGCCAAAAGATCATTTCTTTGCGCGGTTCACGCTGGACAATCTGACCGGCCCCATTACCAATCCTGATCAGACCGCCATCGATCCCACCTTCGGGATTGACTACATTGACCGTGAGCGCAACGTGGTGGGAACCTACACGCGGACGATTTCGCCGCGGCTGACCATCGAGTCCTTACTCAGCATCGAGCGCTCTACACCGGGCTTTCCGACGCCCAACCATACCGATCCGGCGGTCAAATTTAACGACGGCCTCTTCGAGGCCTTCAATTCCGCCGGTGGATCGGTGACGCAGGCCTATGGCAATCTCTTCCAGGGGCAACAAAGCATCGCTTATGTCACCGGACGCCACGCCATCAAAGCCGGCGTGGAGATGCGCGCCAACCGCGATTCCACTTATTACGGCATCAGCCCCAACGGCGAGTACGACTTTGGCGGCGGCATCGCTTACTCAGACGAATTCATTCCTTCTGCGAGCGGAAAGCACAACATTTATCCCGGCAATCCCTTTCCGGACACGCTTTCAAGCTTTCTCTCCGGCAGCCCCTTTGTCTATACCATCTCCATCGCGCCTCCGTACTTTTCCAGCGGGCCTCACATCGGCCCCGCCGCCGACAGCCGCAACAACGTCAATGCCTATATACAGGACACCTGGAAGGTAACAAGCAACTTTACCCTCGATTACGGTGTGCGCTGGGAACTGTATACACCGATCAGCGAGCGCGCCCACCGGACTTCAAGTTTTCTTTATGCGAACGGAAAGCAGGAGTATGTGGTGAATCCGCAACCTGCCTACAAGACGAACTGGACCGGCTGGGGTCCGCGCGTTGAGGCGGCATGGCAAGTCCTGAATAACCTGCAGGCGCATGTGGGCGGGGCGATTACGGTCATTCCCCCCAATATCTGGCAGGATAATTTCCTCACCGGCTCAACGCCGTTTGCCGTGATGCCGCGCCTGCTCTCCGCCGCGCAAGCGCCGATCCATTACGGCTTTCAGATCACTCCGTCGCAGTTGCCCAATGCCTATACGCCGCAAGGTGTGAACATCTTCGCCTCGGGCAACACGAAAAGCGTTGCGCCCAATACGGTGATGGACATCAATCGCTATGAGCAGGATGTGGCCACGCTCACGCCGGGCCACGTCGTGAGCGATCTGGTGCTGAATGGCGTGGATCGAAACTTTGGCAACGCCACGCTTTTCACCTGGACGCTCGGAGTGGAACACAAATTCGGCAACCTGACCGGCGACGCCAATTACGTGGGCACGGCCAGTGAACGACTGCCGCGGATGAGCTTTCCAAATGCCTACCCCGGAGCCGATGCGGCCTTTGCTCCTCTGACCACCTTCAATAGCGCCGGCAACGTCACCGGCGGCTTCGGCTTTGAGAACGAGATTACCGCGACGGCGCACTCCACGTATCACGCACTGCAGACTTCGCTCTCCGGAACGATGGGCCACGGAGGCCCCGGTGTTCAGGCCAGCTACACCTGGAGCAAGTCGCTTGACGATACCAGCCAGGTGATCGGCGGCACCGGTTCTACGGGCGCGGTGGCGCAGGGATTTCCGCAGAATCCCTACAATACGCATGCTGAAAAAGGCCCATCATCCTTCGATGTGACGCACGTATTCGGCCTGAGTTTGATTCAGGATATGCATCTGGACAGTGTTGGCTTCCTGCAGCCAGTGAGCAGGAAAGTCACCGGCGGCTGGGAATTCCTCAGCATCTCCAGCATTAGTTCCGGCTCGCCCTTTACTGTTTTCTCCGGGATTCAGCAGACCGGCGCTGGTTCCAACGGCGTGGACCGGCCCGACCAGATCGCCACACCGAATCTCTCCACCGCGCGCAAGGTGCGCCTTGACTACTTCGGCGAGGGCGCGAACAACGCCACCAGGTTCTTTTACATCCCCATTCATGTGCCCGGCGGCACGGGGCCAAACCAGGGCCGCTTCGGTACGCTCGGGCGCAACACCTTCCGCGGGCCCGCTTACTATGATTTCGATTTCGCGCTCATCAAAGACACGCCCTTTGGCCGTCGACCCAGCGGCGCTGAGCGCATGGACCTGCAATTCCGCAGCGAGTTCTTTAATCTTTTCAACATCGTCAACATGGGCTTGCCCGCCAACATCCTCAACGGCTCGGGCTTTGGCGAGATCAGCAGGACCGCCGGCACCTCACGCCAGATTCAGCTCTCGCTCAAGTTGATCTATTAGCCGGAGCTGCGGCCGCGAACTCCGCAATATAGACAAAGTCCACGACCGCGCTGCGAATCGCTCCTCCTCACCCGCTCAGCGCGCCGGATGGTACACTCCGGCAACAGGGAGTTGCGGATGCGAGCAAGCGCAATCGAGTTTCGTCTGCGGAGCCTGATCATTCTGGTCATCATTCTGCTTGGATTTTGGGCGCCGTGGATCAAGGGGCTGGGCTGGGGCGGGCCGATGCCGTTGCTGGAGCGGCTGCCGCTCCTGTTGAGCCGCCTGGGCCTCGCCAGCTTCGACGCCGCAGTGCCCGCCGTGATCGTCTTTGCCGCCCTGGTGGCGGGCATCGGCATGGTGCTTCGAGTGTGGGGCACCGCATGCCTGGGGGCCACAACCGTGCAGAGCAGAGACATGAAGGCCAACGCCGTGATGACCGGGGGCCCCTTCCGCTACGTGCGCAATCCGCTCTACCTGGGCACATGGTGCATGGTGGCGGCTTTGTCCTTCCTGATGACAAGCACCGGAGCGTTGGTTGCCATGGTGCTGCTGACGGTGTTTCAGCTGCGCCTTATTCTGGGCGAAGAGGCATTCCTGGCCAGCCGCCTGGGCGAACCCTATCTTGCCTACGTGCGCGCGGTGCCACGCCTGATCCCGCGGCTGCGCAGCAACCTGCCGCCATCCGGCAGCAAGCCGCGCTGGCTGGTGGCCGTGCTCGCTGAGGTGAACCCTATTGGGATCTTTGTGAGCCTGGCGGTGCTCTCGTGGAGCTATGACCACATGATCATGATCAAGGGCATCCTTGTCGGCTTTGGATTGTCACTGGTGGCGCGGGCGTTTATCAGCGGCAGCACGGCCGGTCAGCCGGCGCCGGGAGCAGGAGCGGGTGAAGTGTAAAGCCTCGGTTGCTCGCGCGGGCGGATACCAGCAAGAAGGCCCCATCGTCAGCGATGTGGCCTTCTTGTTCTCTACTCAGGGCCTGCGCGAAGCTATTGGTTCACTGCCGTCGTCCCGTTATTGCTCCCAAGGGTTAGCGTCACCCTTACCGGATTCGGAATCGAGCTGAGGTCTACTCCGGTGGCATCGATCTGCATCTCGTAGGAGGCGGTGCCTGTCTGCGAGAGCCGAACCTGCAGTGACACCCCCTGGATCGTGCCGCTGTAGACCCACCATCCATTGTTCGTCACAGAGAAAGCGTCGGGCGGAATCGTCAGGGTGTACGACGGTCCAACCGTCAGCGTCATGCCCTGTGCAACGGGATCAATGGCAGGGGCGCCACCACCTTGGGTAAAGTCCGCCTTCAACTGGAACCCCGGCGGAGGTCCGGAGGTCGTATCGAGTTTGGCGCTGAAGTAGGAGAAAGGCACCGCCAGAGCGATCTTAAATACGGTTCCCTCGTCTCCTGCGCCGCCAACGGTGGTCGTTCCGTAGAGATTTTCACCCGACGAGTCGATCATCAGACTAGAATGCGGCTGGCTACCATCATTGCCGTGAAAACTGTGGAGGACGGTCTCGTGTCCGGAGGAATCAATTTTGAACACGGTCCCATCACCCGCAGAACCGCCGCCGAAAGTCGCGCCGTAAAGATTGCCCGACGAGTCCCGCACCAGGCCAGCGTAGGGTGTTGCGCCATCTGACCCCGCGAAGGTATGTACCAGGGAAAACGCGCCGGAAGCGCTGATCTCGAACACGGTTCCGACTCCCGCAGAACCGCCCGCGGAAGCGGTGCCATAGAGATTGCCCGCGGGATCCCTGACCAGGCCGGCGTGAGGGAATGCTCCGTCGGCGCCCCCGGTGAAGTTATAGAGGATGCTCTCAACGCCCGAGGAATTGATCTTGAACACTGTCCCATATCCGCCGGAGCCACCTCCTTCTGTGGTGCCGTAGAGGTTTCCCGACGAGTCCATGATCAGACCGGCATACGGGAATACTCCGTCGGCACCCCCGGTGAATTCGTGAAGCACGGTCTCATTGCCGGCAGGATCCAACTTGAACACTACTCCCAAGCCGGTGCCGCCTTCTGCCGCCGTGCCGTAGAAGTTGTCCGACGAATCCATAATCAGACCCGCATAGGGATATGCGCCGTAGCTCCCGGTCAAGCTCCGAAGAACGCTTTCGGTTCCGGGAGAAGCCGTGAGCATGAAGACGATTCCCTGGCCATATGCTCCGCCATTGTAAGTGGTGCCGTAGAAAACGCCAGACGGACCCATGGTCAGGCCGGCATGCGGTTGCGCTCCGTTATACCAGTCAAAATCATTCAGGATCGTCACGACGCCGGAGGGATCCAACTTGAACACTACTCCCTCGTAAGCGGAGCCCCCGTATCGGGCCGTTCCATAGAGATTCCCTGACGAATCCATGACCAGGCGACCATAGGGCGATGCTCCATCGCTGAAATCGAAACTATGAAGCGAAGTGAAAGTCTGCGCCCGGGCCTCTTGACGCGTAGCCAGACAAAGAAGTGATAGCAGGGCCGCAACCGCCGCCAATCCCCGGGCGGAACGCCGCAACCAATCATGGCAGGTGTTCTGCGGGCTATGAGCTTGCCTGATGCTCACTCTTACTGAACGTTCCACTGCCGAATATCTTTCTGTCACTGCAAACATGAATCTTCCCTCCCTGTTCTGTGCGACAGGTTTTCTCACCATCGCACACAAGTTGCGGGCCCATCGCACACTCACCGCTGGCGGTCTATGCCGGCCAGTCGCAAGATCGCTTCTTCACTTACTGACACAACATAAGATAGGGAAAATAAAATGCAGAGAAACACAGAATACCGGGTGATTAGAATTCCATAACCCAGAAAGCCTGTCAACTCTTTTAAGACGTGAAGGATAGACTCGCGCATCCTCATGCGCACTATCAGGAACCGCAGACATTTCTTGAACGCGGCCAGGTGCGAAGTGTCTGTCAGTTGGTGGTAGAGAAGTGCGCTGAGTGCTGTTCGGGCTAAAACAAAAACGGACCAAGGAAGAGCACGCGGCTCTTCCTCCGTCCGTTTTGCTCGCCAGTCCGTGAGCGCGGAAAGCTACTTCTTGGGGGGCGCGATGACGTCCTTGGCGGACTTGGCCACGCGGAACTTGACGACGGTCTTGGCCTTGATCTTGATGGCCTCGCCGGTTTGGGGGTTGCGGCCCATGCGAGCCTTGCGCTCCGCCTTGACGAGGCGGCCGATGCCGGGGATTACGAAGACGCCGTGCTTCTTGGTCTCCTTGATGGCGGTCTCAGCCAGCAGATCCAGGAAAGCGGCGGCTTGCTTGTTGGTGAGTTCCAGCTTCTCGGCCATGTGCCGTGTCAAAGCCGTCTTGGTCATTCCAGTTGCCATGTGATGTTCTCCTTCTGGGCAAGCCCTCGGGGCTGCCGGTGTTGCCGGGGCCCGTTGCAAAACGCGTACCGCATGGGGGAGTGCGACTGAGGCAACGTTTGCACGAAACCCCTGTATTCATGCGGGCTCTCAGGAACCCTGTCGATGGTTACAATGCGGCTTTCGGGTGGGGAAAGTCAATGGAAAAATGGCGGATTTCCACAGTTTTCTTGGGTTTTTATGCCATTTTCTTCGATTTTCTTCGGTTTTTCCCGAATTTGCCCTCAGGGAAGGGCTGGATACAGCGTGAAATGCGCTTCAGCGACCTCTTCAAATCGACTGCGCATGCTGCCTATCGGAGCCCGAAGAGCACCTTCTTTTTCGGGACAAGAGCCGCGGCGATGGGCGTGTTCAGCGCATCCACCACGGGCGCGGCGATGCGGAAATAGCGGATGACTGTCGCGGCAAGATTGGACTGCAGAGCTTCGGCGGCGGGCAGCGTAGCGGCCAGACCCCATTGGCGGCACTGGATCAGATCGAGCGCCGGGTGCTCTTTGGGAAAGCCTTTGGGCGGCCGCGTCAGCGCATTGCCCTCAAATTCCTCGAAGGCGCTCCGCACTTTCCGGTTCTGGAGAAGCTTTCTGAACTCCTGATGGTGGTCCAGCAGCCAATGGCGGATGGCAGCCAGTTGATCCTTCTCCGGCATGTAGGCGCCGGCGGCGATGATCACTTCTTTGGCGCTGATGTGAAAATAGTAGCCCGCGCCGGAGGTCTTCTCCAACCCCTGATGCGACCACCACGCCGCCACGTGCGTCTTGTAGGGCCGCTTGTCGGCGCTGAAGCGCGTATCGCGATAGATCCGGAAGAGCGACTTCTCCGCCGGGCGCACGTGGTTGGGCGCAAAGTCAACCATCGCATCCGTAATCCTGCGCACCAGGGCCAGCATCGGCTGCCGCAGCAACTCCTCGAACTCCGCCTTGCGCGGGGTGAACCACTCGCGGTCATTGTGGCGGGCCAGGTTGCGGAGAAAGGTCAGCGCCTCGGGACGAAGATAAGGAGCCGCGGTATTTCGAGCCGGTTTGGCAGTGCGGGCCATGACGAAGCCAGTTTATCGGATCACCTTCAATGCGCCGCGGAACAGCCCGTCGAAATCCCCGGCCAGTGCCTTGTCCTTGCCCACGGCCTGTTCGATGGCTTTTTCTGCCGCCGCGCGCTGGTAGCCCAGATTCACCAGCGCCGACAGCACATCCTCCACCGCCGCGCCCTGCACGGCCGACGCCACGGGCGCCACCGCAAAGTCGTCCAGCTTGTCTTTAAGTTCTACCACCAGCCGCTCGGCCAGCTTCTTGCCCACGCCGGGAATGCGCGTGAGCTGCGCGTGATCCTGTGCGCGAATGGCCTGCACCGTGCGCTCGACTGAAAGACCGCTCAGAATCTTGATGGCGAGCTTCGGCCCGACCGCGCTCACCGTGATCAGCCGCTCGAAGAGGCGCTTTTCTTCGCGGTCGAGAAAGCCGAAGAGGGCAATCTGATCCTCGCTGACCTGCGTATGAATGTGCAGCGCCGCCTCCGCGCCCACTGAAGGCAGCGCCGTGAATGTCGGCACGGAGATGGTGACGTCGTACCCCACGCCCGCCGCCTCGACGACGGCCTGGCCGGGTTGCTTATGAATGAGTTTGCCGCGCAGGTGAGCGATCATTGCGTTTTATTGTAAGATCCCCATCCGCTTCGCCACGCGCTCCAGCGTCTCCAGTGCGCGGTCAAGCTGTGCCCGCGTGTGCTCGCTGGTCACAATCAGCCGAATGCGCGCTTTGCCCTCGGGCACGGTGGGAAACGCAATGCCCGTTCCCATAACCCCCTCGTCGAAGAGCGCCCGGCTGAACTCCATCGCCGCACGGCCCTCGCCTACAATCACCGGCGTGATCGGCGTCTCGGTGGCCGGCGTGTTCACCCCACCGATGTTGAACCCGAGCCGCCGCAGCTCGCCCTGGAAGTAGCGCGTATTGGCCCACAGCCGCTCGATGCGCTCCGGCTCACGCTCCAGAATGTCGAAGGCGGCGATGCAGGTGGCCGCCACCGACGGCGGATGCGACGTCGAAAACAGGAACGGCCGCGCGCGGTGATAAAGGTAGTCAATGAGGTCGCGGCTGCCGCAGACATAGCCGCCCAGCGCGCCGATCGCCTTTGAGAGCGTGCCCACCTGCACGTCCACCTGGCCGTGCATGCCGAAGTGATCCACCGAGCCGCGACCGTTGCGGCCCAGCACGCCGGAGGCATGGGCGTCGTCCACCATCATGATGGCGCCGTACTTCCCGGCCAGCGCGGCCAGCTTGTCCACCGGGCCGATGTCACCGTCCATCGAAAAGACGCCGTCGGTGATGATCAGCTTGTGGCCCGGCTCGCCGGCAACTTCCTGCAACAGCTCCTCGCAGTGAGCCACGTCTTTGTGGCGGAAGACTTTGATCCTGGCCCGTGACAGCCGCGCACCGTCGATGATGCTGGCGTGGTTCAGCTCGTCCGACAGGATGAAGTCGTCCTTGCCCAGGATGGCGCTCACCGTGCCGGCGTTGGCCGCAAAGCCGCTCTGGAAGACCACGCATGCCTCCACGTTCTTGAAGCGCGCGATCTTCTCCTCGAGCTCCATGTGGATGCGCATGGTCCCGGCGATCGTCCGCACCGCGCCCGACCCCACGCCGAAGCGGCGCGTGGCCTCCACGGCGGCCTCAATCAGGCGCGGATCGTTGGCCAGTCCCAGATAATTGTTGCTGGCCAGGTTGATGACCTCGCGACCGTCATAGTGGCAAACAGGGGCCTGCTGATCGTCAAGCACGCGAAGCTTGAAATACGTCCCCTTGGCGCGGAGTTCGTCGAGAACGGCAGTCAGGTAGGCAAGCCCGCCGCGGCGGGCAGGCTGGGGGCGGGAGGCTGTTTCAGTCATGGCGTTCACCTCAACCAGACAGCATAGCGCGGAGGGGAGCCACGAGCCATTGCACCCGGACACAACCTGATCCCCGGCGCCGGTCCAGCCGGAAACATCCTTCTCACTCGGGAAGCGTCTAAAGAACGTCTTTGATGGCCTGGGTGCGCCCCCGCCGGATACAATAAACTTCTACGCTGAGACAAACCGCAGGTACGCGATTTCTCTTCAGATTTGGAGCAGGTGCACGTGAGAGGTTTGGACTGCCGCGGACTGCGGCTAGAGTTAGTTGCAGGATTGGCCCTGGCGCTGGCATTGCCTGTGCTCCCGGTGTCTGCCGCGCACGCGCTGGCCGCGGCGAGCGAAGCCACGCAAACCACGCTGAACGTGGAAACCCACGACCAGAGCGGCCGCACCAAGGCCACGGCGTCCGTGAAGGTGACCGGGACGGACGGAAATCCAGCCAGTGGGTCTGTGGCTATCGACGACGGGACGCGCCAGCTGGGGTCCGTGTTTTTGAACGCTCAAGGGCAGGCGACAACGGTTGTTGATCTGCCGGGCGGGAAACATTCGTTGACCGCGGTTTACAGCGGCAGCACGGCCTACCAGAAGTCGGTTTCGGCCGCCGCGAACGTACAGGGGCAAGTTACGACAACCCCCGACTTTCAGGTATCGGTTACACCGCTTGTACCCAGCAACACGCTGAGCCCCGGTGGTTCCGCAACGGCCACGGTGACGATCACGCCGGAGAACAATGCGGCGCTTCCTTCTCCGATGTTTATTTCGCTTTCCTGCTCGGGACTTCCGGATCAATCCACCTGCACCTTTTCGCCGCAAAACGTGGAAATTCTGGCAAACACGCCGGTGACCTGCCCGGCTGGTTCCCCTGCAACTGCCTGCCCGCCGACAAGCTCGATGGTGATTCAGACACAGGCTGAGGGGCAGGCCATGGCAGTACCACCCGCAGGGGTTGGAGGGCACGGTAACCCGGTGGCGTGGGCGCTGCTGTTTCCCGGAATCCTGGGTCTGGGCGGTCTGGCGTGGGGAACGCGCCGGCGGCGTTGGCTGAACCGGCTGGTCCTGGTGGCGCTGCTAGGGCTGGTGACGACGCTGGGAGCGACGGCCTGCAACCCGCAGTATTACTACTACAACCACGGGCCACCCAACACTCCGCCAACACCTGCGGGCTCGTTCACCGTCTATGTAACCGGTCAGTCCACCAATGGTGTAACGGCAATTACGCACTCCACAACGTTGACGCTAACGGTGAAATAGCCGGCAAGATTTTTTCTTCGTATGAACCGCTGGTATCTCGTTCCCGCGGATATTTACACGCTGGTGGAGCAGACGCCGGCAACGGTGCTGCTGGAAAGTGCAAAAGGCGGTGCCGATGCGGAGCGGGAGCCGTACACGCGGTTGTTCCTTGCGCCCCGGCGCATCTGCGCAGCCCATGAATTGGCGGAGCTCCCAGGTTTATTTGAGGAGATCGAGCGCGCCGTTGGCGAGGGGCTCACCGTCGCGGGATTTTTCAGATATGAGTGCGGCCAATGCTTTGAGCCAGCCGCCGGGTTGCGGCCCGGCCTGGCGGGACAACCGCTGGCGTGGTTTGGCATCTACGACCGCGTCTTTCTTTTCGATCATCGCACCGGGCAGTTCACCGGCGGCGAGCCGCCGGGACTTGACGCACTACGCAGAGGCGCTGATGCGGCAGCCGGACAGGCGATTGAAGCCGAGTTCGCTCTCACCGAAGAGGAATACGCTGCACGGATCGTAACCATTCAGGAGTGGATCCGCGCCGGCGACGTCTATCAGCTCAACTTCACCGCGCCGATTCGCGTGCATACCACAGCCGATACGGCGATTCTTTATGCGCGGCTGCGCGCGCGCCAGCCAGCGGATTTCGGCGCGTTTCTGCACTGGGCTGCCGGAGGGCATATTCTGTCATTTTCCCCTGAGCTGTTTTTCCGCGTAGACGAGGCGGGCGAGCGGCGGCGTATCATCACGCGGCCGATGAAGGGCACTGCCCGGCGCGGCCGTACGACGCTGGAGGATCGCCAACAGGCGGAATGGCTGCGCAACGACCCCAAGAACCGCGCCGAAAATGTGATGATCGTAGACCTGCTTCGCAACGATCTGGGCCGCCTCGCCGAGTTCGGAAGTGTGCGGGTGGAAGATCTGTTTGCCGTAGAGCGTCACCCCACGCTCTGGCAGATGACCTCGACGGTAACGGCCGACCTGCGGGGCGGGATTCGATTCCAGGACATCTTCCGGGCGCTGTTCCCGTGCGGGTCAGTGACGGGAGCGCCCAAGGTGCGGGCCATGCAACTGCTGGCGCAGATCGAGGACGAGCCGAGGGGCGTCTATACAGGGGCCATAGGCTACTTTTCGCCACAGCAGACGGTCTTCAATGTGGCAATCCGCACGTTAGAGCTGGAGGGAAGCCGCGGCAGGATGGGCGTGGGAAGCGGCATCGTGATCGACTCCGATCCCGCGGCGGAGTTCCGCGAGTGCCAGCTTAAGGCAGAGTTTCTGACATGCTCTTCAGGTTGGCTGCCGGAACGGTTCTCGCTGGTCGAGACACTGCTATGGAAAGATGAGTATCCACTTATTGAGCTGCACCTGGACCGTCTGGAAGATTCGGCGCAATATTTTGGATTTCCCTGTGAACGCAGCGAGGTCAAAGAGGTCCTGGAGAAACATGCGCGGGCATTCGCGGGCCACGGTTCGCGCAAGGTGCGGCTGCTGCTCGACAGCGATGGCGGCCTGCACATTACATGCGAAGTGCTGGCGGAAACGCGCGGCCGGACCGAGTCCGGATGGGTGCGCATCTCGCGGCGGCGCACCGACCCGTGGAATCCAATGCTCTTTCACAAGACCACGCATCGGCCGTTGTACTCGGATGCCTTCCGCGCCGCTACGCTGGCGGGCTTCGACGATGTGCTCTTCCTGAATCGCAACGAGGAAGTCACCGAAGGCGCCATCAGCAATATCTTTGTCGAGAAGGAGGGCCGCCTGTACACGCCTCCTGTCGAGTGCGGACTGCTGGCCGGAGTGTACCGGCGTCATGTGCTGGAGACGTACCCGAATGCCGGAGAGCGCGTGCTTCATATCGACGATTTGCGCCAGGCCGACGCGGTGTATCTGAGTAACGCCGTCCGCGGCCTTCGTCGCGTGATCATCGATTGGGAAGGTTGAGGACACAGCTATACGGCTTGCGGAAAAACGAGTTGAGTCCAGGGCTTTGTGTCAGGGCATGACTTCAGTCGTGCCGAAAGCACCGTAGTCTGAGCAAGGGCTTGAGCCGCTGCTGGATTTCTCCCGCTGAAGTCGCCTGCCATTTGCACTGTTTCCGCAGCCTCAATAACTGACGCGCTGCGTCTTCTCAATATGAAGAACGGCTTATCGGCAGTCGCTAAAGTACATTACCTGCTGTTCACAATGCGTTCCGCGCGCCCATAGGAACCAAGATTGAAGGCGTTGGCATAGCCGAGGGCCTTCAGTTTCCTTTTTGCCATGCCGCTGCGTATGCCGCTCTGGCAATGCAGCAGAAGCACCTGATCCTTATTCTTCACGCGTCGCGGCAGGCTGGTTTCAATTCCATCAAGAGGCAGATTGATCGCCTTGGGAAGATGGCCTGCGCTGAACTCACCGGTCGTGCGCACGTCGATAATCAGAGCACCATTCTGCAGGTGCGTCTGCGCGTCTTTGGCCGCAATCTGCCCAGCGCGCTTGAAAAGGACAAAAAGAAATACAACTGCAACAAAAATGGCTACGGCTGACCAATCCATATACATACCAGTTTACTGGTTCCGATTTCCCTTTGGCGCCGCGACCCCTTCAGTCATGCCCCAGCTACTTCCACCAGCGTGGAATAGAAGGTGGGGCCACCGCCCATGTCGGTGAGGCGTTCGCTGGTGAGGGCATTCACATTCACCCCATCGGCATGGAGCTTGGCCCAGTCCAGGCGAGCTGAAACCACGCCCGCCGGCATGTTCGGATTCAGCATGGCCGTCAGGTGCAGCGCGCCGCGCCCATTCCACACGCGTACTCGGTCACCGTCTGCGATATTGCGGGCCGCGGCATCGCCGGGGTGCATCTCCAGCCGCTGGCTGGTGCGCGCTTCCATCTTGCGATGGAAGTCGAGATTGGCGAAGGTCGAGTTCATGTAGTTGTCCACCTTGCGGCCGAGGAACTCCAGCGGATACTGCTGCGCGGCTTCGCCCCAGCGCGATTCCGCAGGCGGCGCAAAGCCGGGCAGGCCGTCGTGGCCTGCAGCGGCCAGCGCTTCCGAGTAAAACTCGATCTTGCCCGACAGCGTGGGAACCGGACCAGAAGCAAATGGCAGCAGGCCATCACGGTGGAAGGCGAGCGGAATATGGCCCTTTTCTTCCAAATCCTCGTAAGTGATGTGCTCCATGCCGGGGTTGGCTGAGTGGCCGTCCGGCCCGATCGCCAGCGCCTGGCGAATGATCTGCTGCGGCGTATCGCGAAAACACGCCTCGGTAAAGCCCAGGCGCTGCGCAAGCTGGCCGAAGAGCCAGACGTTGGACCGCGCCTCGCCGAGTGGCTCAATGGCCTGCTGCGAGAGCTGCACGAAGGAATGTCCGTAGGCGCCCTGCACGTCCGTATGCTCCAGAAACGTCGTAGCGGGCAGGATATAGTCGGCGTAGTCCGTGGTGTCGGTAAAGAAAAGATCGTGCACGACAGTGAACAAATCCGGCCGCGCCAGGCCGCGGCGAACCGCGTTATGATTCGGCGCCACCGCGCCAGGATTGGAGTTGTACACAAAGAGTGCGTGAACCGCGGCACCTTCCGCGTTCTGATCCCTGATCCCTGATCCCTGTTCTCTGCCTCTGCCAAGCTCCGTAAGCGCATGGCCCAGAGTGGACATGTTCACCACCCGTGCTGGCCGGCCAAGGGGCGACGAAAGCGCCAGATCGGGCCGCCGCGTGGCCTGCTCGTTCCATGAGAAGCCGCCTGAGGTAGAGAGCTGCGCGCCTCCGCCACGATACTTCCATGCGCCGGTCAGCGCGGGCAACATAATGATGGCCCGCACCGCGGCGCCACCCGTCTCGCACCGCTGTACGCCATAGTTCAGGCGAATCGCGGCCGAATGCGTGGTGGCGTACTCGCGGGCCAGACGTTCCACTTCGGCCGCGGTCATGCCCGTCCATCCAGCCACGCGCTCCGGCGTGTACTCGCGGGCACGTTCGGCAAGGCGGTCGATGCCGCCGGTCATTTGCTCAATGTAGGCGCGGTCTTCCAGCCCTTCGTTGAGGATGACATGCATCATCCCCAGCGCCAGAGCCGCATCGGTGCCGGGCCGGATGGCAATGTGCCAGTCAGCCTGGGCCGCGGTCCGCGTACGGTAGGGATCAATGACGATGAGCCGCGCGCCGTTGCGCCGAGCCTGCTCCACCATCGGCCAAACGTGGACGTTATTGCCGTGGATGTTTGCACCCCAAGCCACGATCAGCCTGGCCAGTCGGAAATCCTCGGTGGGCATGCCGATCTTCTTGCCATAAACCAGGTTCCAGGCCTGCCCGCCCGCCTCCGAGCAGATTGTTCGATCAAGCTGGCTTGCGCCCAGCCGATGAAAGAAGCGCCGGTCCATCGAGCCGTAGCCGAGCACACCAATCGTACCCGCATAGCTATACGGCAGGATTGACTCAGGGCCGTGCGCATCACTGATTTGCTGCAGCCGCGCGGTGATCTCGTCCAACGCCTCGTCCCAGCTGATGCGCACGAAGGCTTCCTGCTCGCGACCGCGCTGCAAAGGCGCTTTGGCCGCGCCGGGTTTGCGCCGCAGCGGATAAAGAATGCGCTCGGGCGAGTAAACGCGGTCAAGATACCTGGCCACCTTGCCACAGAGAAAGCCTTGCGTGATCGGATGCGAAGGATCGCCCTGCACCTTTACCGCGCGCCCCTCATCATTCACCGTCACCAGCACGCCGCAGGAGTCCGGGCAATCATGAGAGCAGACGGCGTGTACAACACGGAGGGACGGTGAAATAGCGGGCATGGCGCTATTGTAGGGCAAAGCGCAACTACGCCCCGCAATCACATTCCGAGCCGCTGCGACGGGTTCTACCTGATGTGGCGACTCCCGGTCTTCCATCCCGCCGCCCGCTTTGCAGCTTGTTCGATCCGCGAGAGGGGTCGGCTCCTTAATCGCCCGCCAACTGCTCCAGCAGCGTGTCGAAATCTTCCAGGCGGGCGTATTCAATGATGACCTTGCCGCGGCCGTTGCGGTCTTCGATGGTGACCTTGAGGCCAAGTGCCCGCTGCAGCCGCTCCTGGGCGTCGCGGACGTTGGGATCGACGGGCGGATCAGGCTTCGGATCCTTCTTATTGCGTTCAGGATGCAGAAGACCTTGCACATAGTTTTCGGTTTGGCGAACAGAAAGCGAAAGTGCGGCGATCTTTTGCGCTGCCTTCTCTATTTGTTCGCCATCCTCCAGGGATAGCAGCGTGCGCGCATGGCCGAAGCTCAGTTCACCAGTCTCCACACGGGTCTGCACAGTAGATGGCAACTTCAATAAACGCAGGAAGTTAGCCACGGTCGCCCGGTCTTTTCCAGTGCGCTGCGCCATCTGCTCCTGGGTCATATGGAACTCGCGTGAAAGCCGCTCGAAGGCCCGCGCCTGCTCCATCGGGTTCAGGTCAGCCCGCTGCAGGTTCTCGACAATGGTGATCTCCATTGCCTGCTCGTCAGAGACCTGACGCAGAATGGCGGGGATCGTCGCTTTGCCGGCAAGCTGCGAGGCTCTCCAGCGCCGCTCGCCCGCAATGAGCTGAAAGCGGCCATTTGCCATCGGGCGGACCAGCACTGGCTGGACGACGCCGTTGGCGGTAATGGAGGCGGCCAGCTCAGACAACTGCTCCTGATCCACATGGGTGCGTGTCTGGAAGGGGTTGCGATCAATCTGATCGACGGGGATCTCACGGGGTTTGCCGCCTTCCGGCTCAGCGACATGGGCAACGGTATGGACCCGGGGAAGTAGGGAATCAAGGCCCTTACCTAGAGCGCGGCGTTTCCCCTCTGTAGCGACGGCGTTCATAGTGCAATTCCTTTAACTATCCCGGTAAAGACCGGGTGCTTCAGACTTAAGGTTTCCTGGAGTGTTCCGGCTGCGCGGCCTAGCTTCGCGGCGCCGCTGCGTTCAGGAATAAGGCCAGAAGCGAATTTTGGCCTCCGGCTTTGCGGATGCTGCGGCCTTGCGCGACTTGGCTGCGGGTGATGTGATCCCGTTCCGCGCCAGGAATTCTCCTGCCAGTTCAAAATAGGCCTCGGTCCCCCGGGATCGGGAGTCATATAAAGCTACCGGCTTGCCGTGACTGGGTGCCTCCGCCAGACGAATATTGCGAGGAATCACGGTCTTGTAGAGGCGCTCCTTAAAGTGCTCGCGCAGGGTTTCGGTAACTTGCTGGGCCAGGTTGGTGCGGTCGTCGTACATCGTCAGCAGTACACCCTCGATGGTGAGCGCCGGATTAAAGTTGGCGCGGACGCGCTCCAATGTCGAGATCAATTCAGAGACGCCTTCCAGGGCAAAATATTCCGCCTGCATGGGCACGATAAGAAGTTCAGCGGCGGCCAGAACGTTCAGTGTCAGCAGATCGAGCGCCGGCGGGCAGTCAAGGACGATCAGATCGTAGGTGCCATTGAGCGGTTCCAAAGCACGGCTCAGGCGGAGGGCTCGATCTTCAGCGTTGGCCAGCTCGATATTCGCCCCGGTCAGATTCTTGGAGCCGGGGATCAGCCAGAGGTTTTCGACGTCGGTCGGGAGAAGCACCTGCTCGGCCGGGCTGTCTCCCATCAATGTCTCGTAGATGGAGTGGCGGTTATCGTCGCGCTGAAAGCCCAGGCCCGAAGAAGCATTGGCCTGTGGGTCGCAGTCCACCAGGAGTATCTTGAGGCCCTGCAGAGCCAGGCAGGCGGCGAGATTAATCGCGGTGGTTGTTTTGCCCACTCCGCCCTTTTGGTTAACGACGCCGAGTATCTTGCCCATCGCATTCAAGAGTACAGGCAGGGGCCAGTGCCATGGCGGATAGTTGCACTGTGGAGAACTCACCCAAACTGTGGAAACCACCGGGCAACCATCTGGCAGGTGCCAGTCAAACCCTTGATTGACAATGGGTTCAGAGGATGCGTATCGGCGCTGCTGGGAAATCCGAAAATGCGCGTGCAGTGGAAAACTTGCCCAGGTTTCTCTGCAAAGTGCCGGACCACTCAGGAGACATCACTGCCTTGTTCGGCTAATCTGCAGACCGAATATAGGCCAATGCGATGTTCCACGTGGAACATCGACAACCCGACGTCGACATGCCCCCGGGATGCAGTTGTTCCACGTGGAACATTTCCGTCTCTGCCAGCCCACTTAAAATACTCCACCCCCAGTGCGCATTTGCCCTATTTGCCGCAGCACCAGCCAACACCCGGATGCAGTAGAATGGCCGGCATGAAAATTTCCAGGCCAGAACGCAAACTCTGCGAATCTTCGCAATCATCCTATTTCAACCGGCGCCAGCTCCTTCAAGGGGCGGCCGCCCTCGCTGCCACCTCGTTCCTGCCTGGCTGTGGCTCTTCGTCGTCCACTTCCAGCGCGTCCACCCAATCCAATCCCACAACACAACCCAAACCTTCTGGCTCCATCTCCAGTGCGTCTCTCAATATCACCACGGGGGCTGCCGGCTCCATTGGTCCAGCCTTCGCAGGGCTCTCGTACGAAAAGGGCATGCTCAACCAAAACCCGCACTTGTTCACAGGGACCAACAGCGATCTGATTGGAATGTTCAAGCGCATTGGCCCCAGCCTGCTGCGCATCGGCGGAAACTCAGTGGACAAGAATGTCTGGACTCCCAATGGCCCCGGGCAGACGTCCGGACAGATTGCGCCGAGCGACGTCGATGCGGTGGCCGCCTTTGTCAAAGCGGCTGGCTGGCAGTGTCTCTACGGAATCAATCTGGGAGGCTCCGCAACGGGAGCGACGAACCCTGCGCTCGCAGCGCAGGAGGTGGCGTACGCCGCCCAGCAGTTCGGATCATCCCTGCTCGGCATTGAGATCGGTAACGAACCGGACCTCTATGGCGACACAGGCCTTTATTATGCCGGCAACTGGTCGCTCTCCCAGTTCCTTACCTTATGGGAAGAGTACCGCACAGCCATCCTGGCCACCACGCCGACCGTGGCTGTCACCGGCCCCGCCGACGCCAGCCACGCTTCCACGTGGACCGTCCCGTTCGGGCAAACGGTGACCAAGAGCCAGATCACCCTCCTTACCCAGCACTATTACCGGGCAAACGGCCAGTCCGCCAGCTCCACCGTCAACTATCTGATTACGGGCGACTCTGCACTGGTCAGCGAATTGGCGGTCCTTAAGTCTGGCGCGCAAGGCATCGGTGTTCCTTATCGCATGGCCGAATGCAACTCCTTTTACAACGGCGGCGCACCCAACGTCAGCGACTCCTACGCATCTTCGCTCTGGGTCATCGACTATCTCTTCGACCTTGCCATGGGCGGTTCTGTCGGCGCGAACTTTCATGGCGGCGGCGATGGAACCGGGTACACGCCGATCGCCAACTCCGGAGGCAGCGTCGTTGAGGCGCGGCCAGAGTTCTACGGCATGCTCTTCTTCACCCTTGCCGGCCAGGGAACCCTCTATCCGACACAGCTCTCCGTGGGCGGGCTTAACGTGACCGCCTATGCGGTACGAACCTCTTCAGGCGGACTGAACATCATCGTCAATAACAAGGATTCCGCCCAGAACCTGCAACTCACTATCAACCTCCCCCAGGGAGCTGGCTCCGCTTCCCTGATGGAGATGACCCAGCTTACTCAGGGTGCCTCCGGGCCTGATCTCTCAGCCTCAAGCGGCGTCACCATCCAGGGGGCAAGCATTGCGGTTGACGGATCGTTCTCACCGAATCCCTCCTACGTCCTCAACCCCAACGGCATGCAACTGCAATGCTATGTGCCCTACCTCAGCGCGGTCCTTATTCAGGTCAGTTGAGCCTGACTCCGCCTGAAGACCGGCGTCGAGCTCATGAGAGTCTGGGACAGAGCTTCTGCCCCAGGCGCACTTTCTCGTTCCTACCAACCTCCATATCTCCCGCAGGTCGTGCAGCAATCCTTCAAATTCTGATCCGCTTCGCTGTGATACACTTCCGCGCATGAATAAATCCGGTGACGATTCCGCAGTCCAATTTGAGACAGATTCCCTTTCTCTTGGCCGCCGCAAAGTGGTCCGGGGTGTCGCAGCGTTGGCTGCCTCCTCGGTTTTCCCTGGCCTTGGTTCTCTCCGCTGCGCGCTGGCAAAGACCAGCACAAACAATCCGCAGCCAAAACCTCCCGGACCGATGACTCAGGCAACTTTGACGATCACGCATACCCGCGCCGGTTCTATCGACCCTGCGTTTGTTGGCTTCTCCTATGAAAAGCACACCCTTAGCGAGCCTCTTTTTACCGGTTCCAACAGCGATCTCATCGGCCTCTTCAAGCGGCTCGGCCCTTCCGTACTGCGGATCGGCGGCAATTCTGTCGAGAGAAGCGTATGGGTGGCGAATGGAAATGGCCAGACTTCTGGCCAGATTGCGCCGAGCGACGTTGATGCGCTGGCTGCTTTCATCAAAGCTACCGGCTGGCAATGCCTTTACGCCGTCAACCTTGAGGGAGCTGCGACCGGTGCAACTACGCCTGCCCTGGCTGCCGCTGAGGTGGCTTACGTCGCAAAGCAGTTAGGCTCCTCTCTGCTCGGCATCGAGATTGGCAACGAGTGCGACCTGTATCGAAGGCACAAGGCTGATGGAGACCAGTGGTCTTTTGAACAGTTCATGGCGCGCTGGGAAGAATTTCGCAGAGCCATACTCGCGGCAACACCCGGCGTCGCCATCACAGGGCCCGCCTCGGCCAGCAACGTGGAGAATTGGACGGTCCCCTTCGCTGAAAAGGTCACCAGCAAGCAGATCACTCTTCTTACGCAGCACTATTACCGCGGCAACGGCCAGTTGCCTACTTCCACCGCGGAATTCCTTATCTCGCCCGACCCCCGCCTGATTCACGAGCTAGCGGAGCTCAAGGCAGTGGCGGAAAAGATCGGCGTACCCTACCGCATGGCCGAGTGCAACTCCTATTCGCATGGCGGCTCGAATGGCA
Source organism: Acidobacteriota bacterium (assembly GCA_021846945.1). Lineage (GTDB taxonomy): Bacteria > Acidobacteriota > Terriglobia > Terriglobales > Acidobacteriaceae > Telmatobacter. The sequence continues at coordinate 17,141 of JAJZVZ010000023.1, read as the reverse complement.
TCAGCGACTCTTACGCATCTTCCTTGTGGGTCCTCGATTACCTTCTCGATTGCGCGCAGGGAGGCGCCTGCGGAGTCAACTTTCACGGAGGCGGCAACGGCGGGGGCTACACGCCCATTGCCGACGACCATGGCCGCGTAGTTGAAGCCCGGCCCGAGTATTACGGCATCCTGTTCTTCACGCTCGCGGGTCAGGGCACCCTCAATGCAGCCAAGCTTTCCGCGGGATCGCTCAACGTCACAGCCTACGCGGTTCAGCCCGCCTCCGGCGGACTCAACCTGGTCATCGTCAACAAAGACCTCACGCAGAATCTCGATCTGACGGCGCATCTGCCGCACCGTGCCAGATCGGCCTCTCTGGTGGCCATGACGCAACTCAGCCCCGGCGCCACCGGCCCCGATCTACACGCGCATTCGGGAGTAAGAATCCAGGGCGGAAGCATCGCGCGCGACGGTGCGTTCTCTCCCTCACCGGCGTACACCGTCAAGCCGCACGGCTCCCAGCTCAAATGCTACGTGCCGGCATTGAGCGCCGTTCTGATTCACGTGGGTGGCCCCATTCAGTTGAGCTGAACGGGGCTGAAAAAGATCCCTGGCGCGCAGGTTCAGATCCTCGTGGAATCGATCTCTCGCTCTCCGAGGGCAAGCACCCTGCCTTCGCTGCCCGGCAGCGGAACGACCTCGCGCCAGGAAAAACCATCCCCGGCAGCCCTCTGAATGCCGGGCAAATCCTTTTTCGTCGTCATCGGCGCGAGCCAGCCTCCGGGCCGAACCAGCCGCGCCGCTTGGCTAACTGCCTGCTCCATCCGTTCCACGGCGCGCAGTGTTACGCAATCGAAGACCACGGCAAGCAGCTCCGCCCGCTGCGCGTGCACGCTGGCTGAGATTCCCAACACCCGAACCGCCTCGCGCAGAAAGGCTACCTTCTTCGCCTGCGACTCGGCCAGCGTCACCTGAATCTCCGGGCGGCAGAGAGCGATGGGAACCCCTGGGAATCCAGCGCCTGAACCAAAATCCAACAGCGTTGTGACCCCCGCGGGCAGGCTCCGCGCACAGCAGATGGATTCAACAAAATGCCGCGCGAGAATGCCTTCTTCATCGCGGATCGCGGTCAGGTTCATCCGTGCATTCCAGCGCAGCAGCAGCGACAATAACTCCTCGAAACGGCCAGCCACGGTGTCATCGAGGGGCAGCTGACCCACGCTTGCCAGCAAAGCATTGAGCCGCGATCCTCCTGAGGCCGGACCCGAGCTCATGCCGGCGCAACCGATTCGGCAATCTGCGGAGGCTGCCACACTGTGGCTGCCTGGACAAACGCCGCGAAAAGCGCACGCGAATCAGCGCTCTGGTGGTACGTCCGCTCCGGATGCCACTGGACTGCCACGACGAAGTGATCCGGCTCGTCCAGCTCAACCGCTTCAATCACACCATCTCCAGGCGAGACGGCGCTGATCCGGAGATGGTCGCCAGGCGCGCGGATTGCCTGGTGATGGCTGGAGTTCACCTGGATCTCGGGTGGCTCGCCGGGCTGCAGGATCTCGTTGAGCCTCGAACCTGGCGCGATCCGCACCGGGTGCGCTTCCACCACCTCGCGGCCCGGCCGATGGTTGACTGCAGTTTTCAGATCCTGGATCAGCGATCCATTGCACCAGACATTCAAGCTCTGGGTTCCATGACAGATCCCCAGAATCGGCTTGCGCAGGCTGAAGGCATCCTGCAACAGGAGCTCATCGACGGCGGTACGGGCTGGATCCGCGTCGCCGCACTCCGGCTCCCGCTTCTCACCATATCTTTCCGGGTCCACGTCAAAGCGGCTGCCCGGCAGCAAGACTCCCTGCACACCGGTCAGCAGCTTCGCCACGCGGTTCTGCGGCTGGTGCAGGGGCACAATGAAGGGCATGGCGCCGGCGGCGCGCAGGGCATCGAGATACGGCGGCAGCGACCGCTCGTTGTAGCTCTGGTCGCTGCTGGTAGGCTCGGGAATCGCAATGAGGATGGACATAGAAGCACCAGTCGTCAGGAGATGCAGTGTTCCGCGGAGAGGTTGCGGACCCTCTTCAGCAATTAAATATCGGCGTGCGCCCCTGCTTCCTCCATGGGGGCGCCGTCTTCGGCAGTTTCCGTCCGCAGCATGCCTTCCATCACCGCGCGCAGTTGGCGAGTCAACTCCTCGGTCTGGCGCACGGTCATTCCCTTGGTTTCGATCGGCTCGCCTGCGCTCAGTGTAAGCTCGCCCGGATAAAGGTGGCGGGTGTGGATGGGAAGCAAATCGTAGATGCCGTTGAGCGCGATCGGCACCAGCGGCACCTGAGCCCGAATCGCCAGATATGCGGCACCGGAGAGAAATGGCTGCAGTTCGCCGGTCGGCGTCCGGCCACCCTCGGGAAATACAAACAGGGGCATACCCGAACGCAGGGCCTTGACACCTGCTCCCAGGCTTGAGAGCGTGGCGTGCGCGTCCGTGGAGTCAACGGGAATCTGGCCTGACCGGTTCAGATACCAACCGATAAACGGCAACTGCCAAAGCTCCTTCTTGGCCAGAATGCGGAACTGAAAGGGCAGCGAAGAAAAGATGACTGGTGTATCCATGTACGATGTGTGGTTCGCCGCGTAAACCGCAACGGGGTGCTTGCGCAGGTTCTCCGCTCCGCGCACGGTCAGCCTTGAGCCTGAAATCCACACTGCGGCGCCGGCCCACCGGCGCGCCACCCGATGCTGCGCCTGGCCGGTTTTGTCGAAGAGCGAAAGCAGCAGCGCCACCGATCCGTAGATGATTGTCAGTACGAAGAACAACGGCGCCTGAATCAGGTTTGTACGCCAGCGATGCAGCCGCGGCAGTGGATGGGGACGACGGCTCATGATTCCTGATTCCTTTCACTCAACAGCAGCGTGCGCGCCTCACCTACCAGGTATGCTGACCCGGAGATCACCACTGCGCCCCCCTGCGCGCACTCCTGAGCCAACTGCAACGCTGCGGTTACTGATTCCGTGGCTCTTGCCGCTGTTCCTGTGCTCTCCGCCGCGGCCAGCAGATCGTCCATCGCTGCTGCGCGCGCGGCATGAAGTGGCGCCAGGATCACCAACTCAAAGAGCGGAAAAAGAATCTGCGCCATCTCCGCCACAGGCTTATCGCGCAGGCAACTGAAGATCAGCACGCGCCGCTTCTCTTCTTCCAGCAGGGTGCCGAGGCCGGCGCGCAACGCCCAGGCGCCTGCCGGATTATGCGCCACATCCAGGATCCACTTCACACCGTCTCTTTGGATGCGCTCCAGCCGGCCCGGCCACCGGGTCTGTCGGATGCCTTCGGCAATCGCGGCCGCAGTCACCGGGAAGCCGTGCGTACCAGCCAGCTCCACGGCCGCGGCAATGGCCAGCCCCAGGTTCCGGTGCTGATGCGCGCCCGCCAGTGGCGAATCCACCTCTATAACCTCACCTAAAGCCTGGATCAGGTAGCGCCCCGTGGCGCCGGTACTCCCCATCGGCATATACGCCGCGGCATTCACCCCGCGCACATCCAGCTCCGTCGCCACCTCGCCCAGAACCTGGTTGGCCTCGGGATGCTGCGGCAGGGTCACCATGATTCCGCCGCGGCGCAGAATTCCCGCCTTCTCCCGTGCGATAGCCGCAATCGTATCGCCCAGCCATTCCATGTGATCCAGCGAGATGTCGGTAATCACTGAAAGCAGCGGATCCACCACGTTGGTAGCGTCCAGCCGGCCGCCCATGCCCACTTCCAGCACCGCAATATCCACACGCTCCTCGGCAAAATAGAGAAACGCCTGCGCCGTCAGGACCTCAAAGTAGCTGGGAAGCTGGGGCAGCTTGCCTTCCGCCACCAGACGCTCTGCCGCCTCCCGCACGCGAAAGTACAGGCTGGCGAAGAAATCGTCGCCAATCTCCGTCCCGTCCAGCCGGATGCGCTCATTGGGCCGCGCCAGGTGGGGCGAGGTATAAAGCCCGGTGCGCCGCCCGGATTCGGTCAGAATCGAAGCCAGCGTGGCCGCCGTCGAGCCCTTCCCGTTGGTTCCGGCAATCAGTACCGAGGGGAACTGCCCTTGCGGATTTCCCAGCGCCCCGAGAAGCGCCCGTACCTGCTCCAGGGAAAATTTACGCCTGGCCTGTCCCGTGCGCGTGTAAAGCTCCGGCGCCATGGCGTTCAATTGAGCGATCGCGGCTGCGTAGGACATGCACACTTAAGTATATAGAGCGGACAGGACCAAGCGATCACCACCCGAAATCGGGATCACGCCACCTTGCTCCTCACTGCATTGTGCGACCACGTCAACAAAACACTGCCTTCGGATTCCGCTTCTACCATGCTTCACAATCACGGGCGATTTCCAGCGGCACCCGCAGAGCAGTTCTTCCGCGCTACGGAATGCACGCGCCTCCGCTCGCGCCTGTGTATCTCTTTCCATGTGCATCTTATTCAAACCAGGGTTGTTAAACCCTCTTTTCACACAAGCGCCCGGCTTTACACAGACATTTCCAATATCGCTGTGGGAACCGTGGGAAACACGGTACGCCGCCCCCACTTTACAAGGCTGATTTCCAATTCTCCTGAATTCCACAGCCGCGATTTAGAAAACGCGGCAGCTTGCCAACTCCTCCTCCTGCAACCACTTTGCCCTGATTTCCACTTTTCCTGCCGCAACGGTTACGAAGACTATTAGTTCTCTATATATCTTTCTCGTTTTCCTACAACTCTCCCGTTTCCTCGGCATTACTCCTAAACATCCCTCCCGCCCTTGCCCATCGATCGCGCTGGACGGCGTCACAATCCGCTCCTTTCCTGGTCCAGGAATCCAGAGAATCGCCCCGGTTTTCCACGCGCGCACTTCCGTGCGGATGACTACAATCAAGAGGTAGAAAAGACAGCCATTTCCGGCTGGTCGCCCGGTAGTGTAGAGTGTGGCCAGCGCAGAAGTGGGCTTCCGGAAGCAGAGGTGTGCTTATGCCGATCATAGAAACCGAGGTTGAGAAGCCTTCCGCGCAGGGAGCAGCAATGGAAATCACGGTAAGCCGCCAGGATTTGGTGAGGGAACTAACCGCAACCCAGAGCGTGGTGGAGCGCAAGACCACCATTCCGATTCTGTCCAACTTTCTCGTCGAGGCAGATGGAGACCGGCTGAACATCACAGCCACGGACCTCGATCAGGCTATCCGCACGAGTTCGGCGGCCAAGGTCAAGAAACCCGGTTCGTGCACCATTCCCGCCCGCAAGCTTTACGACTACATCAGGTTGCTTCCGGAAGGCGATATCTCGATCAAGCTGTTGGAGAACCACTGGGTTCAGATCCGTAGCGGCCGCTCGAACACAAAGATCGTGGGCATGGCGCGCGCCAACTATCCCCAGGTTCCGGAATTCCCGGCTGTACCCACCACCAGCATCTCTGCCGCAACTCTCAGGACTCTCATTGCGCGGACCATCTTTGCGATCTCCAACGAGGAATCGCGCTATACCCTCAACGGCGCTCTGCTTGTCATCAAGGCTGAGTCGCTGGCCATGGTGGCTACAGACGGCCACCGCCTCTCCTATGTCGAAAAATCGGAGGAAGCCCAGGAGGGCATCAGCGGCGAGAAGCGCGTTTTGATCCCGCGCAAGGCCCTGCAGGAGCTGCAGCAATTACTTTCCGCGCCCGACGTTGAGAAGATCGACTTTGCCGACGACGAACATACGCTCTTTTTCCGTGTCGGCCATCGCACCCTCAGCACCCGAAAGCTCTCCGGACAATTCCCGAACTTCGAAGCTGTCATGCCCCGCGACAACACTAAATTTGCGGTTGTGCGCTCCAGCGATCTCTCCGCAGCCATCCAGCGCGTCGCCCAGTTTGCCGATGAGCGCTCCGGCGCCATCCGTCTGCGCCTGGAGAGCAACGAACTCAAAGTAAGCGCTAACTCCGCAGAATCCGGCGAGAGCGAAGATACCATCGATACGCCGTACTCCGGTGATGCCATCATGGTGGGCTTCAACTCCACCTATATTCTCGACTTCCTCAAAGCGATCGACAACCAGGGAGAGGTGCGGCTTGAATTCAAAGACTCTCAATCTGCCGGCCAGATGCGCCCGGAAGATCCGGATGCCGAATATAAGTATCGCTACGTTCTGATGCCCATGCGAATCTGAGCTCATGCTTCGCTAAGCGCGAACGGTTGTGTGCAGGCCAGACATTTTTTATCACGTTGGTCAGCGACTGTAGTTCTGAGCGTACGTATCGCGTGGTAGCCCCAGTGAGCGAGCGCGCCGTACGAGCGCGTCAGCAGCATCCCGGCTCATGACTCCTCCGATAGAAACTAAATAAGAAGCATGTTTGCGAGGGGCGAAGACCTCCGGCCGCAGGTCCGGATGGCTACGCGCAAGGCTGGAAACCTTCTTCTCGGCGTCCCTCTTGTGGTCATAGGTGAAGACGATCACACGCCAAACGGCGCGTGATCCATTCCGCGGAAGGAGGTTCGAGCGTTGGGATGCCGCGGTGGCGGGCTGGGGCGGGGAGTTGGTCGGTATCTGCTTCGCGGGTTGCACGGCTGGTTCTGAAGTGGCGGCAGCTGCGTGCGTGGATTTCTGCCGACGCTTATTCCATGTATGCGCAAGTAGCCATGTGGAGAGAACCAGGAGAGCGGCAACAATGCCGACAGCAACCACCCAGTCCGGGCGCAGCGAGAAGCCCGGTGTTTCGTCCCAGGCATCCTTGCGCGATGATGTGCCGGAAAATCCAGCTTTCAGGTCCTTGTCAATGACAGGGAGAGAGAGCTGCATTGCCGACCGTATAGACGGCTTGGTACTGATACTCGGAGTTTTCTCCTCGGCCGCAGCCGGCGTTGCCGGAGCCACATTGAGCGGCTTTGGCGCGATGCGCGGCGAGCGAAGCAGGCCTTCCAGAGCGGCCCGGATGCCTTCAATCCCCCATGTTCCGTCCAGCCCGTTGCGGATGATCTGGTCGAATGGCGGAGGCACGAGGTAGTCGGGAACCCCATCGAGCGAATGTCCTTGAGTCAGTGCCTGAAGGAGCACCGCAGCCAGATCGCGCACGTCGCGCTGTTTCATGGCGCGACCTTCCTCTCCCTCCGGCGCTTCGCGGATGCAGTCGCCGCGCAGCTTCACGACATTGCCAACGGCAAAGATATTGCGCGGCTCGATGTGCTCGTGAATGAAGCCATGCGTATGCAATACATCGAGCGCGGTCACCAGACTGAATGCAAGCTGCGCGACGTCCTTGACGGTCAGATGACCTTCATCAACGACCTCCGCCAGGTTCGCGTCCACCTTCTCGAAGACTGCATAAACAACCGGACCGCCGTCGAGTTCGATCTTGCCATAGCGCTCGAACCGGAGAAACTGCGGATGGTTTAACGCCGCCACGCAGCGCCAGCGGGCAAGAATCTCATCCTCATCGAAGTGGCACTCGATGAGGCGTACGACCGTTGGCTCGCCCTTGGGGCCGGAGGTGGAGAAAAATGCGCTGCGGCCCTCGGGTAACAAAAGCTTTTGCAAGCGGATAGCGCCGTCAATCGTGACGCCTTCATAGTCGCTCCAAAGCTGCATATCTCAAGTCCTGCTTGGAAAGTTGGACAAGGCAGAAATGCCGGAAGGCGAGTGGCGCAGGTAGGCAAGCGAGCCGCGGCTGCTCACGGAGCAGCTCTTGTTGTCACTGCTATTATTGCAAACGGCGGGGCGCGGATTTGCTCACGAGCGTTACTACTTGAATGCGCTGAACACGACGGTTCGAGAAGAACGACGGGCCTGAACCTCACTGTGTTGTCAGGCACGGCAAAAACCACGGCTGGATCTGTCAGAGAGGCAGAACACCAGCAGGTGACGCCTTCCGGGTGTAGCGGCGAATGTCACTTCCGCTCAGGGCCGGATTGGAACGACACCCCGTCATCGTAAAGCCTCGGCGGCAATTGGCCTCAGATCCCATTGCGCGGTTAATCTTCTGAGGCCCACTGCCCAAAATTCTACTCTTTCTATAGTTTAGGGAAGTGCTTTTGGATCAGTGCGCTTGCGCGTGCCAATTTTTTGGCTTTGCGCCGGCAATTTTTCGTGGGTTTCGACACGCCCCCGCCAGATCAAGCCATAGATTTCAAAAAAACTCTTCCTATCATCTACACAAGATGACCCAGGCAGAAAATTTCACTTGGATTGCCCTCCATAAATATGCTTATAATCCACGTTGCGCCTGTCCTCGTCTGAACGGCCTCATCGTCCTATGCCCAAGCGCACAATCATCAAACCCGCATCAGGTATTCGCGCCATCGCCGAGGCGTTGGATATTTCGGTCGCCACGGTTCACCGGGCGCTGCACAACCAGGGTCGGGTCAGCCAGGCAACCCGCGAACGCGTGCTGCGCATGGCAGAGGAGCAGAAGTACCAGCCCAACCTTACCGCGCGCAATTTAAGGCTTAACCGTCACTTTCGCGTCTCCGTGCATCTCCCCACGACCATTGCTGCGTTCTTTGACTCGCTGCGGGCAGGAATTGAAGAGGCCGCGTCTCCGTTCCGCTCAGTGCTGGAGGTGGAGTTTCATCGTTATACGCGCAATCCGGGCAGAGCACAGGCCAGCCTTCGCTCTGCGTTGGAAGCGGGCGTGCATGGCATCATCGCTGTTCCGCCAAACACCACGCAGATGGCGCGCCTGGTGAAGAAGGCAAGAGAAAGAGCGATTCCGGTGATCTGTGTTTCAACGGATTCTCCTGAATCCGGCCGTCTGACCGCGGTCACGCCGCATCCGTATTACGGCGGCTGCATGGCCGCCGAGGTTCTCGCGGCAAGCATGCGAAAGCGGGGACACGTCGTGGTTATGGCTGGAGATCTGGAAAATCTAAATCAGACGGAAAAAGTGCGGGGCTTCATGGAAATGCTGGCGCGAACGGATGCAAACCGCTCCGTAACCCTGATCGAAACGCGCGACGATCCGGAGCAGGCATTTAAGGGCGCTCTGCGCTGTCTAAGAGAGACACCGCAGATCGGAGGTATGTACGTGACAAGCGCCAACTCCATTCCCGTCCTGCAGGCGTTGCGCAAGGAAGACCGCCTGTATGCGATCCCGGTTGTGACAACGGATCTTTTCCCTGAATTAGTACCGTATCTGCGGGACGGCGCCGTCAGGGCGACCATCTATCAGTGCCCGGAGATGCAGGGCAGCCTGGCCATTCGCGCGATGTACCAGTACCTGATGGAAAGCATAGCGCCGCCTTCATGCATTGGAGTGATCCCGCAGTTGGTCATGAAAAGCAATCTCGAACTCTATCTGCGCAAGTCCGCGGAGCAGGCGGGCAAAACCGCGATGAGGGAATAGCCGGCTGCGGCATCGCCATCTCTGCGGTCAGGGATGAATGGATTTGCGCAGATATCGAGAGGACAGGCACACGCAATTTTCCTGTCGACCCGCACAGACATTCTTTTCTTGCAACGCCAGTCCCTTTCTTTGGGTCCAAGATTTTCCTTGACAAGTCTTTCAGCGCGGGGCTAGGGTATTTTGCGTAATCGTTGCCGCCCGCCGCAAGGAGTGTTAAAAGAATATTCAAAGCAACGTGGAAACGATTGCAATGAGGTCATACTTGGCAGGTTTGATGCGCACTGCGCTTCGGCGAACCGCGATGCGGGAGTGGAGGTCTCCTCTGTTGAGGGGTTACACTCGCGATTTGCAGTTATGAATTCCTGATAGAGGTGTCCACCTCTCCATTGTCTCCAAGCACAACTTCTTCGCTAACCGCGAAGCAGTTGGCGCTATGGTCTTCTGTTTTGGATTCGCGGGAATACTCAAAGCTTATCGGAGCGAGACGGCGGAATCATCGGTATTGGCCGGATACCTTCCGGCGAGTTGAGAGAGCGTAAAGCGTCAACGACGCGGCATGATGGTTTGCTCTGTCAGTAGAGCGCGCCTGGGGTCAAGTCAGGCATAGGACAAATTTAGGAGGACAATTCGTGACCCAGATGAATCAATTGTTAACGATTTCACGCCTGAGCAGAATTCTGCTGCTGGCGGCCTTGTTCTGTACGTACCTGCTTACGCCGAGATATGTTTTCGGCCAGGCGGACCAGGGAAGCATCAGTGGCGTGGTTCAGGACGCGTCGGGAGCCGTGATTCCGAATGCCGATGTAACACTGACCAGCGCCGATACGGGCCTGACACTGAAGGCGAAGAGCAGCTCGACCGGTGTCTATATCTTCTCGCCGATCAAGATCGGCAACTACTCGGTGAGCGCGGTGGCTCCGGGTTTCTCGGCGACGAAGCAGGAGCATATCCATGTGGACGTGCAGGCGCGGGTGAACGTCCCGCTGACGCTGCGTCTGGGCAATGTATCACAGACGGTGACGGTCTCAACGGCGCCACCGCTGCTGCAAACCGAGTCTGGCTCCGTGGGCCAGGTCATGAGCACGCAGACGATCAACAACATGCCGCTGAATGGGCGTAACGCGGTGTATGTGGCGCAACTGGCGGCCGGGGTTGTGTCGGGCATAGGAGGCAGAGGACAGGGCACTGGCGACTTTACGGCCAACGGACAGCGTCCCACGCAGAACAACTTTATTCTGGACGGTATCGACAACAATACGGCTGTGCCTGACTTTCTGAACGGATCCAGCTTCGTGGTGAATCCGCCGCCGGACGCACTGGCGGAGTTCAAAGTGCAGACCAGCGACTACAGCGCAGAGTTGGGCCACTCGGCCGGCGCGGTCATGAACACGAGCATCAAAGCCGGCACTAATCAACTGCACGGCGATCTGTGGGAGTATGTGCGCAACACCAGCCTGGATGCCCAGAATTGGAATGCACTTACCATTCCCGCATATCACGAGAATCAGTTTGGCGCCACGCTGGGCAACCCGATTATCAAAGACAAGTTATTCTTTTTCGGCTATGCCGAAGCCAACCGCATCGTCTTCGGACAAACATTTACAAGCTCGGTTCCTACCGCGCTAATGCGCAAGGGTGATTTCTCCGAACTTCTCAACCCAGCTCTGAACGCGTCAGGCGTGCCGGTTACGCTCTATCAGCCGGGCAGCGCGGGAACACAGTTGCTCGAATGCAATGCACAGCAGAATGTGATCTGTCCCGGCACCGTCAACACCGTTGCGAAGACGTTGGTGAATCTCTTTCCGTTGCCGAATGCGAACGGCGGCAAGCTCTACGACAACTATGTAAACAACACCAACGCCGTATCGAACTCCTGGCAGTGGGGCACGCGCATGGACTGGAACCTCAGCGCCAAAGACCAGATGTTTGCGCGGTTCAGCTATCTGAACGTTCGCAGCAACTATCCTTCTCCGTTAGGGCCGGTGCTCGATGGCGGCAGCTACGGTAACGATGGCAATATCTCTGATCTCTCCGGGAACATTGCCTTCAGCGAGACGCATCTGTTTTCTCCAACGCTGGTCAATGAGTTCCGCTTCGGCTACAACTATGGCAACTTCCAGTTCCGGCAGGCGGTGTTTAATGACACCAACCTGGCTACTTCGCTGGGCATGGGCGGCGTGCCGGGTGGCGGGCCGCTGGGCGGCGGCTTACCGCTTGTCTCGGCCTCGGGTCTCTCAACCTTCGGGCAGCCTGGGTTTTATCCGAACCACAAGGCTGAGGATGTATATGAGTTCCTCGATAACGTCACGAAGATCATCGGAAATCATTCGCTGAAGTTCGGCGTGCTGCTGCAGAGCGTTCGCTTCCCGTTCTTCTCGCCTCCGAATGGCCGCGGGACCTATCACTACACAGGATTCTTTACTTCCAAGCCTGGCAAGTCGTTCACCGGTTACGGCGCTGCCGATCTCATGTTGGATCAGATGAACTCGGCAACCGTGCCAGAGTATCATCAGCTGGATTTCTTCCACTGGACCCGCGGCGCTTATATACAGGATGACTGGCGGGCGACCCGCAAACTGACGCTGAATCTCGGCATGCGCTATGACAACTTCCAGCCAGTGACAGAAGTAGGTGGCCTCTACGCCAACTTCGATATACATCCGCAAGGGCCCGGCCAGGCTACCGCGACACTGACGTACACCAAGTCCCAGCAGAACATCCAGTTGTCACCTAATTTCGTGAACCTGATGGCCGCCAATAACGTACCAATCCAATACAGCGGCAATAGGAGTCTGGTGAACGCGCAGCAAACCAACTTTGCGCCGCGTATCGGCTTTGCCTACAGCTTCGATTCAGCTACGGTGCTGCGCGGCGGATATGGCCTCTTCTTTTCCGGTCCGGAAAATACCGGCGGTCCGGAAACCATGCAGAACTATCCCTTTCAGTTCCAGGCCAACTTCCCGCGCGGTAACACCTGCGCGCCGGGCAACTGCACCACAGACGGCATTAGCCTGGACAGTGGTTTCACATCCATCCTTTCAGTGGGCTTGCTGAACGATATTCAAAAGCCGGGTTTTAACGGCTCGCAACCCACCATCAAGACCACGTATACCCAGTCGTATAACCTTGCCTTGGAGCACTCGCTCACCAACAACCTCGTGGCAACTCTCTCCTATGTTGGCAATGAGACGCGGCACCTGGTGGTCAATGTGGATCTCAATTCACCTGAGGCGCTGATTGATCCGCGCATCAATACACAGACGGTGGAACCCTATCCTGCCTTTGGCGGCGCGGGAATGAACCTGTACGAAGGCGCCTCGACATACAACGCCTTGCAGGCTACGATCCAGAAGCGTTATGCAAATGGGCTGAGCTTCCTTGGAACCTACACATGGGCGCATGCGATGGACGATGCCAGCCAGCCGTTGGGAGGAATCGGCTATCGCGCCATTAATCTGATCGGCATGCTCAACGATTACACCGACTCGCAGGCGGACGTTCGCAACCGCGTGACCTTCAACGGCTATTATGTGCTTCCTTTTGGTCAGGGCAAGCGGTTCCTTTCACACGGCGGCGTGCTCAATGCGATCGTCGGCGGGTGGACGGATGACCTGCAATTTACGGCGCAGACGGGTTTCCCTTTCAGCGTGGGCACGGATCTTGGACCGGCCGGGCCGAATGGAGGCGGAGCCAATGCAATCCGGGTACGCGATCCATTTGCATCAGGCGGTTCGCCGGATCCGAGCAACCCAGCGATCAGTTGCGCCTCCAGCACGCGCAACAAGCTGCACTGGTATAACCCCTGCGCCTTTGACAATCCACCCCTGGCATTTCCCAATGCGTCAGTCAAGGGCAGCCCAATCAGCACCAACAGAATTATGGGGCTCGCCGCGCTGCCGTATCTGGGCGGGCGTTACAATACGGTGCATGGGCCCGGCTTCGAGCGGATCAACACTTCGCTGTTCAAAAACATCACGGTCTTCCGGGAAGATTACGTGGAGCTTCGCGCGGATATCTTTAACGTGCTCAACACCCCTTCTCTTGGCCAACCGAGCACTTCGAACGATGCCACGCCGGCCGGCTTGATTACCGGACCGCGCTTCTTCCAGAACTTTACTCCTGACGCACGGTTTATCCAGCTTTCCGCTAAGTTTGTCTTCTAGCGGTCTTTCACGCGGAACGCACTTTTCAGGCGTTCCGCGCAACTCTCTGTATGGCTAACCATCGCGCGGCTTACCGCCGCGCGATTCACAGGAAAAACTGTCATGAGTGAAAAGACAATTCCGCATACGCTTTCCACGCGCCGGGACTTTTTACGCAGCGCTGCGGTTGCAGCAGGCGCGGCTGCAACCATGGCCGCCGAACCGGCGTCCGCGGCCGCGGCGTCCAGCGATGCGCCAGCGCCTGCGCGCAGACCGAATGTGCTGATGATCTGCGCCGACGAATTTCGCGCCGACTTTGTCGGCGCCAACCACGAAAATCCTTCCACCGTCACGCCGCACATCGACGCGCTGGCTCAGCGCGGCATCAGCTTCCGGCATTGCATGAGCAACCAGCCGCTCTGCTCGCCCTCGCGCGCTTCCTTTCTCACCAGCCGCTATGCTACTGAAACCGACGTTTGGAACCTCGGTCCCGAGCTCAATCACAGCCTGCCCACCGTGGCCACGGAGTTCGGAAAGAATGGCTACTCGACCCACTTCCTCGGCAAGTGGCACGTCTCGGGAACGAAACTCCCCAATGGCAAGCACCAATTGGGATGGGTTCCCCCCGGCCCGTCGCGCGGAGGGTTCGACGATCAGTGGGAAGGCGCCAACGTGCTCGAACTCGTCTCTCATCCCTACGAGGGCAACTACTGGGACTCGCAGGGAAACAACATTGGCTACAAAGGCCAGTACCGCGTGGACTTCATCACCCAGCGCGCCGTGCAGGTCATCGAGCAGAAGCATGACAAGCCGTGGCTCATGTTTGTGTCGCAGCTTGAACCGCATCAACAAAATGATGTGGACGCTTTTGTTCCGCCGCTCCGCTATGCGGATGATTTCACCTGGCGTGTCTATCGTTCGCAGCTTTCAGCCCAGCAGCAGGATGAACTGAATGGGCTTGCCCATCCCGACCGTCCGTCTTATTCCAATCCATATATCCCGCAAGATCTGCGCAATCTTCCCGGAAACTGGCGCTCCCATATTGCCGGCTATTACGGTTGCGTGCAGGCCATCGACGATTGTGTAGGCACGCTGGTGGCGGCGCTGGAGCGGACCGGACAGTTGGATAACACCATCATCGTGTTCTTCTCCGATCATGGCAATACCTTCCGCACGCGCCTGGGAGAATACAAGCGCTCACCGCACGACTCCGCGATCCGTGTCCCATTTGTCATCGCTGGCCCGGGCTTTAACCAGTCGCGGATCATCGATGAAGTAGTCACGCTTCTCGATCTTACGCCCACGCTGCTCGACGGCGCCGGCATTACGCCGCCTGCAAGTATGCGCGGGCGGCCGCTCAAGCCGCTGGCGGAGGACCTGAACGTGCGCAAGAACTGGGATTCCACTGCGTACTTCCAGATCAGCCAGTCGATCTGCGGCCGCGGCATTCGCACGCCTGACTGGTGCTATTGCGCCTTTGATCCTACCGTGAAGCATGGAAATGCGGAGTACAGCAAGAACTATCAGGACTTCGCGCTGTACTCGATCTCCGGTGATCCGGCTGAGATGGTGAACCTGGTCGGAAGGGAAGAGTACCGTCATATCGCCGACGAACTGCGCGCGGAGCTGCTGAAGCGGATGGCCGCGATCGGTGAGCCGCCGGCGACCATCACGCCGATTCACTACTACGCGTGAACCAGCCCGCACTGAAGATGCGTGCTGTGCGTCAAGATCATGCGCACAGCACGCACACAAACAGCCGCTCGCCCTTGTCTGCAAATGGGACATTGCTTCGCAAAGTTACTGGTGCGCGAGCCCGGTTGCCACACCAGCGCCATGAGCCGCTATTCCCGTCACCGGGGTGACCCACCACGCAGCGGAACCCTGCGTCTTAAGCCGGCCACTGATAAATGCGCCCAGGCCGACGAGAGCCGAGTCGACACCCAGGCTGCCTGCAAGCGACGATGGCATCACTGGATTTCCCTCGCGGCAACGGTGCTCGGCGATACAATGCTGCGTCAGCGCTACGTCGGCTCCCGCCATTCCCAGGTGCAGCCCGTTCAGCAGGAAATAACTGATGCCCAGCTTGTGCGCACCGGTCGCGGCCGGCGCGCGATAGAACGCCGCGCGCGCGGAAGAAGAAGAGGATACCGAGGCAGCCATTGCGGATCGTGCGGCAGGCGGGAGATTGTTGGCGGCCCCATTCACCGACGCCATTTCCCTGGCGGGTATTTCCTTCGCCTGTTGGAGTTGCTGGAATGGAATGGGTGATTGCTGCGCCACGCACAGATATCCTCCCATCAGGAGCGTGACGCCCATCGCCCACCCGTGGATCTTTCTCATGTCGTCCCCCAGCCGTCATAGGTTTCCGGCTGATAGGCTTATCGACATGAACGTTCGGACAATCAGGCCCGAATCAATTGCTTCTGGAATTTCGTCATTAGGATTTGCTCAGAAGCTTGTGCGATATAAATTCGTATCCGGCTGAAAGGGAACGCCGGTCGCCAAAGCCGAGTTCCCGGCAAGCCTGCAATTGGCTTGACGGGGTGGAGACCGGCAGTAGCGCCAGCGATTGCTTTGCCAGGCGCCTCCTGAGCCCACTTATTGCAGGCAGACCGGGCCAGGAAGCCACGGCATGCAAGTTATGAGGGAGGTTGCGGCTGGATGTGTACGGATCGAACCACGAGTGTACCGGAGATGTGAGCGGTCCCCAAAGCGCGCTGATAGATCAGACGCAGGCGGAGCAGTGAGGCGCCCTGCGGAACGGAAAACTTGAGCGTTGCGTCTTCGAGTTCGTTACTGGAGAGATCGGATGACGTCGTGAGAATCGACTTCGATCCTGTCTCTGCAATCTGCCAATGGAGCCCAGTGTCCGGAGCGATATTGATCGTCTCGTAGGTGTAGACCAGAGTGTAGTTTCCGGGCTTAAGAGAGATTGTCTGCTCAGCGATCGTGCAACTCTCCGGTTCATTTCCGGAGAATTCCGCTTCCAGTGCCGATTGTCCCGCCCAGGAATCCATGCCGGAAACCTGCGGAAGGGACCAGTCGAAACTGACGGGCAGCGGCGTTCGCGCAAAATCGGCATTGTTTGGCATGGTTTCATCCGCAACAATCCAATGGCGCTCGATGAGGATCTGCCATAGCGACAGGGCAGCATTTGCGTCATTGTCATCAACGAGCGCATTTACAGCGGAAAGGAGCGTCGAACGGTTCCCGGCCGGATCGCCCTGGAGCACCAGCCGCTTGGCGATGGCGGCCACCTCCTCCGGCTGATCCTCTGTCTCCAAAAAGCCAAGGTACTGGCGAAGGAACTTTGGTTGATCGTTCGCAATCGCCGCGGTGATTTGCCGCGCATCCGGCGATGCCCTCCAGCACAGCACGAAAAGCATTCCTATATTGTCGGACGGCATGGAGGCGGCGCTGCGGGCCCAGATCCAGAACGCCGGCATGTTGCCACGGCGAAAGTAGTAATTGGCGAGCGTCCAGCGCGGCAAGTAGGTATGATCAACCGCATACGCCTGCAGCAAGGAGTGTTCTGCGCGGGCAAAGTCGCCGTTGGCCTCATATTGCAAGCCCATCTCGATGTCCGCCTCGGCATTGTGGCGGTTATGGCTCAGCGCGGCCGCCAACAGATTCTGGGAGTCTCCCTGGTCAAGCTGGGCCAGGCGCATATAGTACTTCCAGCTGTCGGGAACCAGCGCGAT
>JAJZVZ010000022.1 GCA_021846945.1 Acidobacteriota bacterium | reverse complement strand
CGGCGACACTCCGGAGCTGCGAAACCTGGTCACTTATGTTCATCGTGTTGGAATTAAATGCCTGTGTGCTTAGAGATGCAAGGCCCCTCATCACATGGCTGGGATGGGGCCGGATGGCTAGGAAGCGGAGGGAAAAAATAATGGACCCGGAGATCCACCATACAGACCAACTCACGCCCTCTTGCTCGGGAGGACGCGGGGCGAAATTTTCGTGATTTCAGACTTTCCGGCACGACTAAGGTCATGCCCTGCTACAACGCAAAAAGACAGGATTTACGGCGGCCTACACTCATCGGACCTGGGCTAGTTCGTGGCGGATCGGTCCTTCCGTTATCGGGACGCCGCCGGAATTGTCCCCCAAGGTCTCAGTTATCTTGACATCTTCGTTCCATCGGGCCATAATACCTTAAAATCTATAAGCATAAAATCTTTCGGCCAATTTGCCTCATCCTTAGTTGCTTCTGTTGCGGAAGAAGGCACTCGTGAATGAACTGATGAGACGAGAAATGTTCCCCACCCGAAACACCGCACAGAAGATGAAAGACGGCGCACGGATGAGACGCGGCTATGGAAGCACCACGAAAAAGGGCGTCAACGAAGACGGGGGAGGCGAACCGTAATGCCGAAATTTGCCCTCAAGTTCCCCTTCTTTATCCTCATGTTGTGTTTGCTCATTTCCCTCGTGGGAATTGTCAGCATTGTGAGGATGCCGGTGGATCTCTTCCCGGAGATCGATATGCCGGTCGTGGTCGTCGCCACATTCTACAACGGCATGCCGCCAGAACAGATTGAAGCGGATATCACGAACACCTTCGAACGGTTCTTCACCTTGGCCAGCAACGTCGATCATAGCGAATCGCGCTCGCTCACCGGCGTAAGCTTGATCAAGATCTACTTCAAGCCAGGGACTGACTCCAATGCGGCCTTGAGCAACATCGCCAACCTGGCGATGGCCGATCTGCGGCGCCTGCCGCCCGGAACGCTGCCGCCAGTGGTGCTGGGCATGACCGCCTCCACGCAGCCGGTGTGTCTGGTCACGCTGCAGGGAAAGGGGCTGAACGAAACCGCCCTCAAGGATCTCGCCCAGTTCCAGGTCCGCAACCAGATATCAAACGTCCGTGGTGCATCGGTGCCCCAGCCTTATGGAGGAACTTACCGGCAGATTCAGATTTACGTCGATCCGCTGAAGTTGGAGGCACGCAACATGAGCGTGGCCGACGTTGTACAAGCAGTAAACAGCTCCAACTTGATTCTGCCCGCCGGTGACGTGCGCATAGGAACAAAAGACTACAACATTTATGCGAATAGCCAGTTCCCTGACGCGAAATCAATGAACGAGATGCCTCTGAAGTCGGTAGGCAATTCCTCGGTACTGGTGGCGAGTATAGGTAAGGCGGTCGATTCAGGCGCGCTGCAATACAACATCGTCCGCATTGACGGCCAGCGCTCGGTGTATGTACCGATCTTCAAGCAGGGCGGCAACAGCAACACCATCACGATCGTAAACGGCATTAAGGCCGCAATCAAACACCTCGTCGATATACCGCCGCAACTGAAAACGGCGGTTGTATTCGATCAGTCGGTCTTCGTCAAGCTGGCCATTGCCAATGTATCACGCGAAGCGCTCATTGGATTGCTGCTGACCGCGATGATGATCCTGGTCTTCCTGGGAAGTCCGCGCGCCACAGTTGCGGTGCTGCTGTCCGTCCCGCTTTCGATGATTGTTTGCCTGCTCATTACGAATTTCATGGGCGGCTCTATTAACACGATGATCCTCGGCGGTCTGGCGCTGGTCTTCTCCCGGCTCATTGACAACGGCGTCATCGTTCTCGAAAACATCTTTCGCCATATGGAGATGGGCAAATCGCCCTATCAGGCATCGGCGGAGGGCGGCACCGAAGTTTCCATGGCCGTTCTGGCCGCTACCTTCACCACTGCCATTGTTTTCTTTCCGGTCACGTTCTTCAGTGGCGTGAGCAAGTACATTTTCACCCCTTTGGCTTTGGGGGTGGCGCTGTCGATCTTCGCATCCTACTTTTTCGCCATGACAGTGGTGCCTCTCTATTGCTCTAAATTTATCGCCCCGCATGACGAGACTGAGCATAAAGAAGGAGCCAAATTCAGCATCTTTACCAAGTTCGAGAGAAAATTCAACGAAAAATTTCAAGCCATGCTCGATTGGTATGAAGAACTGGCCAAGCGAGCAATGAGGCAACCGGGAAGGACCACGATTGCGATATGCATCGGCATGGCGGTCTTGCTTGCAGGCGCCTTTCCATTCCTGGGGCGCGCGTACTTCCCCCGCACCGATCCCGGGCAGTTCATCATCAACATTCGCATGCCCAGGGGCACGCGGATCGAGGTAAGCAACGATTACATAGCCAAAGTGGAAGGCATCATTCGCGGCATCGTGAAGCCTAAAGACCTGGGGATGATCGTTTCCAACATCGGCGTCTATCCCGACCTCTCCGCGATTTACACCACCAATGCATCGATGAATACTGCCTTTGTGCAAACCAGCCTCCAGAAAGGCCATAGCATCGGCAGCTATGAGTATATGCGCCTTGTTCAGTCCAGGCTCTCGCGCGAGATGCCCGAGCTATCCACCTATTTCCAGGCTGGCGGCCTGGTGGACGGAGTGATCAACCAGGGCTTACCCGCTCCGATCGATATTCAAATCACTTCAATGGACCTGGACGGTGCTTACGCACTGGCCAGCGATCTGGCAGTCAAGATCCGCAAAATGCCCAACGTCAGCAGCGTGTACATTCCGCAAAGCATCAATTATCCCGGGCTGGCGCTCGACATTGATCGGGAGCGGGCCAGCCTTATTGGACTTTCGGCGAGGGACGTCGTGGACAACGTGATTACTGCCCTCACCTCTGACGGCATGATCGCGCCCAGCTATTGGATCGATCCTAAGAGCGGCAACAACTACATGGTCACTGTGCAGTACGCAAACCGCTGGATTGAAAATATGTCCATGCAGGATCTGAAGAATATTCCACTGCGTGGCGCGCGCCCCGAAGGCTTTGCGCCGAGCGAAGAAAGCAAGATGTTCGGTCCGAATTCGAGCCTCTTTTTCCGTGGGGACCATCGCTCGGGCTACGTACCACTCGGCGAGGTAGCAAAGATCAAAGAAATCAACACGCCTACCGAGGTGGACCATTACCAGATCCGCCGGGTGTTCGATATTTATGTATCCACCGAGACTGAAGCTCTTCAAGGCGTTGGCGCGAGTATTGATCGTCTGCTTGCGAAGACCAAACACGATCGCAACACAGTGATCGGTGTACGCGGTGCCGTGGTAGAGATGAATGAAGCGTTTCATGAATTTGGGATGGGCCTGATCATCGCGATCCTGCTTGTATACCTGATTCTGATGGCCCAGTTTAAGTCGTTTATTGACCCATTCATTATCCTGATGGCCATTCCGCCGGGATTGGCCGGCGCGGTCCTGATTCTGATCGCCACGGGAAGCACGCTCAACATCATGTCGCTCATGGGCATCATTATGATGGTCGGCATCGTGGTATCGAACAGCATTTTGATTGTGGAGTTCACGGGTACGCTGCACTCTCAGGGACTGCCTCTCATAGAAGCTACCGTTGAGGCCTGCCGAGTGCGTCTGCGGCCCATTTTGATGACCTCCCTGGCCACGCTGCTGGGCATGATTCCCATGGCGCTGGGACTTGAATCCGGAAGCGAGCAGTATGCGCCGCTGGCGCGCGCCATCATTGGCGGGTTGGCTTTGTCCGTTATTGTCACGGTGTTCCTTGTTCCCGCCGTATATCTGGTGATCCGTGGTCCGCGCGAGGCAAAAGCCGCAGTCCCGGAGGGATAGGCATCGACTGGATCTGCGATCGTGAATGATCGCAGATCCAGCATCAACCTCACCCGAGTTGAAAAACGGCGGGGCGTATTGCGAGCTGCGGGTTGGTCGATTCATGACCGAAAGCAAGGAGATCCACGCGACAAGCACGGCGTATCATTCCACCGAAATTCGCGCGTGATTGCCACTTTTGTCTACGATCCAGACGTCATTGTGATCGCCGCCCCTTACCTCATGGCCGAGTCTTCAATTCCGGGGATCGTTTCACAGGAAACGCTCCAGCTTTTGCGATCTGCGCGGGCAGCAATCGAGCGGTCGCGGCGCCCCGCAGCATCGTTCTAGGCGAATCGCTGTCAAACAAACTGATAGAAGATTGGCATATCCGTCCAATCGCCCGATTTGCCGTTAGCGCGCATCGAAGTGCACCAGATGCGGAGGACCGGAACGGCCATTGATAACGTCGGTCGTAACGATCATTTCGACATTATTCCGGTTTTCCCAGTCCCAGGGTGCGTAGGCGGCGATCTGCTTAAAGTACTGTGGATTGGTTATAAACTCGCTGGCCGCGGTCGTGCCGCCTTGGCCGGCGCCGGCAACCACCAATTCGATCTGTCCGGTGGCCGGACTGACGATGCGAGCAATGAGGCCAACATCCCGAGTCACTGACATTGGAGACTGGCTGGAATCGGCGGCGTTCGTCCAGATCGCGGTCCTGGGATTTTGCGTATCAACCAGAAGGGTTCTGTTGGTTCCCGACTCAAAGCGGAATTGAAAACGAGTACCGGCCAGCACCGTAGGGGTCCACCGATTATTGCTGGAACCAATCAGAATGCCTGGCTCGGAACGCAGATCGGTCAGCGTCACATCGTTGGACAACAGGATCGAAAACTCGCGATCTCTTCTACCCAGAATGCTGACCATGCGTGCAAGCGCTCCCAGATCATAAGGACCGACGTAACTGATTCCCTGCTGCGTGCGATTCAACGCATCATGGAGGGCGGGAGCGATATTCGTCCAGTCTCCAATACAGATAAGCGTGGAGGGGCCGTTGGTGAGAAGCGGCGCCCAGAAGGCGTTGAGCATGCGCCGTGGCCGCACATGCGTCCACCAGAACGCGCCAGCAGGAACGGCGACGGACAAGACGACCAGCATCGTTGCAGCGGCGAAGAACCACAGCCTCTGCGGCCGCGTACGCAACCATGCAAAACGATGGAGGAGCTCACCCCTGAGGCCAGGAATCGGGATAACGCTGGGCTCGCTGGTGGCGAGTTGTTCCAGCGCCGGATGGATCTCTCCCGAGACGCTACTCTCAGCCGCTGCATGCTGCGGCCAGCGAAAGAGAGGTACGTAGGATCCGGGCGGAATCTCAATGCGCAGCTCGTATTCGTGATCAGGCTGAACGTAATACTGCGCAAGACGCTTGCGAATTTCGCCGGCCACCAGCCGCACTACCGGATCGGTGGCCGGCTCATAGTTCAATGGCCGATCGAAGACGGCAATACCAATCGTGCGTTCCTTGATCTCCTCGACGGCGCCATCGAGCACTTTGTTGACGATAAACTTGAGAAAGCGCGGGTAGCGTCGGCTGTTCTGAAACGCAGACCAAGCAAGGATGCGGTCAAGCTGTTCCTGAATTTCAGCCGGAGAAATGCCTTTCACTGCTCTTCTCCACAACCGTCAGCAACTTATCCCTTCGTTCTTCGTTGATCACGAGCGTGTTGCGCGATCTTCAAGAACCCGGCTCAGTCTGATCTCTTGCGCCCGAGCATGGCAGATTGTGCCGGCGCCGCGGAATAATCATCTACACAAACAGTAACCGGTCATACAGACTGTCTTACCCTAGGAGCTCTAAATCTGACTACCTTATCTCAGCGACTGAAGTATAGAGAGCCGATTTCCGGTCTGTCAACTCTCCCTGTTTTCCTGCACAGAATGAGTTTGGAGGGATGGCGGGCGGCAGTCGGGCGCCAAGGCAGGTTCGGGCAGAGCTGTCTGACCCAACTCACTCAAGAGCGGGAAGGCAGGCGGGGGTTGCGATTGGGGAACTCTGGCAATACACAGGCTTACACACCAGAACCGGGAAAATCCTGCAAACCTAAGACTCACTGTTACTTATTCAAAAACCGGTTTCAAAACTGGATGCGATGAGCGGCAGAACACAGACCATGCTGGTCTGCCGCCATCATGGAGTCACCACAGAATCTTCAAAGCTGCCTGAATCTGGCGAGGGGTATTGGCCTGGCTGGAGATCACACCGAACTGCTGGGACGCAAAGTTCATATTGGGTTTGCCAAACTGCACTTGATTGAAAAGATTGAAGGCTTCCGCGCGGAATTCCAGTGTGAGCCCTTCAACCGGTTGAAAGTTCTTAAACCCCGAAAAATCGATGTCATGATAGCCCGGAGCCCGAACGTTCGCAAGCGTGCGTGAAGCATCGCCGAAGGTAAATGGAGCGGGCTGCGAAAATGCGGCGCTGTTAACATAATGCGTTAGTTTGTCCTTGACCGCACCTGATACGGAGGGCTGGGCGCCTGGAACCACGTTCGGCCGCAGCACATTGCTGCCGGAATCGGAGGTATTCTGCGTTATTGCTGATAGCGGGAATCCGTCCTGTTCTGTGCAAATGCCATTGATCTGCCAGCCGCCAAGCACAGCGTTAAGAGCGCGATTCCAACTGCCTCCAAAGCGCTGCCCGCGGCCGAAGGGCAGGTTATAGTCTCCGTTTATGACCAGGTTGCGTGAAATATCATTCGACGAAACAGCACGCTCTCCTTTCGGGTTGTAAATGTTTTGAATGCCGCCGGTGATATTCCCCACATTTGAGATGCCGGAATAGTCATCGATTTGCTTCGCTCCCGTGAAAGACACTAATACATTGAGTCCGTGCGACATACGCTTATTCACCTTTAGCTGAAAAGCGTTATATTCCTCATAACCACCTGAGAGGTAAGACAAGTACACTGCGGTGAATTGAGGAAACGGAGCTTGCAAAAAGCTTTGTGGAATCGTAGGACCCGATTCCGGGCCAGTGGTAATAATCTTGTAAAAGGGATTGGATACGCTCTGTTGGAGCTTTGTGCCAAGCGCCATCGAGTTCGTTGTGAGCTGATCTGTGTTCCAGTCGTTTTCGCCCGATTTGTTCAGATGCACACCATGGGTACCGACGTAGGCCGCATCCACCAAAATGTCATAGGGTAATTGGCGCTGAATATCCAACTCCCAGTTTTGGGTATAGCCAACCAGATTATCTCCGAAGAGTGGATTCTCAAAGGACGATCCAATACCTGTAAGTGCACCTTCGCTGTTTCCTGCGGGTTGATTGATGCCGTTGGGAAATGGATTGTTTAAGTAGGTGGAGGGTGTCAATCCATTTACGCTGCCGGCATAACTGGTAACGGCGCTGAATCCTTCATTGCCAATCGTAACTCCCGCGGCTCGCAGCGATGGTTCATAATAGATTCCATAGGATGCGCGAACGACCGTGTCATTGTTAAGTTGATAAGAGAACCCCGCACGAGGATCAAAGTCATCGTATTGCGGGGAGAATTGACGGCGGCTGGCGCCATTGATGCCTACATAAGAAACTCCACCAGTAAGAGCGGTCAACCCGGTTTCCTTTGCCAGCGGCGTTGGTTCGGCAGGATTAAAGGTCTCCATGCGGTTGTAGCGCTCAGTGCGGGGTATTTCAAGATCGTAGCGCAAACCCAGATTCAGGCTAAGCTTGGGAAGGACTTTCCAGTCATCCTGAAGATACAATGCGTAGTACCGGCTCGTGGTTGCTCCGTTCTTCGAATCGATCTCCATTGTTCCGTTGCCCAACCCAAGCAGCAGAGACGCAAGCGCATTCCCCGCGATCGATGAAGCTACGTTCGGGTTTGGTCCCTGGGTAAGCGCCTGGGTAAAGTGAAAGTTTCCCGTTGAAGCACCTGATTCGACGTCATTCGCCTGCAGCCATCTGGCCTCACCTCCAAAACTGAACATGTGATTCTTATAGACTTTGCTGTTCCGCACCCCGAGATAGAACATGTTGAAGCCGCCATGCCGCGTCTGACCCTGCGCGGCATCGCCTAGTGTGTAGTAATTCGCGGGAGCAACTCCGGGGAAGAGCAGATGATCCGCGTTGGCGGCGATATAGCCGGGGAAGCCGAGTTCCGTGGAGGGGTTGAATCCCGCGCTGATGGGGGTAAAGTTGATCGCCGTTCGCGCAAAACCAAAGGGAACTTCCATAACAAAGCTCGATCCAAAATCGTGGGTGTAATCGATCGCCGCTTCGTTGGCGGTCTGCGGCTGGTTCTGGCCGCCTTCGCCGATCTGGAAGGCTTTGGGAAAGAGCAGAGTTGCCGGCTGCACCATACTCCGGTGGGAGTAACTTACAAACATCCGGTTATGATCGTTGATGGTTTCATCAACGCGTGTGTCAATGGTGTTGATGTTCAACGTTGTGACGCCTGAAGCGAAGTAGTTATCCTGCCCCGATATAGTGCCGGGTTGATTCGCGGGAGGATAGTACTTCATGATATTTGCTGCGACGGGGTCGATCCGGCTCTTCGGAATGCAGTTGATATGTCCTCCGCATAGCGCGGTGTTGCCCGGCCCCTCGTTGTACTCACTGGTGAAGCTCTGGCGCACGTAGCTATTGGTGGCGCTATCGAAGACCGTTGTTGCTGGATCGTAGATTGTCACCAGATTGCCGGAGGGGTTGAAAGTCTGCGAGAAGTCTCCTGCTGCCTGCAGGGCAGTGGGAACTGTGGTGGTAACTTCACTCTCAGTGCCTTGGCGTAAGCCCTCATAAGAGAAGAGGAAGAATGTCTTGTTTCGGCCGTCGTAGATCTTTGGGAAGAAAACCGGGCCGGAGAGGCTGGTTCCAAACTGGCTGCGATGAAAGAGGGGCAACGGTATTTTGGCACGATTATTGAAGTACGTATTCGAATCGAGCGCGGAGTTACGCAGGAATTCATAGACGCTGCCGTGCACCTGGTTTGTACCCGATTTGAGGATTACGTTGACAATGCCGCTTCCGCTCCGTCCGAACTCGGTGGAGTAACCATTCGTCTGGACCTTGAACTCCTGAACCGCGTCCACTGAAGGATAAACAGAGAAGCCGCCGATGGGGTTGATCAGCGGCGGCGATGCGGGTATTCCGTCGATCAGAATGTTGGTGGTTCCAGGCCGGCCACCATCTACGGAAAAATTCAGGCTGTTGTATTGAAATGACACGCTTCCCGTCACACCGGGCATCAGAAACATGAGCGAGAATACATTGCGTTGGTTCAGGGGCAGATTGACAACGTTCCGATTTCCAATCACCTGCCCCATGGATGCGGTGGTCGTTTCAAGTTGCGATGCGTCAGCGCTAACCACCACTTTTTGGGCCTCGGCTCCAACCTGCAGCACCACGTTAATCGCGGCCATCTGATTGACATCCAGATGAATTCCAGATCGGACATCTGTTTTGAAACCAGACGCCACAACCGTCACCGTGTAAGGCCCTCCCGGCTGTAGCGACGGGAAGACAAAGCGGCCGTTGTTATCGCTCTGAGTTGTGGTAACGATGTTCGTGGAGGTGTTGGTTATGGTTACGGTAGCTTTTGGAATTACCGCGCCGGAATTGTCCTGAACCGTACCTTGCAAAGAGGCGGTGACCACCTGACTCCGTGCGGTAGACGGGCCCACAATCCACAGCAGGCAAAGTACCAACATACCCAGCCGCGCGAAGGGATGTTGATATGCAGGAATGAGCGAATTAATGGTGAAGGCGTTACTGGCTGAAAATCGTCTCCGAATTCTGACGGTTGACGCAGGTGTCATCTCGATCCTCCATGAAATGTGTTGATTGGTTGTGTCAGCTTGGGGGAATAACTCCCGGTATCTTCCTGGTTAAGTGATAACATTCCGCATTTGATCACCCGTCTCCTTGCGGAGTTCTTCAAGCCGGGCCGCCAGTTGTTTCCGGAGCTGGGTGTATTGAGGGTTTCCAATCAGGTTGCTTCTCTCGCCCGGATCGGCCTGAAGATCGTAAAGTTCGAATTCCTCAGGCGCGACAAAGTAGTGAATGTATTTGTAGCGCGTCGTGCGCACTCCCCGATGAGGCCGTACCTGCTCGGCGCCAGGGTATTCAAAATATTCGTAGAGCCAATCCTTGCGCCACTGGCTCTCATTGCCCTGGGCGAGTTTCACCAGGCTCTTTCCCTGCATCGCTTCAGGGATGGTGGCTCCGGCCAGTTCTAGCAGGGTGGGCGCGAAGTCGATATTGAGGATCATTTCATCGACCTTGGTCCCGGCGCGAAATAGCCTGGGATAGCGAATCATCGCGGGTACGCGAAGAGACGGCTCATGCATGAAGCGCTTGTCGTAGCAGCGCCACTCGCCCAGAAAGAATCCGTGATCGGAGCTGTGCAGCACAACTGTATCGTCCAGTTGTCCGGAAGATTCGAGGTAGCTCATGACCCTGCCAATGTTGTCATCAACTGCGACGAGGCCTGCATAGTAATCCTTCACCAATTCTTCCAGTGAGCGCGGACAGTCCCCGTTCTGAATCGTTCCGATCTTGTTTTGGGCATCGGCGAAGCAGCGGGGCTTTCCCGGATATCCTTTGAGGTCGTCGTCAAAGGTTGCGGGCTTGGGAATAGACACTCCGTCATACAGATCCAAATAGCGGCGCGGACGATAGAAGGGCGCATGCGGAGTCTGAAGCCAGAGAAGAAGGCAGAATGGCCGGTCTCGTTCTTCCTTCAACCAGCCCAGCGCGCGGTCCGTGAACAGATCATCGGCGTAAACTCCTGTCCAATCCATCGCGGGATTATCAGGAAATTGATTTCTAGGCTTACCCCTGTAAATCTTCTCTACTCCCATCGCTCCCTTGCGCCCTTCGAATGCGTGCGGAGCATAATAGTCGGTGGCCGGGGCATTGAATGCGAAGTAGTAGTCCCAGTAGCGCTCGCGCACGCCATTGGGAGCATGCGCTTTGCCCACCATGGCGACATCGTAGCCTGCCTCATGCAGCAAGTCCGTAAAGATAGGGATATTGGCGGGAAACGGCTCCTGGGTCTTGTTGTCCAGCGCACCCGAGGTGTGTGAATAGAGTCCGGTGAGGGTGACGGCGCGCGCCGGAGCGCACAATGCATTTGTGCAGAAGGAATTGTTGAAGTAGACTCCCTCGCGCCCGATACGGTCCTGGTGCGGCGTTTTCAGGATCGGGTTACCGGCCAGGCTCAGCGCATCCGAGCGCTGCCCTTCAGTGTAGAAGAACACCATGTTAGGGCGCTTTCCTTTTGCGCCTTGCGCCACTGCCTGCGGAAGGACCGAAGAGGCGATCGCGGCCCCCGCTGCCGCCGACCCGTTCTGGAGAAACTCCCGCCTGGATATGTCAACTGTCCCGCAGGCTTCGAATTGATTGCTCATGAATTCCACTCCCCTCAAGTATTTGCAGCTTTATTGAGCATGAGATCCTATCGCTCAGTTAAGTCTTGATCTATGAATCGTTCGGGACAGAGAAGCGGTAATGATCTGTCCCTAAGCAGGAGCAAAGGTGAGAATAGACCTGACCATCCACATCCGGGGGAAGGCCAGCCAAACCGCAGTCCCCTTGTTTCGCAAGGCTAAGGAATTGATATGGTTACCGGCAAATTGCATCCTGCTGCCGCCTCGATATCCGTCGCATCGAGCCGTTTATGGCCGAAAAAGCGAACCGCCAACGGACAAGTGGTGAATTCTGGAGCCGTATAGAGGGGCAATATGGATCGTCTTGATGTACAACTGGCCGGCTCCCAACCCCTTCAGTTCGTCGTTAAGATCTCAGGATCAGCTTTTAGCTTTGGCTTGGGGCAAATTTGAACGCAGAGCAGCAATGAAAATTAACTGCCAGCCACGGTACGTACCGTTGTACGAATGCACAAGGTTAGGAACAGTAGGTTTCTGGTGAATAAAGGACTATCTCGTCCAGAATCAACAACAAACTCCAGCGACTTCGACAGGTAAGCTACCGGTGAGAAGACGTCCTGGCAGCCAGGGTAAACGCGTCTTATTTCCTCGCCGGGGTGGCGACAGCGAGAAGATAGCGGCGGTCGTCGTGATCCCAGGCGGATGGGAGACATTATCCATCGACGCCGAGCTGGGAAGTCTTGTCCTGATGGAGTCAATTCAGGACACTGCGGTTCGGTGGAAAGAAGTATTCTGCGGCGTGGCCAGCATTCGTCTCCTGTTCCCCATTTTCGGGGCCTGTAAAGCCTGCACCCTTTATAACTGGCTCACGGCCCGGCACCGATTCACCGCCCGGAACCAGTGTTGCGCAAGTCACATATAAACGAAGTGCTTGCGTCGCGCGTCTTATGAAAGCACCTTTTCCCCAACTTCCGCGCGAAAAGGCGGATGTATGATCCAAGACTTAAAGCACCTGGGCCTTGTTGTGTGTTTTTGGCTCGGTATGGTTTCACTAGCTCAGGGGCAAGCCGGATCACTGCATGGCAGCGTAATGGACCCCAGCGGCGCCGTGGTGCCGGGCGCAGCCGTAACGCTGAATGGAAACGGCCAAACGCTCAACACCACTTCAGGGCCCGACGGCCGCTATGCATTTCGCGGCCTCGCTTCGGCCGCAGCCTGTCGCTCGCGAGCGGCCCGTTTTCGCCGCCGGTGGCGGCCGACCGCGCGATCTTCCTTCAGACCATGTTCTCGTTCTGAGAGCCTGGACCGTTTCACGGGCTTTGACATGCCTTATGAGAATCGCTCCATTCGGGAAGCGCGGGATATGGCACAACTTCGGCGCAAAATTCATGACCTGATGGAAGCTCGCCAATCGCCGATTGCCACCGAAGCCGTGAAGCGTATTGCCATAGCGGACCCAAGCCTTACGGTATGAATGCGACGGGGGGCGGCCCAGCTTCGCGATCAGGCGCGTACCAGTCGTGGTCGGAAGCCCACTTTGTCGCATACTGCCGGTTCTGAGGGCCAGTGGGCAAGCTGTCTTCCGTGCGAATCACCCACATCAGCAGCTCGGCCATCAGCGCGGCCTGCTCCTTCGCGTGCTCCGGCTTGTTGAAGAGATTGGTCAGCTCGCACGGATCACTCTTCAGGTCGTAAAGCGATCCGTAACCCATCATGTCGTACACAAGCTTCCAATCGCCCATGCGAACCATCTTCTGATTCCCGCTCAGCGTCACCATGTTCAGCTCATCGAAGAACCCAATTTTTGGATTCCCCGCAATTGTCAACGGCACGTGATCCTTAGCCGTGTAGTAGAGCCCTCCAACGCCGACACTCGAATAGATGCTGCGGAATTCCTCGGCTGGGTACGAGTCGCCGCGCAGCAGAGGCCACAGGCTCCGGCCCTGTACGCCGTGCGGGATTTGCGCACCCATCACTTCGCACACCGTGGGCATGATGTCGGCCATCGACGTAAATGCTCGCGCCACCTCGGGATTCGGCTTGACGCCGAAGCCAAACCATACTTGCGGTGTATGCGTGACCTGCTCGCGCAGATCGAGGCCCTTGTGCCCGATCCCGAAGTTCATCAACGCGTCGCCATGGTCTGCCGTATAGACGCATAGCGTGTTCTCCATCAGGCCCTTGGCTTCGAGATGGTCGACGAGCCGCTTGATCTGGTCGTCGATCAATCGCAGCATACCCATGTAATTGGAAAGATAACGCCGCCACGAGGATTCGCTCCACGGTGAGGCATTCTGCTGCATCTGATACTCCCACTGCAGGCGGTAGCCAAGCTCGGGCAGCATATCCGGGCCGCCACAGCGGGGCGGAATCGACTCCGGCGGAAACATGTTCCAATAAGGCGCGGGCACCTGCTCGGGATTGTGCGGCTCCGGCGTGCTCACCTGTATGAAGAACGGCTGCGTGCCGGCATCATCAATAAACTCGATCGCGTCTGAAACGATGCGGTACGGCAGTTGCATCTCGAGCGGAAACGGCGTTGGCTCGTCGACCACGTTGTAATGGCGGTCCCGCAGCCACTCGTCGAAGGCGGCGTTCTGCGAGCCTTCTTCATGCGGGCCGCCTGTGTGCGAGTACTCGCGCCAAAAGTCGACATTTTCCTTTTTCAAATACGTGTGATTCTTGCCGCACAGAGCGGTTTTGTAACCCTGGCTCTTCGCCACCTCATAGATGTCCTGCTCGAAATATGCATCGCGTGCCATCAGGTTTGTACGCACGCGGTGCGCGTTTGCCCAACGGCCGGTGACCATCGTCGTGCGGCTCGGCATGCACAAGGGCATCGTGCAGTAGTTACGCTCAAAGCCCATGCCGGTACGCTGCAGCCGATCGAGCGTCGGGCTGGTGTCCAGCGGAAAGCCGGTGGCCTTCGTCAGGCCGTAGGTACGCTGGTCGGAAATAAAAATGATCACGTTGGGCCGCTTGACGGAGTCAGTCTGCGCCTTACCAAACGCATTGCTTGCAGCCACTGCTGTCGCTATCGCTCCCACTTTGAGAAATTCCCGTCGCTCCATCTCTGCTCCTTATTTTGTTTTAGATTGCATGCCGCGCGGCTGATCGACGAGTTGGCACGTTCGATGCTCGGTCATCGCATGCCCATCGCGGGCATGGCTCTCCACACAAGGCCGCCGCTCCGGGTTTGGGGATTTCCCGAAGCGATGTCCTTCAGCAGCAGTTTGACCAGAATCAGATCCGCCACCCTCCGCTTCAGTCTAGCGTTTCCCTGCCGCTGTTTCGAGATCATGGTCGGGGATCTGCGCAAATTGTTACGCAAGCATGCGGGCCGTAAGGCTGAGCCTGCGGCGATGATTCTCGACAGTCGCGCACTGCAATCGGCGCCCGTGTCGGGAACACGGGCCGGCTACGACGGGGACAAGCGGCGCAAGAGATCGAAGGTGCATGCAGCCATGAACATGCTGGGCCATCTGCTGGCACTACACGTTACGGCAGCCGATGAGCCGGATCGCGCTCAGGTCGGCGTGCTGGCCGAGGCCGTGCAACAGATTACAGGCGAACATGTCGAGTTGGCCTATGCCGATCAAGGCTACACCGGAGAAATCGCCGCCCTGGCCGCCTAGACGCGCGGCATTCGGCTAGGAGTGGTCAAGCATACCGAGGCCAAACGCGGCTTCGCGCTGTTGCCCCGCCACTGGGTTGTGAAACGAGATTTTGTCTGGGCGGTGCGCTTCCGCCGCCTTGCAAGAGACTACGAACGACTCGCCGCTACCTTGGCAGGCTTGCCTTATCCGGTCTTCGCCATCCCCATGCTCGCCAACCTCGTCAGGATATCTGCGGAACGTTACAGCGTTTTCGATTCTGCTGTTTACAGAATGCAGGATGCCAAGTGGCTTTTTCCTTAAGGAAAAGCCACCTTGCACGATGCCAGAGATGTCAACAAGTAAATCGAAAGCGCTCTAATGACAGTCTCCAGGCGCGCCGAATATCCACTGGCCGGGACGATGGCGGGCTGTCGAGCGATCGTTGTCCCTAAGCCGATGAGGATTCTGCGGCATCTGGCGATGGATGCCTGCGTCGAAGGAGGGCGCCTGCGGCCAGGTCTCAATAGCAAAAGCCTCGCCGTGCAGACAAAGACCTGTCTGCGCGAGCCCTGATCCCGGGGCACCCGCGTATTCCAGAGAGGAGCCGGAGGCCGATCACTTGCCGGCAAGCTTCTGCACGACTGCCAGCGCCCGCTTCACATGAGCGTCCGGCGTTAAATGATCTGCTCGTGAAGAGAATGCTGCGACGATCCTGTGATCCTTGCCGATGACGAAAGTTTCCCGGTCGAAAAAGTCATGGTCGATCGCGACGCCGCGGACGTCCTTCATGCCCGCTCTTCCAGCGGCCACAGCCACGCCGTAGGAAGCGGCAATCTTACCGCTTGGATCGGAGGCCACGGGGAACTTACCCGCGCAGTAGTTCGGATCGGCGGAGAACTGATTGAGGCGCGCGATGCTATCGGCCGAGACGCCAATAATGGTTGCACCGGCAGCGGTAAATTTGCTTTTCTCCTGGGCAAACGTGTGGGCTTCCAGATCGCAGCCTCCGGTGTAGGCAGAGGGATAAAAATAGACGACCACCGGGCCCTTCTTCAACGCAGCCTGCAGTGAGAAATTGAAATCCTTGCCCGCAAGGGATGCGCGGGCCGAAAAATCAGGCGCTCGGTCACCAGTTTTGAGGGCAGCGAAAGCGGACGCGCAGAGTGCGGCAGAGATCGCCAGGCTTAGGAAAAAATACTTCTTCACTTCTACCTCCCTGATTGCTGAGGTCAGCGTCGCGAGCGCGGCACTCCAGCGGAAGCGCCGTCAAGGATAGAGCATAGCAGAGCGGATCCATTGAGTCTGCATCGTGATTTCCTGAAGGGGGAATGCGCCCGCTACGAGCCTCGGCTATTGGTTCATTAGACACGGCATCCGGCTTTGGGTCGTGGGGAAATGTGCTGGATTTTCTGTAAACGCCGTACCAGATTGCTTTGTCGATTCGGAAACCGCCTCACAAGACAACACCAACGGGAAGGCCTGACGCGAATAACTGAAAACTCAGGCTTGCATGGCTTGAGGCGCTGGCCTCATCGCCTGCCGCCGCAGGGCAGCGGTGAACGCGGCCATCGGCATCGGCTTGCCGAACAGGTATCCCTGCACCTCGTCACAGCGCAGTTCCATGAGCTTGTCGAACTGCTCGCGTGTTTCCACGCCTTCTGCGATCACGTCCAGATCGTAAATCCGCGCCAGTTCGATCGCCGCTGCCACCGTCGCCTCGTCCCGCCGCGACACGCACATGTTGCAGACGAAGCTCTGGTCCACCTTGATCCGCGTGAGCGGATAATTCTTCAGCAGGCTAAGCGACGCATAGCCCGTTCCGAAGTCGTCGAAGGCGATGCACACGCCTATCGCCCGCAGTTTCTCCAGCGGCTTCAGGATCAGTTCATTCCCATCCAGGATGATGTTCTCGGTGATCTCCAGCTCCAGCGCTTCCGCAGGTAGCTGATACCGCTCGAGTGTGCGTGCTACTCGCTCTTCGAGGTCGTTCCGATGGAATTGCTCACTGAACAAATTCACCCCGATCCGCAACCCCGGCGCATCGCCCCCGCGCCACTGCGCTACCTGTTGGCAGGCTGCCTCCAGAGCCCAGTCCCCTACCGGAAGGACCTGCGGCCCGCCTTCCAGCACCCGCAGGAATGCTCCGGGCCGCAGCAGTCCACGCTGGGGATGGTTCCAGCGCAGCAGCGCTTCGGCGCCGACGATTGCTCCGTCACTGATCCGCACCTGCGGCTGGTAGTAGAGCTCGAATTCCCTCGCCTCCACTGCGTGGTGCAGCTCCGCCTGGTATTTGCGCCGTTCGATCGCTTCCATGCGCAGCGAGGGAACAAACACAAACGAGCGGCTACCGCCTAGTGTCTTTGCCTGATAGAGCGCCAGGTCGGCGTTGCCCAGCAGTTCCTCGGTCTCCTGGCCATGCGCCGGCGAGAAAGCAATCCCGCAGCTGGCCGCCACGCGGACTTCCTGCCCCTCCACCTCAATCGGCTTGGCCACCGCGGCAATCACCGACTCGGCCACCGAGAACGAACGCAGTGCGTCTCCCACCTGCGGCAGCAGAATTGCAAACTCATCGCCCCCCGTCCTCGCCAGCGTATCAATGGGCCGGATGCACCGTTGCATCCGCCCGGCCAGAGTGGACAGCACCCGGTCGCCCGCCGAGATGCCCAGTGTGTCATTAATGTCCTTGAAATTGTCCAGATCGATGGCGATAACCGACACCGGCGCGCCTGTCGCCAGTTCTTCTGTAATGCGCCGCTGCAACAGGCTGCGGTTGGCAACTCCGGTGAGCGCGTCGAAATTTGCCAGCCGGTACAGTTCATCCTCCTGCTGCCGTCGCTCCGTAATGTCTGCCAGCAGTGCCCCAAATCGCTTCTGCCCTGCCTGCGTCCAGCTAAACAGCGCGATCTCCATCGGCAGTGCGCTGCCCTCCTTGCGAAGGCCCACCGCCTCACCCACGCTGCCGCTGGTAGCCGGCTGCCCCGTTCTGATCAGGTCGCCGATCATCGCTGCCAACGGACCGTGGCTCATTGCCAGCAGCGCGCTCAGCGGTTTCCCCACCATTTCCGAGGCCGTATAGCCGAACATCGATTCCGCCGCCGCATTCCAGAATGTAATGTTCCGTTCCTCGTCGAAACAAACAATCGGCGCCGGCGAGGTCCATGCGATCTCCTCGAACCGGAACCCGCTGCCCTCCCGCGCATTCTCCAGCCGGCGCAGTTCCAGTTTGTCGCTGGCCAGGCGAGCCAGATCTTTCAGGCGTTCGCAATCCTGCTGCGAAAACACCGAGTGGGGGCGAGAATCAATCACGCACAGCGCCCCCAGGGCATGGCCCGAGGGCGAATGCAGCGGAATCCCCGCATAGAATCGGATTCCCGCCGTTCCGGTTACCAGAGGATTGTCGTGGAATCGCGCATCCAGCTTCGCGTCCAGCACCACCATTACGTCGTTCTGGGTGATCGCATGCGCGCAAAAGGACACATCCCGCCGCATATCGCATTCCCCGATGCCCACGCTGGCGGCAAAGAAGACGTGGTCGCTGCCAATCATGTTGATCGCCGCCACTGGCATGTCCAGCATGCGCGCCGCAATGTGCACCACGGGTTCCAGATCGGGCAGGACCTTCTCTTCGTCCAGTCCGTATTCAGCCAGGGCCAGCAGCCGGCCCGACTCATCGGCAATGGCAGAGGGACAGCGCATCGATAAGCGTGCCTTTGCTCACAAGGCCCAGGCTGGCTCCGAATCCGGGGATCATCACCCAGCCGCAGCCTGCTCTCAGGGAAAAGTGCGGATCATGCCATGCGAGCTCAAAATACCCGCACCCTCCAAGAAAGCACGCCATCACATATGCCCGGCAATAACACTTTTTGGGACATGCCCCCGACGCTTCGCAGCCGCGCCCGGGCGACGTCGAATGGCGCTGCCTGAACCCGGCACACGCGCGAGCAATGATCGCTGACCGCTGATCGCCATGAGTAAATCGAAGTACGTGGAAGAGCGGCGCTTCAGCCGCGGGCCTAATGAGTGCCGGCGCCACCGCGCTTTCGCCGCTCCTGACCGAACCTTCCTGCTGCGCCGCACCATTGCTCTCGTTCCCCGTCGCCAGCTCTGCGCCTATCCTGCCGGCATCAACCGCATCTCCGTTATCCGCATTGAGGCCCAGGGCCCATCGACCCCGCGCTTGAACCCGCCGTCGTCCATCTTGTCCTCGACACCCTTTCCGCCTTGCTCACTGCCTTGCAAATCGACTTCGACGCCAGCAACGCCCAGCGCGATTTCTATCCCGCGCTCCTGCGCGATCACCGCCGCGTGGTCCGACGAGGCTTCCTTTATCAGATTGTCTGGAGCGAAGTGGTCCGACTGCTGGAAGATCCTGTCTTGATCTATCAGGAACTCGATCGTCGGCTGGCGGCCGCGCGCGCCTCCGATCCGACCAACAAACGCGAGCAGAGCCTGCAAAGAGAATTGCCCCATCTGGGCAAGGGCATCGAAAGGCTACTCAACGTTCATCAGGAAGGCCTAGTGTCGATCGAACAGTTGCGCGAACGCATGCCGGTGCTGCGGCAACGCGAACGCGCGGCCCGCACGAAACTGCAGGCGATCGCCAATTAGGCCGCTGGCCGGGTTGCATGCCTGCGCCTCGCCGAGACCTTAACAGCCTCCCTCGCCCGCCTGCGCAGCGTCGCTGATACGCTCAATGCGAGCGCCAACGAATCGTACGGCTCGTGGTCAAAGAAATCGTGATCGGAAACGATCCCAACGTAAGAGCACAAGAGTATCAGTGGGCGCGCTCGAATGGATATTCCCGGAGCGGCAGGAACGCACCACTCCGGGCTATGATCCGCACAATCAGAACTGATAGGTGATCGTGCCGTAGATCGTGCGTGGAGCTCCCGGAAAGGCGTTGATGTAATTACTTGGAGCTGAATTCCCCGGGAAAAGCGGCTGAAAGTAGCCGCCGCTGGAGATGTACTCATATTCGTTGTATTGCGAATTCGCGAGATTCATCATATCGACCTGCAGATTGAACGACTGCTTTTCGAAGCTGATGGGCGCGGTAAAGGAAAGGTTCACCGTGGTGTAGGACGGCATGGTCTGCGTGGTCGGGCCGGCGATCCCGGTATTGGCAATGCCATTATTCGACCAGAGGTGTTGCGAGCCGGTGGTCTCAATCCAGAAGCGCGGCTCGAGAATTTCGTGGTTATTGTGTTGGATTCCGTAGTAGACACCTGTATTCAGCGTTACATTCGGGACATAAGACACGGGAAGGTTGCTATAGGAGATACACGTCAGCTGCAGTGCATTGCACTCGGCCAAGCTCGGCCCTCCCTGGATATAGGTCGAAAAATCCGCTGCTGTCCCCCCGAAATTGAGGAAGTAATGAAGATTGCTGATGGGATCCGCGTCAAGGAAGAGGTCAACGCAATGGTAAGCGGAGTTGCCGCCGCCGGACTCCTCTAATCCGGTCGCGGTTTCGAAGTCGATTTCCTGTTTTGTGTAAGCCAGATGGAAGTAATCAACCCCTGCAATGAAATTCCCGAGGGCTCGCGACTTCAGGAAATGGACCTTGGCGCCGCCTTGTGCGTAGGCGCCTTTCGCCAGCGTGTAGTAGGCGGGATCCACGGCCTGGAACATTCCGCCGCCGCCGCCCAGGGCGGGTGAGCGGTAGGTCACGTCATAACCGCCGTAGAGCGTCAACCAGTCATACGGCATCACGGAAGCGTCAATTGAAGGTTCAACGGCCGAGCGGCTTTCGTGCCCGCCACACAGAGAGCCCTGATCGGTTGCATTGGGGTTAGGTCCGAAGACATTGTTGTAAGGATCGGTCTTGCCGGATGGGTATAACGCGCAGTGGGAGGATATGACGACGCCGGGAGCAAAGGTAAAATCACGCTGCGCCTGGTCGCTATAACTGGTGCCGAACCCAACCACGCGCACGCCGGGAATGATGTGAACGCGCGGGACCGGGTGGAAATCATCCTGAGCGAAAAAGGCCACGTTGTCCTGCTGGAAGTAGCCCGAGCGGAACTTCGATCCTATGCCGACCACTTGATTGGCGCCGCTGCTTCCGTCGGCGGGATTATAGAAAAGATTACGCGTGTTGTAGATCTCATGAAGGAGATAGCCGCCGAAATTGATCGTATTGTAGGGAAGAACTTCAGACAGCCCGATCTGGTCGCCAAACATGTCGCTGTGCGGATTGTTCCACTCGTCCACCTGTGGGCCCCCGCTGAGAGCATCGTTATTGCGCCGGTGAAAACGGCGAATGTGGTTATACCAGGTCAAATTCTCGAGGGTACTGATTTTGCTCAGGAAAAGGTTCTCGCGCCCGTAGGCCAGGAACATTTCATTCGTGTCGTACTTGTTATAGGCGTTGTACGGCAGCGCGCTGAAAAATCCACTGGTCGCTTCGCTGAAGTGCGCGCCGTTCGGTTCCACAAGGCCCACGTCCGTGGTGGGAATCACGGTGGGGCGGTAGCCGCCGGCCTTCGCGTAGAAAACGCCGAGCACAATGCTGCCCGCGGAGAATGTCTTGATGGTCTTGCCAAACGCCGACCCGTTCCTGGCAGGGTTGCCGAAGCCGTCCGGAGCCTGGCGGTAACTGTCACCCCGTCCCAGCCCGCCGCCAACCACAGTTGACCATCCGCGGAAGTTGCCCGTATTGCCCACAAACGCGAAATTCTGCTGGCCCCACGGCCCATCCGTGAGGGCAACGCTCAGGTGGCGGCCTTCCGTCGGCTGAATGGGCGTGAACTCCACTGATCCGCCAACGCTGTTATACCAGCGGTTCATCGGCTGTCCGGGACCGTAGGTCACCGAAAGATCCTGCATGACCAGGTTCTGCGGCATGGTTGCCGATTGCCACAGGCCAGTTGCCGGGTCGTCAACCGGAACGCCGTCAAAGGTAATACCCAGCGAGCCCGGCGCGGTGAAGCTTGATGCTTCGCCCGCATAGCCCTGCTGGATTCCGTTGAGCATGACGGAATACTTTGTACTGCCGGTCTCTCCGTAGCCAATGACATTCGCGCCCGGAGTGGACTGAATCATTTGCGCGCCGCCCGCCAGCGGACCTCCGGCATCTAACTGCTTCCGGTCAAGCACACGAAGCGTATCGGGCGTGAGCATGACGTCTTCACGGCTGGGCACAGGCTTGGCCTCGGGATTCACGGTGCCGCGAACCACGACACTCTGCGACAACGTGGACACGCTCAGAACGGCTTCGATGGTGGAAGAGGACTGCGCCGCCAGCGAGACCCGCTGGGTGAACGGCTGGAATCCCGACTTCTTGATAGTGATGAGCTGCGGGTCGGCAGGAACATTCATCAGGACAAACCGGCCTTCTTTGCCGGTCGTCGCGTGGATTACTTGGTTGGTTGTCAGATCGGTCACAGAGACCGACGCGCCCGGAATTGCAGCTCCCGAAGCGTCAACTGCTTTTCCCTGGATCTGACTACCCGCGGCAAACGCCTCACAACATGCCAACATCACAATACAGGCACAGATCATCCACTTGCGCAACATTCAACGGACCTCCATCTCTCAGTGTTTGCGTACGAAATCGATCCTTTTGGTGCAGGAGCAATGGGGTGTTTTGGGAAGAGTTCCCACAGGCAAATACAGACATACCCGCCTATCGCTCACGCGGACTGCGGCAGACAAAGATACTTTCATCGACGCGAGTTAATGGAGAATCAAGGAATAATGAATATTTCCGCGCATAAGTGTTTCATTCCTGCAAAGAAATGAGGGCGCAATCGCTTGCCTGCCGCTCCCGCAATCAGATATATTCCGGCGGTTGCGCATATTTTTTAATGGAGGCTTCATGTTTCTCAAATCATTCCAGGCCGCTGCCCGCGGTGTCCTGATTGTTCTGGTTGTAATCCCGGCTTCGCTTTTCGCCTCCGCGCAACATCAGCTGAGGTTTGTTCCGTTCCATTCAAGCGGCATCTACAACCGGGGCGAAGTGGCGGGCTGGAACGTCGTCACGACGCCAGGCGCCGCCTGTCTGCACTACGACTACACCGTCAAGGAAAATAACCAGGCCATCATCAAAACTGGCCAACTCGATCTCACTTCAGGCTCGGCAAAAATCGAAGCTCAGGTCAACGAGCCGGCGATGCTCTATGTGGAAGTCGAGGCCGGCTGCCCCTCCGCTGCAGCCGCTGATACCACCAGCAACAAGCAATCGGCGCGCCCTGTTCCTGAAGCCATCCTGGGCGCGGCCATTGCTCCCACGCTCCTCAAGCCCTCGGTGCCGCGCCCCGCCGACTTCGACGCCTTCTGGCGCAGCAAGCTCAAGCTCCTCAGACGCATTCCCATCGATCCGCAACTCACGCCGGTCAGCAGCGGCGATCCCGCCGTCGATCTCTACACCGTCAAGCTCCGCAGCGTTGACTCGCATGTGCAGGGTTATCTCGCCAGGCCCGTGAAGCCCGGCAAATATCCTGCGCTCATCCTGTATCAATATGCCGGCGTCTATGCGTTAAAGCCGGCTGAGTCCGTGAAGCACGCCGCCGAGGGCTGGCTCACCTTCGACGTGGATTCGCACGACCTGCCGCCCACGCAAGCCACCGGTGTCCCCACCAATTACTTCACCATCGGAAATCACGACCGCAATCAGTCCTACTTTCTCGACATGTATCTGCGCGACACACGCGCCGTTGAATACATCCGCAGCCGCCCGGACTGGGATGGAAAGACGATCGTGCTCATGGGCACCAGCATGGGCGGTCAGCAGAGCCTCGTTACCGCTGGACTCAACCGGAAGCACATCACCGCTGTCATCGTCGATGAGCCTTCCGGCGCTGACACCAATGGCAATCTCCACGGCCGCAAAGCAGGCTATCCCTACTGGCCCTCGGATGATCCGCAAGTCATGGAGACCTCACGTTACTTCGATCCCGTCAATTTCGCCTCGCATATCAAGGCTCCCACGATCCTCGCCGTAGGCTTCATCGACACCACCGCCCCACCCGCCGGCCTCTGGACTGTCTTCAATCAACTGGCGGGGCCCAAAGAGATCGTGCCCATGATCGACTCCGCTCATAACAACAAAACGCCGGACAAGCAAGGAAACTATATCCGCAGGTCGAAGCAGGCCCTGGCGATCCTCCTTCACGGTGGCCGCCTTAACCTGTCTGGCGGCCCTTCTTCCGGCCTGAGCCAATAGATCGCATCCTCCTGAACCGGAGATGGATATGGCCTGCTGCAAGGATGCTGGTAGTTACTGCGACACGTGCCTTACTTCAAGCGCATCGGCCCGGCTGTCGCCTGCAGGAGAGAATTCAAATCTCCTGGCGCCGCACCGGTTGCGGCAATCTGTCCAGTGCCAGGAAGAATCTCAAATCAGCGAAGAGCCATCAAACCATCCAGCTAGACGTTCCAGCATTCGGTGACCCGAGGGCTGGTGGTTGGAGTCGGACTCATGAGCACCAGTGTTTTTTCGCGCCCGCTCGCGCGGGTAGAAGCCTTTCAAGCGCGGCTGGAAATTCAGCTTCCCATCCTGCTTGCGCCGATGGCGGGCGCCTGTCCTCCGTCGCTGTCGATTGCCGTCGCCAACGCTGGCGGCCTGGGAGCCTGCGGCGCGCTCTACATGAATCCGAACTCCATCCTGGCATGGGCAGATGAGTTTCGCCGGCAATGTCAGGGCGAATTCCAAATGAACCTCTGGATACCGGATCCACCGGCCATCCGGAATGCGGAAGCGGAAGATCGCCAGCGGGATTTTTTGTCGGCATGGGGACCGGCCGTTACGGAAGAAATGGGCGAGGCTGTTTTGCCTGATTTCGAGGCGCAATGCCAGACCCTGCTCGCGGTGCGCCCCAAGGTGATCTCCTCGATTATGGGCCTTTATGAGTCCGCCTTCATCTCGGAGATGAAGGCGCGCGGAATTCTGTGGTTCGCGACTGCCACAACCGTCGAAGAAGCGCGGGCCGCCGAAGCTGCGGGGGCAGATGCAATCGTTGCCCAGGGCATGGAAGCCGGCGGCCACCGCGGCGCTTTCCACGCTGAAGATGCTGAAAGGCAGATGGTTGGATTGATCGCTCTGCTGCCGCAGGTTGTCGATACCGTATCCGTGCCCGTCATCGCGGCAGGCGGCATCTCCGATGGGCGGGCGATCGCGGCGGCCCTGATTCTCGGTGCCAGTGCCGTGCAGATCGGTACCGGCTTTCTGCGCTGCCCTGAAGCGCAGTTGCACCCTGGCTATGCGGAGCGGCTTAGCCACACCTATGGCCACCAGACCAGAATCACGCGCGCCTTTACCGGCCGCTCTGGAAGAAGCATCTCCACGCGCTACGTTGAGGCTGCTGCCTCGCCGGGCGCTCCGGCGCCAGCCCCGTTTCCCATCCAGCGTGGTTTCACGCGCCCCATGCGCGACGATGCGGTACTGCATGGAGACGTGGAAAGAATGAAGATGTGGGCCGGCCAGGCTGCTCACTTCGCACAGCCGCAACCGGCGCAAATCCTTACGCAGCAACTGTGGGAGGATGCTTCGCAATACCTGTTCTGAACTTCGCTTTCCGCATCAACATACCCCCGGCTGCAACAGCCCATTGAATCGGATTTGCACTTGAAGACGCCCGCGCTTTTGCCAAGGCCGCTCTTCCCGGCGTCGTTCCCTCCAGGGCGGTAACTCTCATCGCGGGCATCAGGTTGCTGCTCACGGACCACTGCTTGCGTTACCCTGAAACCTTATGGGCCGCATCCGCATTCTCTCCGACCAGGTCGCCAACCAGATCGCCGCCGGCGAGGTGGTGGATCGTCCTGCCTCCGTGGTCAAGGAACTGCTGGAAAATGCGCTGGACGCGGGCGCCAACCGCATCCGCGTCGAGGTTGAGGCTGGCGGCCGGCGGCTCATCCGCATTGCCGACGACGGCCAGGGCATGAACCGCGATGACGCGCTGCTCGCCTTTGAGCGCCACGCCACCTCCAAGCTCCGAACCGCCGATGACCTGCTCGCCATTGCTACCCTGGGCTTTCGCGGTGAGGCCCTGCCCTCCATCGCCTCGGTCGCGCGAGTCACACTGGAGACGGCAACCGGCGAAGAAGGCGCCGGAACCCGCCTCGAAATCGCCGGGGGAAAGATCCTGCGCGTGGAAGACGCCGCCCTGCCACGTGGAACCACCATCGCCGTGGCCGATCTCTTCTTCAACACCCCCGCCCGCCGCAAATTCCTCCGCGCCGAATCGACTGAGTTGGCCCACGTCACCGCCCTCGTCACCCATTACGCGCTCGTCTATCCCGAAAAGCACTTCGAGCTGCTCTCGGCCAGCCATACCGTCGTCTCCGCGCCCCCGGTCACCCGCGCGGCGGAGAGAATCTTCCAGATCTTCGGCAAGGACACGCTATCGCAGCTGCTTCCGGTCGCGGCCGAATCTCCTTTGGAACGCTCCGGGCTGCCCGCCCCACCGCCATGGAAGCAGGATCCTGACGAGCCGGTGCGCGCTCCGGGCGCCTTGCGCCTTAGCGGTTTCTACTCCAAACCGGAGCTGCAAAAGCTCAACCGCAACTCCATCTATCTCTTTGTCAACAAGCGCCTTATCCGTGACCGTCTGCTTCTGCACGCGATCACCGAGGCCTACCGCAACGTCATTCCGCCGACCAGCTTTCCCGTCGTGCTGCTCTTCCTCGAAATGCCGGCCGAGGAGGTGGATGTCAACGTTCACCCCGCCAAAACCGAAGTTCGCTTCCGGCAGCAGTCTCAGGTCCACGATTTCGTGCGCGACAGCCTGCGCGCGGCCCTCATCCGGGCGCGTCCCGCCGCCGGATTTCTTGCCGCGCTGGATGCCGCGCCCTCAGCCAGCCCATCGTTGATGCCCCCGGCCATCTCCCCGCTGCCGGGCTCTCCCGACGCCGGAGCCGCCGCTCCCTTGCCGGACTCTGATCTAGGCGCGCTCGCGGCAGACACCCATGCCGGGCCCTTCCAACTCACGCCACGTCAGCCGTCTCCCGTCCCCGGCAAGCTCCCCTTTGACGCCCGCGCCTTGCAACCCGGGAGCTTCGACCGCCAAGCCTGGGGCGAGGCTGCCGCCGCCCTCTTCCGGCCGCATGCGCCGGAGAGCTGTGGTGTAAGTCATGCTGATTCAACCGAGAAGGTAGAATCTCTCCAACGCGAAGCAGCCGATGTCGAAGCCGAACAGGTCACCACCAACCTGAATCACCTGGCGGCGCTCAAGCCACTGGGCCAGTTGCGTGAGTCCTTCATTCTGGCCTCCGGCGACGACGGCCTCTGGATCATCGACCAGCATGTGGCGCACGAGCGCGTGCTATTCGAGAAGATTCTGCGCGATCGCCAGGTGGAAAAAGTCCAGCGCCAGCGGCTCCTCATGCCCCTGCTGGTGGATCTCAAGCCGGACCAGATGGTTGTCTTTGCCCGCATCTCCGGGGAGCTGGAGCGGAGTGGTTTCGAAGTGGAGCCTTTTGGGCCGCAGACTCTCGCAGTAAAGGCGGCGCCGGTAGGGCTGGAGGGTCAGGCGCTGGAGCGCACGCTCGGCGAAATTATCGAACAGTCTAGTGCAGATTCCGGGGAAGTGTCGCGGAATGATGAGCTTACCGCTCTGCGCACACGCATTGCCGCCTCCATCGCCTGCCACTCCGCGATTAAAGTCAACACGCCT
Organism: Acidobacteriota bacterium; assembly: GCA_021846945.1. Taxonomy (GTDB): domain Bacteria; phylum Acidobacteriota; class Terriglobia; order Terriglobales; family Acidobacteriaceae; genus Telmatobacter. Next base: position 12,251 of record JAJZVZ010000022.1, on the reverse strand, counting down.
CTTGACCCGGTACGTATGGAATGGCTATTGTTGGAGCTTGCGAAAACGCAACATCCGACAAGCTGCCCGCATGGACGTCCAATCGCTTTGTTGTATTCTTGGAGAGAGATCCAACGGGCGTTTCACCGCGTTTAGAATATTCTGGAGGTGGCTCTCGCGCTCTCAGGAGCACGGGTAGCCCGGCGCTTTAGCAAAGCTGGGGATGATGTATCCCGAACCGAAAGCGACTTAAGGCGGAGCGGCTCGTCGCGGCGTGCAGCGGTAGCCGCGTACAGCACACGAGCACTAGACTCGAATTTGCCGCAGCGCCAGCGTGGAAGTGAGGATTTTTCTTTGACATCAGAGCAATTGGAAGCATCGCGTGCTGAGAGAATGCGCCAGAACGGACATGGGACCTCGACCCTGGAGGATGCCCGGACGTGGATCGAGGAGACGGGTTTGTGTCTCTTCCTGCCGCGGCGCCAGTTTTCTTCATCGATTACGCCTTCCTTCGTTGAGGCCGTGGCGGGACATCGGAATCCGAATCCGGATGCCAGGCAGATCGGGCAGGCTGAAGATCTGCTGGTGCGCCTGGAGCGTAGTGACATTGCGGTTCGCTTGAACCTGCTGGGTCAGCCGAGTGAACAGCCCGACTTCATCGTGGCAAGCTGGGTTCTGCCTTACGTATACGCCCTTCGTGGAGACCGCGACTGGCGCCGCAGCCCGCAACTGACCGGCTCACGCCAGGTGTCGCCTCTCGCCATCCAGACCTACAAGCAACTGGAAGCAGGTGAAGCCACGATCGGTGAACTGCGCCATGCGCTTGGCCGTGAAGTCACCGAGGGGGCCGTCCTCCGCGCCATCACGGAACTCTGGCAGCAGTTGCGCATCATTCCCGTGGTTGATGCGCCGGGCCAGCCCATGCGCTGGCAGCTTCTGCGGCAACGCTTCCAAAGGGCCATCGCCGAAGGCGCCTCTACCTCGCAAGTCACGGCGATTTCAGTGCTTGCCTCGATCTATTTGCAGGCCGTCATAGCGGCCAGCATGGAAGAGGTCGAGATATTCCTTGCTCCCCTCACGGCACGCAGCAAGGTGCGTGAGGTGCTCCGCGGCCTGGTGGCCACCCGCCAGGTACACACCATCTCGATGGGGCATGCCCCGCATTTCTATGTGGCGGGGACATTGCCGGAATTCACGCCTCCTCCGACGATTTATGCCAGCGCGGCCATGTCGGCTTCGCCGTATTTCCTCCACTCCTATGAACGTGAGTACGAGCACCGCCATCATGAGGAAGAGCCGGCGCCTGTAGAGCAGCATCCAACGCAGGCAGCCGAACCGGCTCCAGCCGCCGCGCACAAATCCGAAGAAACGCACACCGCTCACGCGCAAGCTGCCAGAAAGCCGGCGGCAGGCGCAAAAGCAGCCAACGCTCGGCCTCACTTTGCCCGCACGTCCTCGCATGCGCGGGACCGCAAGCCGGGGCAGAGCTCTTCGAGCAGCCGTCCGGCGCGGCGCTCCGGAACGGAGGGCCGCAATGCCGGCAAACACGCGGCCGCCTCCCGATCGCAGTCGGCCGCGCGCTGGAACCAGGGCGCCTCCAAGAGCACGAATGGAAAGCACAATGGAGCCCATCACGCGACCGGCGCCGGCAACGGAGCACGACCTGATGGCAATGGTTCGCGTCCGTCCAGCCGAGCCTCCGGCGCACGCATCGCAAAATCCTCCACGACAGCCTGGGGGCAGCGGAATGGGCGCGCGAGCGCCTCGACCGGCACAGGCAAGTCCGGCACGATGGGACGCAGCGGCAGCCTTCCCCGGAACGGTAAGGAAGGGCGCTCGGCACACGCTGTCCGCAAGCCGGCCCTAGCGGCGAGCGCCAAAGCCGGAAACAGCAAACGGTATGGCTTTACCGCTCCCTCCAGGCAGGGAGCGAAAAAGCGCGGGTGATTGGGAGACGAACACCCTTTGTCCTCGTCGAGTTGCGAACCAAATGCGATTGTCGCCATTGACGGGCCCGCCGGCGCTGGCAAGAGCACGGTGGCCCGCCATCTGGCCCGGCATTTTGGCCTCCTGAATCTTGAGACAGGAGCCATGTACCGTGCCTTTGCCCTGAAAGCTCTCCGCTTCGCAGTGCCCTTGGACGAGAGTAAGGCTCTGGAAGATCTTGCCGCCGAAACCACCATCTGCCTGGAGCCCGGCGAAGACGAAAACCGCGTCCTGCTCGACGGCGAAGACGTAACTGGACTCATCCGCAACCAGATAGTGACCGACGCCGCCTCCCGGGTAAGCGTCTTCCCGGCGATACGCGTCTGGATGGTACGCCTGCAACAGGAAATGGGCGCGACGGGAGGGGTAGTCATGGAGGGCCGAGACATCGGCACTGTCGTCTTTCCTCATGCTTCAGTGAAAATCTTCCTGGATGCCGCGCCCGAGGTTCGTGGACTGCGCCGGTACGACCAGCTCGGCCAGCGCGGAGATCAGGCCACGCAGCCGGAAGAGGTTATCCGCAATCTGCGCGCGCGCGACGAACGGGACCGCAATCGCCCCGACTCGCCGCTCCGTCCGGCTCCCGATGCGGTTCTCCTCGACTCAACCCACATGACCCTGGAAGAAGTGGTGAGGGCAGCCGAGGCCATCGTCCAGGCCAAGCTCGGGCAGCCGCTTTCCAGTTCCTGATTTTGCCGGTACCGCGCCCGCGCCCAAATGCTATAGGCTTTTAATCGTATGGAAGTAACATGCACCCGCTGCCACCAGACTGTCCACGTGGAGAACAGTTTCTGCCCGATTTGTGGCCTGCCACAGCTTGTCTATACGGCAGACGACTCCGATGCCTCGGGCCAGCCCGAGCCGTGGAACGAGCGTGCGCCTAATGCTGACAACGTCGACTGGAAGCTGGCTCTGCGGTTCGCGGCCATCCTCGGCGTTCCCGCAGGATTTCTCTGTTCCCTCTTTTCCCCCGTCGGCATCTTTGGGCTGATTCTCATGTCCGCGGCCAGCGCCTGGGCGGTCGTACTCTACGTGCGCGGCCAGCAGACGCCCTGGATTACCACCGGCGCCGGGGCGCGTATCGGCCTGGTCACCGGAGTTCTCGGCGGATGGACAGCCGTCGCCGCCACGGGCGTCACCCTCTTCCTGCTGCGCTTTGTCCTGCACCAGGGCCAGATCTTCGACAACTTCTGGCAGAATTTCGTAGGCCAGGATATGAGCCGGCAATGGGCATCGATGGGCATCGACTCCCACACCGTCGAATTGACCAAGTCGTGGCTGCTCTCCCCGGAAGGACGCGCCGGCTGGGTGCTCGGCGCCATGGCCTTTCTCGGAATTGTCCTGCTCCTCTTTGCCGTGGTCGGCGGCGCCCTGGGCGCCAGGTTGCTGGCACGCACGCGGCGTCCGGAAGTCTAGAAAAGCCGGCGATTCCTCTTTGCTGAAGCGCTTCATTTTTGGCGCTTTATTCGTCTTTTCTTCTAGTTTCGCCTTCCCCTCGACTTGCCCTGAAACGTCAACCCTCGTATTATCCGGCGAGAGACCTTTTCATGAGCGAAGCCGTAAACGAATCCGCTGTGCGATTCAAAAGCCGGTTAATGTCCGGTTCGGAGATTGAGCGTACCCTCGTGCGGCTTGCCCACGAGATTGTCGAAAAGAGCAACGGCAGCGAGGACCTGGCGCTGGTCGGAATCAAACGCCGCGGCATTCCACTTGCGGAACGGCTGGGCAGGCTGATCTCGGAAATCGAGAAGCACCCCGTCGATACAGGTGTACTTGACGTCAGGCTCTACCGTGACGATCTCTCCACCCAGGATGTCCGTCCGATGGTGGCTCCGGGAGCCATTGGCTTTGATGTCAACGGGCGGGACGTGGTGCTCTGCGACGACGTTCTTTACACCGGCCGCACCATCCGCGCCGCGCTGGACGCGCTCTTTGCCCACGGCAGGCCACGGCGCGTGCAACTGGCCGTGCTCATCGACCGCGGCCACCGCGAACTGCCGATCGAGGCTACTTATGTGGGCAGGTATGTGCCGACCAGCAGCAGGGAGATCATTGAAGTGAAGTTCCGCGAGGTCGACGACAGCGAGCAGGTGCTCCTCGTCGAGCGGATAGACTAGCCAGATTCCTTTACCGGGGGCGTGTCTCCCCGTGCGCCCGTTGCCAGAGCCGCGAGGCTCCTTCCATCACTCCAAACGGGACTGGATCCCTATGAACACAACTGCCACCACCGTCCGACGCCAGCTTCACACTCCACCTCCGCCGCTTTCGCCTTTCCCATACCATCCCGGATCTCTGCTCTCCGTTCAGGACTTGAGTCTTGAGGAAGTGGGCGGATTGCTTGCCCGGGCCACGGCGCTTGAATGCGAGGACCCGCTTGCCCGCAACTGTATTCTTGCCAAGCGGCGCGTGGCCCTGCTCTTCTATGAGTCTTCGACCCGTACGCGCACCAGCTTCGAACTGGCAGCCAAGGCGCTCGGCGCTGACACTACGCTCGTCTCCAGCCTCTCTTCAAGCATCGAGAAGGGCGAGTCGCTCAAAGACACCGGCCTAACCCTGCGCGCCCTCGGCGCAGAAGCCATCATCCTGCGCCACAACTCGTCCGGAGCGCCCTGGCTGCTCGAGGCCGCAACTCACCTTCCCGTGCTCAACGCCGGCGATGGCATGCACGAGCATCCTACCCAGGCTCTGCTCGATCTGCGCACCATTCTGGCGCATCTGCGGCCGGGCGTGGAAGCGGTGACCAGCGAAACCCTGGCCGGCGTAACGGTCAGCATCGTGGGCGACATTCTGCACAGCCGTGTGGCTCGCTCCAACATGCTGCTGCTGCCGCGGCTGGGCGCGCGCGTTCTGCTCTGCGGCCCCAAGGAGCTTCTGCCCGACACCGCCACCAGGACCGGGCCCGGCATCGAGATCGAGCGCGACTTTGAAGGCGCTCTCCGCCAGTCCCAGATCGTCATGATGCTCCGCATCCAGGCCGAGCGGCTGGCCGGACTGCAACTGGATCTGGAGGACTACCAGGCGAGCTACCAGCTCACCGGGCAACGGCTCGCTGCTCAAGCCCCTTCGGCCGTGGTTCTGCATCCAGGTCCGATTATCCGCGGCCTGGAGGTAACGGCCGGCGTGGCGGATGGTCCGCAATCAGCGATTCTCGAGCAGGTGCGGAACGGAGTTGCGATCCGCATGGCAGTGGTGGAGCGGGCGCTGGTGGCGCCGCAAGCAAATGGAGACTCCCTATGAAAGCTCTCGTAATTCGCGGAGGACACCTGATTGATCCGGCAGCGGGCATCGATGCCCCCAAAGACATTCTGCTCAAAGAGGGGCGCGTGGCTGAGGTTGCCGCCCCGGGCAAGCTGAAGGTCACCAACGGCCACAATGGTTTTGAAGCGGACACGATCGACGCCACAGGCCTGGTTCTGGCCCCGGGTCTCATCGACATTCACGTCCACCTGCGCGAGCCGGGCCAGGGCTACAAGGAGACGATCGCCACCGGTACGGCCGCGGCGGCGGCGGGCGGATTCACCTCCGTAGCCGCCATGCCCAATACCAAGCCGGTGAATGACTCGCCTGAGATCACCCGCTGGATGCAGGCGCCGGAGCGCGAAGCCGCGGTACGCGTCTTTCCCATTGCCGCGGCCACTCGCGGATCCAAGGGCGAAGCCCTCAACGACTACGCGGCGCTCAAATCCGCCGGAGCCGTTGCCATCACTGATGACGGCGCTCCCATCCTGAAAGACGGCACCATGCGCGAGGCTTTGGCTGCCGCGGCCCGCGTAGGTCTTAGCGTCATCCAGCACGCCGAGGACACGCGCCTTACCCAGGGCTGCTCGATGAACCTGGGCCCTGCCTCCTTCAAGCTGGGATTGCGCGGCATGCCGCCCGAGGCCGAGTCCAGTCTTGTCGAGCGCGACATCCGCCTGGTCGCCGAACTGCGTGATGCGCGCGCCCATCTGCATGTGGCCCACACCTCTACGGCATCCGCGGTCGCCGCCGTGCGCCAGGCGCGCCGCAACGGTCTGCGCGTGACCTGCGAAGTGGCGCCGCATCACTTTCTGCTTACCGAGGAGCATGTCGGCTTCTACAACACCCACGCCAAGATGAACCCGCCGCTGCGCTCAGCCGCTGACCGGGACGCCATGATCGAGGCCATCCTCGACGGCGTAGTCGACGCTATCGCCACCGACCATGCGCCGCACGCCACCCACGAGAAAGAAGTCGAGTTCGAGAACGCGCCCAACGGTATCACCGGCCTCGAAACCGCTCTGGGTCTTGCGCTGCGCTGGCTCCACAAGGAGTGGAAGATGCCGCTGGGCCGCGTACTCAGCCTGATGAGCGCCCAGCCGGCCGCTTTGCTCGGCCTCAAAAACCGGGGCACCCTCACCGCGGGCAGCTTCGCCGATGTCGTCATCTTTGATTCGGCGGCGGAGTGGGTCTATCACGCCTCCAGTGGCAAATCCAAGTCTCGCAATACTCCCTTCGAAGGCTGGACGATGCAGGGCAAGGTCCGCTGGACCATCAGCGAAGGTCGCATCGCGTACGTGGCAGGGAATGCGTAGACGGGTAAGGGCGTGCTGACTTCGGCAGCCGTAGTCCTTGCGCCGTCACGCCTCCCAGACAGGCGGAAAGGCAACGGGCGCCCGGACGCAGCCTGAACAAGGATGAAACGGCCGAGGAGGAAAATGTGGCAGGCACACACGGAATCTTCGATCACGTCCTCTTCGCGGTGCTGCTTCTCATTCCCGTCTTCGAGTGGCGCTGGATGTGGCCGCGCTACCTGGCCATCCTGGCTACCGGCGAAGCGGGAATCCGGCTGCGCTTCTATCGCGGAGTGATTCTCGAAACCTGGCTATTGACGCTCTGCCTGCTTGTCTTCTGGATCGTGAACGGGCGACCCTGGTCGCGCATGCTGCTTGGCCATCCGTCGTTCCTTCGGCTTGCCAGTGGTCTTGCCGTCGCGGTGCTGTTGGCCGGCTTCCTGCGCTGGCAGCGGGAGCGGACGCTGGCGCGTCCGGAGGCGATCGAGCGGGCCCGGCGGGCTATGGCCTGTGCCGAGCCGCTGCTGCCTCACACCCGCGCCGAGCGCAAGGTCTTCTGGATCGTCTCCGCCACCGCGGGCATCTGCGAAGAGATCCTCTTCCGCGGCTTCCTGATCTGGTACCTGGCCGTATGGCTCGGCCCCATCGCCGCGATTGTACTCAGCTCGCTCATCTTCGGAGCCGGTCACATCTACCTGGGCCTCGCCCAGACTCCCCGCGCCGCGCTGGCCGGGCTCATCTTCGCGTGCCTTGCCTTCGCCTCGGGATCGCTCTGGCCGGCCATCCTTCTCCATGCCGCCCTCGACTGGAACTCCGGCGAGCTGTGGTTCTGCGCCCAGGGCGCAACAAGGCCTGAAGCGCCGAGCAAGGAAATCCACGGCTGATCATTTGCCTGCGCCCGCGCACAGCTTCGCCGAGTCATTTATCCCCTACGCCGGTAGAGAATCTGAAATTCGTATCCGGGATTGGCCGGGAAGAGCCCCGCCACATGCCGCAGGCGCTCAGCCAGCGCCGGAGCGGCCAGCAGCGGGTATTCGCGCTCGCGCAGGTCATGGTAATCGAAGTCGACGGCGAGCGACAGCATATAGACAGCCAGCGCATCCGAAAACGCCGACTCATAGAAGCCATTGCGGGCGCGCTCGTCGACGCCTTTCTGGCCGCTGACCGTGTCCATGGTGCGGCGCCGCGTTTCCCATGCATCCTGGCTGGTTTCGCCGCGCACCTGAGCCTCAGCCTGCGACCACACCAGCGCACAGAAGCTCTCCGGCACGCCGGCCGCCTCTACAAAATTGTGCGCGACGTTGATGAAAAACTCAAAGGCCAGCCCAAAGCGGTCCTCCACCAGCCGGGTTGAAAGAAACACCGCCTCCGTGGTGCCAAAAGTCGCATTGCGATGGCAAACGGCGCGGTCGCCCAGCTCGACCGTATAGGAAGGCGCAACCATGATCTCGCCGGTGTCCGCTATGGCAAGAGGAACAAAATAATAGGCCCTCTGACCTAACGCGGCGGAGAGCGCGGCAGGCACAGCACCGACCAGCCGCTCCAGATCGACTTCGGAGATGCGGGTTTCACCCCAGGCCCCGTAATGGAGTCCGTTCGGCGCCTCAATCACCTTCACCTGGGTTGCGACCTTTTCCGCGTGCCACAGCTCAACTTGTGCAGTACCAGTCATGAATCTGTATTCTAGACGACAGAGGTCGGGAACAATGATGCAATCCGTACATTCCGGAACGCACGGCGGCAGCCGGATCTTTGGCTTCCCGCTGGAGGGCTTTGGGATCTTCACCAGCCTGCTGCTCTCGCTGGCCGCGGCTTTCTTCACCTTTTTCGCAACCACCTGCATCGCCATCTTCTCGCTCCTGGTTTGGAACGGGATCCTTGGCCACAACGTAAACTACGCCGACACCTACCGGTACGTCGGATTTCCGGCTGGTGTCGTCGTGTTGATCGTGGCGGTTCCGTTCTTCGGCGTGCTCTGGTTGCGCGCAAAATTCACCCGATGACGGTTCTATGCGCGTAGCAATCATCGTTATGATGAGGAATTGAGAGACCAGGATTGAGGCGGTCCCCCTATGCCGCTACATTCCATTCCCCCGCATGCGCTCAGCAATGGCTTGCCCGCAAGCCCCGAGCAGGCCGAGAGATGGTGCGCGTATCTCGAATCCGGGATGATTCTCTATTTTCCGCGAAGCCCCTTGCCCGTTCCCAGGACGGACATCGAATTCCTGCTGAATCGAAAGCCGGCCGGGGGCAAGTTCCATGAAGACATCTTTTACGATCCCTATCGCGACCGTCTGCGCGGAGCTGATCGCAACGCGTCTTCCTCCGAAGAAATCGAGCGGCTCCGTTTGATCATGCACCGCTTTTCTGCCAATGCCGTTAGATTGCTGTCCGGCTTTCTGACTCCCTACGAACGCGGCTGGCGCATCGATTACGCCAGCTTCAAAGCCAACGGCGAAGCCGGCCACACGCGGTCTCAGCCTCGCCGCAACGACCTGCTCCAGATCGACGCCTTCCCCGCGCGCCCCGCGCGCGGCTGGCGCATCCTGCGCTTCTTCGCAAACATTCATCCCGCCAAAACCTGTGACTGGATGACAGGCGAACCGTTTCCGCGCATTCTGGGAGCCTTTTGGCCCACCATCCTGGCAACGCCGCGGGGCGAAGGCCGCGCCATCCGCGCCGCCCGCCGCTTTGCTGAATCCACCGGATTGACGAGCCTGGCGCCGTGGTTGAAGCGCACGCCCTATGACCGGTTCATGCTCGAACTACACGACGCAATGAAGCACGATGCCCAGTTCCAGCGCACTTGTCCAAAGGAGACCCTGCAGTTCGCGCCCGGATCCTGCTGGATGATCTACACTGACACCGTGCCTTACGCCATCCGCGCCGGCCAGTACACCCTCGAACAGACACTCTTCGTAGATCCGGCAGCGAACGTCACCCACGGGTCGGCCCCCTTGACCCTCCTGGAAGAGATCGCCGGCGCAAAGCTAGGGTCTGCCAGCACAACCAAAGCCCGCAACACGTGATGTCTTCATTACATACGTAATGTGACAATCTGCTGCACATTGCCTTCGAATTCCTTTGCAGACACTTTAGTAATAAGTCACAATGCAAGGCGAGAAAACACCAAGCCCGTCTCCGGGTTTGATCTCTCCAGCGGCGCGACGAGCGGCTGAAATGCGGAGCGGGCCATCTGCAAAATCACGGAAGATGCATGACAGAAGCGGGAAGCGTCGAAACCTTGGTTCTCAGACAGGAGCGCAAAGCGATGAGGCATCATCGATCTCTGACAGCTCTCGGCCCGATCGCGTTCATGGCCGGGGTTACATTCCTTGCCAGCTGCGGTGGTGGCGGAGGCGGCAGCAGCCCGACACCCCCTGCCCAGCCACAAATCCAGAACATCAACAGCTCGACCACCCCTACCAGTCCCGTAAACCTCCCTATCGAGATCAACGGCAGCGGCTTCCAGTCCGCTCCCGGAAAAGTGACCTTCGTTCAGGGGAGCATTTCGGTCGATGTGACTCCGGCGGCTTCGGCCTGGAATGACACCGGAATCGTGGCTCAGATGCCGGCGGGGAATGGCACGTCGAACTTCACCACTCCCGGTACCGTAAATGTTACGGTCACCACCTCGGCGGGTACGAGCAACTCCGTCCCCGTAAACCTTGTTCCGACTTTGAGCTTCAATCCGAGCGCCATGAGCTGGTCGACCACCGTGCCTTTGCCCATGCCACTGGCAGGACTTGGCGCAGTGGGCGTGCCGGGATTGACCACTGCCAGCGCCTTCGCGGTGGTCAGCGGTGGCTTTAACGGGGTTGCCAACACCAGCACCGTCTTCGCAATCAACTTGAATCAGGACGGCACGTTGGGCAACTCGGCGAATGCCAGTTGGACAGCCATCACCACCAATCCTTTGCCCGCAGCGCTTGCGCATCATGCGATGACTGAAGCCGACAATACCAACTCTCCTGTGCCCCTCGGCCAGCGCTACATTTATGTGCTAGGCGGGCAGATTAATTCAACCGACACCGGCGGGACCAACACCGTTTACATGGCTCCGGTAGATGCCACCACTGGCGCGGTCGGCACATGGACCGCGCTCACCAGCACATTGCCGCAGCCCCTCTTTGGTCTTTGCGCCACCGTGCATAACGGCTATCTGTATGTCGCCGGCGGCATCAGCACCATCGGCGTCCCCGTCAACACGGTCTACTCCGCGCCCATCAATTCGAACGGCACGCTCGGAACATGGACCACGTCATCAAACTCGCTGCCAAGCGCGAGGGCCTTCGGAACCATGTTCGTCTTCGGAGGCGTCATCTACTACATCGATGGCGACCCCGACTCCAACATCCTGCCCAACGACCAGAACGTTGGAGATCCACGTGTCTATTATGCGAGCGCCGTTCGCGGCGTAGTGGGTGCGTGGACGCAGAATGCCAACTCGACCATCCATAATCGCGCCAAGGGCATCCTCTTTACCGCCTACGGCCAGGTCATTTCGGGCGAGGGCGTTTACACGGGCAGCATAACCGGATCCGGCGAGATGGAAACCTCCACGATCAACGCCAACAACACCACCAATGTCGCCTTGAACTCGTGGAACGGCCTTACCGGCTCTTCAAACCAGGTACCGAAGGCCAACGTCTACAATGCTGCCGGCTTTACCAGCCCGCTTGTCTCCGTGACGAACGCCCCGCGCTTCCTCATTCTCGGAGGCCAGGCACTGACTGGTCTCACCGGCCCAGGCGGGGCGATTTCGAGCACGGTCTACTACAACAACCTGCCGTAAGAAGGGGCAGGATCAATTCCTTCTGCCGCGCTGCATGGCCTGCATTCAGCGCGGCAGAAACTGCGGCCGGGCCTGACGGGGCTCGCCGCATCCGCGGCTGACTTTCGGATTGCCAGGACTCACAAACCTCATTTGACACAGCGCAATTCAACTGAAGTCGAAGCGGGTAGATTCTGTAACTCAAAAGTGCTCGTTCGGGCAACCTTTCAACCCATAAATTTGGATGAATTCGTGCGGCTAATCACTGAAGGTATGCTGCCTCAAGTGAGGCACTTACGGCGGGTTTGTCCGCTGTGGCAAACTGTTGGCGATGACCAACGCGCAAAGGGTCGAAACAAGGAGCCATTGAGAGTCTTTGCCGGCTCAAGAGGATGAGTGGATAGAAAATGAGGTGATGGGATGTGAGTTCGAAGATGCCCGTCACGGTAAGAGGCTTCGAGAGCTGTTAATGCAACTGCCAGGGAGGGTGGGGGCGGCAACGCCATTGGCATGCCAGGCTGGTGACAGCTTTGGCAATCGCCTCCGCATCGATGTAGTCGTTCCTGTTCGTCTTAGCGAATGGCTTCACATCCTGCGCCGGCATCAACTGCACTTGATGTCCCTGTTGTTGCAGAGCCCGGCCAAGAAAATGCGCTCCGCCGCGGGCTTCCATTCCAACCAGTTGCACGCGAAGGTTCGAGGTGAAATGCAACAGCTGGGAACGCGACCATCTCTTCCGCACCACTACTCTGCCGCGCTGGTCAAGCCCCAACCAGATGAAAAATAGTCTTGCCAAGATCAATGCCGCTCGACTGCAGTTCCATGGGAAACCTCGGCCGCTCACCCCTTATACCTCACCAGATCTGAGCTGAAGGCGGCGGACCATCCCATTATTTGAAAGGTCGCTCTGACGGATAGGTTTTTGCTGTCGGCGCTCGCCCTTGTCATGAATTACACAACGGTTGTCTCAATCGGGTTGT
>JAJZVZ010000021.1 GCA_021846945.1 Acidobacteriota bacterium | reverse complement strand
TGTGCGGCTGCAGGTGATGGACGACGGCCGGCTGACCGACTCGAAGGGCCGCACCGTGGACTTCAAGAACACGGTACTGATTATGACGTCGAACCTGGGCTCGGCTTTTCTCGGTGCCGAAGCACTCAAGAGCGACCGCGATTACGACATGGCCCGCGAGAGCGTGATGCGTATTTTGCGCGAGCACTTCCGGCCGGAGTTTCTGAACCGCGTGGATGATATTGTGATCTATCGTCCGCTGGGCGCGGCGCAGATGAGCCAGATTCTCGAGATGCGGCTGAACGAAGTGCGCAGGCTGCTCGAAGACCGGCAGATTTCGCTGGAGCTGACCGAGCCGGCGCGGCAACTGATTCTGGCATCGGGGTCGGATGCGGCTTATGGCGCGCGTCCGCTGAAGAGGGCCTTGCAGCGCATGGTGCAGGACCCGCTGGCGATGAAGATCCTCGACGGCGAGGTGCTGCATGGCGCGCACGTCCGCATCGACGTGGATCGCCGCTCAAACCAGTTGGTCTTTGAGACGATGGGGCGGGAGGCGATGGCGTAAGACCGCCGCGGAGTTAGCGATTCAACGCCAGATTTCGCGATCAGCAGGGCCTCGGACGTTAGATCCTTCCGAGGCCTCATTTCTTAGTCTGCAATTACCTGCTTCGTTTGACCATAAGGCAGGAGGGACATCAGTAGCGACGAATAGAATGTGGTCCGTTTGGTGAGGAGCGAGTGCGGCGTTGATACTACTCCGAAGCTTGGTAAAAGATCTGCGTTGAGTTTCATCGGCAGAGAGACAATCCCAGGTGCCCCAAGGGGGCTGAGCGTAAACGTATGCCCTGACCTTCAAGCAGCGCGCCTTCCTGCCGGAAAAAACGACCGGCTGCGTCACGCTCGCAAGTCCCGACCCGGCGATGGATGTCCAGTTAGCACGGAGAAGTTCGATGAGCCGATTCAGAGTTTCGCGCGTAGGGCGCGCCTTTGAGGTAAAGTCCCAGTCAAGATACATAGGGCCACCCATTGGCCCAATCCTGTAATCGGTTATCTCTTCAACCCAATAAAAGTCGTCATCGCATAACGCAACAGTGCTTGAGCAGCCGTTCTTTTCTGCCCAAGCGACAGTTTCCTCCCATCTGTCTTTCTTCTGCGAGTCGTTGCTGTAGATCCAACCGCCTAGAATCAGCGGGGGCGGTGGATATTCTGGCGCACACAGGTTTTTTGAAGCATGGGCGCATAGCCTTTCAAATACATCCAACCACGCTTTTGGATTGGGGCAGATTCGATGCACCGCTTACCTCGAAAAGCCCGCCGTGGAAATCGAATCCATGTTATATGTTCGAGGCCGCCGGGCACCCATGCCTCGCTTTGGGGCGGGATAGGCTGAAATCAAACCACTCTTTGTTATCCTGACCGGCCGGAGTTCTCCGCGGCGAATGCAGGGGGTCGAAGGGTCAGCGGTTGCTCCTCGCGGACTGCAACAATAACAATGCAACTCGGCCCCATTTTACGCCGCAGCCGACTTCTTTTCTTCCTCGGCTTTGCGCAGCGCTTCGTGAATGATCATCTTCAGATAAGTCTGGTAGCGTAATCCGCGCTCGGCAGCCTGCATGCGCGCCTTGGCGATATCGTCCGGATCGAGGCGGATGGTTGTGGTGGGTGTCGGCGTTGCCTTCGTCTCCGGAAATGGTATCCCCTTTTCGGCGAAGAGCCGCCGTATACCTCCGGTGCGTAGACGGCCCTCCTTTGCGGCCTTCTGAAACTCGTCGGAGATCAGCTCCCGGTTTTCATACCACCACTTGGCTTCTTCGTCTTCATTCGCGAATTTGGGAAGCTTGAAATTGCTCATTGCCGTTCCATCCTGTACTCGTGATAGGAAATCTCATCGCGCGTGGTTGGCCTGAATGCCGTTACCACACGAATCTTTCCGCCTCGCATGGTAATGATGACCTGAAGCACTCTGCCCCCCATCGTTTCACCAATATAGGACCACCGGTCCTCTCCTGGTTCGCCATTATTGAAGCCCATTTCCAGCGTCTCGCCGAGAAGAACATCTTCGGCATCTTCCGGAGCAACGCCGTGCTCCGCAAGATGCAGGATGTTTGCGTCGTCCCAGTCGAACAGCTCGTCGTCCATGGCCCAGCTTTCTCAGCCCACGAAGCCAGTGTAGCTACGTTGTAGTTATTTTGCAAAGATCCTACCGCCTCAACTCCACCAGCGTGGCCCCCATGCCGCCCTCATTCTGCGGTGCTTCCTCAATCCCCGCTACATGCGGGTGGTTCTTGAGGAACTTGCGGATGCCGCGGCGGGAGGATGCCGGCGTGAGCGCCGGTGCCCGGGACGCGCACGCCCTTTTGGCGGCGCGCCGCGGCTAGCGCATTCCCGCAAACTCGGAGCGGTGGCGGCTGTAGAGGAAATAAATCACGAGGCCGGTGATGAGCCAGGCGAAGAAGGCCATCCAGGTCATCACTTCGAGTCCCATCATCAGCAGGATGCAGAAGACGATGCTGAGTACCGGAAAGACGGGTCCGAGCGGGGCGCGGAAGCCGCGGCAGCGATCAGGCTCGCGGTAGCGCAGGACGAGCACGGCGATCGATACCAGCACAAATGCAAAGAGCGTGCCGATGTTGGAAAGGTTCGAGACGGTGCCGATGTCGAGCAGACCGGCGGGGATACCGACGACGAATCCGGCCACCCATGTGGAGACGGCCGGCGTGCGGAAGCGGGGATGGATACGGCTGAAGACCGAGGGCAGCAGGCCGTCGCGTGACATGGCGAACCAGACGCGCGCCTGGCCAAGCTGAAAGACGAGGATCGACGAGATCATGCCCAGCAGCGCGCCGATGAGGACGAAGAGGCGTGTCCAGTGCAGGGTGCCATTGCCATGCTGAAGCGCAAGGCGCTTGAGGGCGTTGACGACAGGCGCGGCGTCACCCATGACCGATTGCCAGGGCACGATGCCGCTGAGCACGATCGCCACGCCGCCATAGAGCAGCGTGCAGGCGACCAGCGTGGCGAGAATGCCGAAGGGCAGGTCTCGCTGCGGATTGCGGCACTCTTCGGCGGCGGTGGAGACTGAGTCGAATCCGATATAGGTGAAGAAGATGATGGAGCCGCCGGTGAGTACGCCGCTCCAGCCCTCGGGCATGAAGGGGTGCCAGTAGCGCGGCTTGATGAAGCTGGCCGCGGCAAAGATGAAGACCAGGATGGCAGCCATCTTGACGAGTACCAGGATGTTGTTGGTGCGCGCTGATTCGCGGATGCCGCGGACCAGGATCACCGTGAGGATCATGACGATGAGGAAGGCGGGGATGTTGAAGCCGAAGTGCCAGCCGGGGTTGTAGAGCGCGTGGCCGGCAAGATCCTGGAGGCCGGTGGGCAGATAGGCAGGCGAGATCCACATGAGCGGCGGATGAAGGCCGAACCAGTCCATCAGATCGACGATGTGGGCGGCGAAGCCCACGCTGACGCTCATGTTGGAGAATGCGTATTCAAGGATGAGGTCCCAGCCGATGATCCACGCAACCAGCTCGCCCAGCGTGGCGTAAGTGTAAGTGTAGGCCGAGCCGGCGATGGGGATCATCGACGAAAGCTCGGCGTAGCAAAGGCCGGTAAAGGCGCAGACGATGGCCACCAGCACCAGCGAAAGCGCCAGCGCCGGGCCTGCGCCGGGTCGGCCGGCCATGGCGGTATGAAGCAGCAGATAGTGGAGCAGCGGGGTGTTTTCGATGGAGGGCTGGCCGAAATGCTGCCCGGCCATGGCAGTGCCGATGACTGTGAAGATGCCTGAGCCGATAACAGCGCCGATGCCGAGCGCGGTGAGCGACCAGGGGCCCAGGCTCTTGCGCAGCGCATGCTCGGGCTCCTCGGCGTCCCGGATCAGCTTATCGATCGACTTGCGGGCAAGCAATTGGCTGGGCAGGGCAATGCTCCTCGTCCCGGGTGGCGAATCTTCTGCCAGGGGGCTTTTCTGTCAGGATATAGGCTGCTGCTCAGGGGAAGGGTGATTTTCAGCTATCAGCTTTCAGCCGTCAGCCACTTGCAGCGTGGCGAGGGTTCTCGTCTACGCAAGATGAAACTGAAAGCTGAGAGCTGAAAGCTGTGAGCTGTCTTTACCGCTTGCTCTGGCCGCGGACCATCTTCCTTACTTTGTGCTTTTGGGAGCCGCGCGGGGTCGTCCGCTTGGCCTTGGGGGCTGCTTTTTTGCGCGCTGTGCGCTTCAGCTTCTTCCGTTCCAGCTTATCGGCGATCTTGGTGGTGTTGGCCACGTGTAACCTCATTCACTGCAATCTGTTGTGTGTTCCCCGCGATCCGGGTGATTGTGACCACTATGTTAACAGGGAACGGAGGCCGGACGAAAGCGCCGACCACATCGTCACAACCTCAAGCCGCAAGGAGACCGGTGCCCAATCTGTTTCCAGCGTACAATGAAGCAATACGACAATTTGGCCAGACTGCTCGGCTCCGGCAATCCATCCGCTTCAGACGAGTTCCGTACCTCACGCAACAATCACCATGCTGAACGGGGTATCTGATGCGTTCCAACCAAATTCACCGTGCTCTCGCGCACGGAATCAACCGCTTTGAAGTTTGCCAGCTTGTTTCCAAAGGCGTAAAGGCTACCCACAAAACCGGCTCCCGGTTTGAGGATTCCATCAATGATGTGCTGGAGTATCTGGGCAACCACGATACGGAGCAGAAGGGTCTTCACGCCGCGGTTCCGGAGGTGAGCGGCAAGGGACTCAAGGTGGCCGCCTAGCGCCGCGCCGAAATTTCACCACACACAAGCAAGGGACGGCAGTTTCGCCGTCCCTCGCTGCTTGAATCCGAACCGGTTGTCTGTGGCTGACGCTCAGACAACCTGCACGTTCTCTGCCTGCCAGCCCTTGGGGCCCTTGGTCACGTTGAACTGGACCTTCTGGCCTTCCTGCAGCGAACGGAAACCGTTCGACTGGATGGCGGTGTGATGAACGAAGACGTCCTCGCCGTTTTCACGGCTCAAAAATCCAAAACCCTTGGCATCGTTAAACCACTTGACTGTGCCTTGTTCCATTGAAGTGTTGCTCCTTAGAAGGATAGAAATTTACCGCTGAACGCAATGTGGAAGTGTTTGCGAGTAAGCGGGTAAGCGGAACAGGCATGTACTTCTTAATCGAATTCTACGATTGCCTCCAGTATAACACGGATTTGACGGTCCCCTTGATTCTCGGGTGGTGTCCTGAGAGCGCGCAGCGCAATGTTAGGACACTACCGGATTCTCCGTTGCAAGGGGGCAAGAGTCAGCCTGTTTAGGAAGGTTCGCTGCAAGGTCGCACGGCGAGCGGAAGAGTTGTCTTTGGAAGAGGCGCGCGGCGCTGCGCCCTGAGCGGATTTTGATCTCAGCCGATTTTGAATGGGTGGGATGCGCTGTTGATTGGGCCGTTGACCGAGTCAAGCAGAGTGGAGACAAGGGCGAGGGGCAGGCCGACGACGTTGAAGTAGCATCCCTCGATGCGGGGGATCCAGCGCGCAGCGCGACCCTGAATGCCGTAGGCTCCAGCTTTATCCATGGGCTCGCCGGAGGCGACATAGTCGGCGATCTCGCGCTCAGCGAGCGTGAAGAAGCGGACGGCTGTGACTTCGGCGGCGACTTCAGTGCCTTGGGCGGTGGCCAGGGCGACGCCGGTGAGGACGAGGTGGCTGCGGCCGGAGAGCAGCCGCAACATGCGCATGGCGTCGGCGGCGTCCTCGGGCTTACCCAGGATGTGATTGTCTACCGCGACCGTGGTGTCGGCGCCGAGAACGGCGAGATGTCCGGCATCTTCGGTCGGCGGATCGGCCGCGCTCATCTGGCGGTAGACGGTCTGAGCCTTTTCGCGGGCCAGGCGGACGACGTAGGTGATCGGGTCTTCGCCGGGGAACGGATCTTCAGGAATATGCGCGGGACGAACCTGAAACGTGTAGCCGGCCTGGGTGAGGAGTTCGCGGCGGCGGGGCGAGGCGGAAGCTAAGACCAGCATATTGGAATTATGGCAGGAGATGATGGCCTCCCGCTTCTTCGGCGGTGGTTCGCCGTGGCGAACCAAAGGGCCTGCCACGGCAGGCGGCCAGTACGATGGTTTCCGGCTGATTGCCCGGAGAATGCAACATGGGGCACACACCTCGTCCTTCCGAAGGGATGAAGGGTGCGACAGAATGGATGAGTGGGCGACCGGAACGAAACAGTTCCCTGTTTCCAGGGAAGATGGATAGAATTTCGACGGTACTCAAGGAGAGGAGTCCACGAGATGAGACTTTTTGCGTTTTTCTGCATTGGTGCGATGTTTTGCCTGGTAGACTTCACAGGTACTTCAGGTGCATGGGCTCAGGACCACGCTGCGGCCGCTGCACCAAAACGCAGCCCAACCCCAGCCGCAACCCGCGCGGCAGCCCAGTCTGCAGGCGCGAATTTCTTGATCGATAACGCCACAAACAATCTTGGTATTGGATACCAGTCTCTGGCAAACGACTCGGCGTGTTGCAATACAGCTGTCGGTTACGGAACGTTGGTTTCGAACACCGCAGCGAACAATTCGGCTTTTGGCGCCGATTCTCTTCTCAGCAACACTACCGGTAGCGCAAACACGGCACTGGGTAATTACGCTGCCTTTTCGAATACTACGGGGGGCAGCAATACTGCTGTCGGAACCTATGCATCTTTTTGCGATACCCTGGGAAATGGGAACGTCGCTGTAGGTACCGACGCCTTGAACGGTGGCACCGTGGGAGGCGCATGCCAAATTACTTCCCAGAACGTGTCTTACAATACAGCCGTTGGCAATGGTGCCCAATACAACGACACTTCTGGGTCCGAAAACACTGGCGTAGGTCAGGGGGCGCTTTATAACATTACCACTGGCTCCTACGACACGGCGCTCGGATTTAATGCTGGAGAGTATGTCAACGGGGCCGGGCCAAACGTCACGTCGTTGGACAGTACCTACATCGGTGCGAATTCGCAGGCGAATGCAAGTGGCGACACCAACGAAATTGTGATTGGCTACGCTACAGTAGGGAACGGCAGCAACACGACAACCATTGGGAATGGTTCCACAACAGACACCTATATTGCCGGTAAGCTGCACGTAAACGGCGCATTACAGGCAACCGTTCTGACCGGTGCTGCGGCTCCCTCTGGAAGTTGTACGGTGGGTGAGCTCTATATGAATACCGCGGCAACCAGTGTGTCTACTGTTCTCTACGTCTGCTATCCAGCCAATACCTGGACGGCTATCACGGTACCGTAAAGCGACGGGAAGATAAGAAATTCACTTGACCGCCTTGATGACCCTGGTCGGCTCTCCCTGAACCGTAGAGAGCGTCACGTCGACCAACTCGACAGATCGAAAGCCAACCTGCTGCACCCGCTCACAGATATCGTTGAGAGAATGCCGCCAGAAGGTCGGCGCTGAGAAGCGCCCACCCCTGCGGCTATCGTGAAACTCCGGCTGTGCATGCCATACGATATCGCCGCTTTCCGTGAGGCTGGCAAGCTGCACGCTCGTTGGCGTGTCATAGAGCGGCACGGTGAAGATCAGCATCCCGCCGGGCTTCAGGACGCGATGACATTCCCGATATCCCTGAATGTCTGCCGGTACGTGCTCCATAACTCCGTTCGAGGTCAGGAGGTCGAATGTGTCTGTTGCGAAGGTTAGGCGGGTAACATCCTCATTGCGAATGCCATCGACGACCGCGGGCTGTCCGGGAAAGAACTCGCTAAATGTGAACTGTGGGCACAACCTCTTCAAAAATTCAAACGTGGCACCGTAGGAAGAGAACTCGTGGGTGCGCATATGAGCCAGATCTAGCTCTCGCAGGACGCCAACCGTAGCGAGGGTCACGGCGTTGGCCCTACACCCCAGACATCGGGTCAGAAAAGCGGAGCAACCGAGAGAGACAAACACGTGACTGCTACAGTTGGGACAACTTCCCCCTGACAAGCGCCAGCGCCAAACTGGTTCAGCAAGGCTCAGGTATCGCAGTATCGATCCCCAACGATTCAGCATGCTGACGCCTGCACACCCTCCCTTCGTGGCTCCCTTTCATAAAGGCCTAACTGCACCAATAGTATAACCTCCAGAATCCACACCGGACCGGTTCGGCAGGCTCACGGGTGCGGCGGGTTCACTCACGGATTCCAGTATGCTGCGAGGCGTCGAGAGGTGTGCCCTGTTCTTCCGAAGGGCTCAAGAGTGCGGCAAAAATGGATGAGCGGGCCTGCCGGACTGTTGCGCCTCCCATCCTTCGCAAAAAACGCGAAGGAGGGGGGCCCCCGGAAACCGGCGGTTAGACTGACAGGAGGGCTTGCGGGCAGATCTAGACGCGGGCCGGATAAGGTACTTCATGCACTTCCATTTTCCTTTGACTGCGGCAGCTGCGCTTTGGACCCTGACCTTTGCGGCGCTGCTGGTGCTTCTGGTGGTGTTGCTGGGACGCGATCGCGCGCGACGATTTCCGTGGTTCACGGCCAGCATTGTTCTAACGGCCTTACGCCTGTTGACGAGCCGGCTGCTCTTCGGGCGGATGGCGCCGATTACGCTCAGCGCCATCGCGGTCATGCTGATTGACGTGACGGCGGTTGTGAGTGTGCTGGTGGTGGTCGAGATGGCGCGGCAGGGCTTTGACAGCGCGTCCCGGCGAGCCTGGAATGTGAGCGCGGTTGTGATGGTGGCCGTGAGCCTGGGCATCGTGATTGCGTGGGGACCATGGCCTGCGTGGAAGACGATCAGTGAAGTTTCGGTGCTGGGCGCGCTGCGATTCATGCAGTTGGTAGCGCAAAAAGGCAACTTGTTGGCCGATCTGCTGGTTTTTGAACTTGGGATCATGATGGCGCTTTTCGGGCGCCGTTATAAGGCAGGCTGGCGCAGCCATACGCAGCGATTGGTGATCGGGCTTTCAGTGGCGGCGCTCTCGCAAATCGCGGTCGAGGTGCTGTGGCGGGAGATCACAATGCATGCCCGGCCGCGCAACCTCACGGACTACCAGCACATCATGGGATTGCAGGAGAAGCTCTTTAGCGCGAACAGCACGGTGTATCTGGCTGTGCTGGTATGGTGGATCGCCTGCCTGTGGAAGGATGAGCCGGGAGCGCCAGCCAACGGAGAAACCATAGCGGAATTGCCGCCTGCCGCCGCAGGCCCTTCCGCACCGGCTCAGGGCAACTGACCGCTGTTCGCTGATTCTTCTCCGCTAAATGTGGCAGTTTGCCTGACCACGTTTTTCCAGGTAGCGCTGATGGTATTCCTCGGCGCGCCAGAAGGCCTGCGCGGGCTCAACCTGGGTGACGATGCGCTTGGGTTTGTAGCGGCCTTCGGCGGTAAGCGCGTTGATCTTCGCGCGAGCCTGCGCCTCTTGTTGCGGCGTGTGAAAGTAGATGACGGAGCGGTACTGCGTGCCCCAGTCCGGCCCCTGGCGGTTGAGGGTGGTGGGATCATGCAGCGCAAAGAACGCGTCGAGCAGTTGGTCGTAGCTCACCTGGGCGGGATCGAAATCGAGTTCAACGACTTCGGCATGGCCCGTCTCGTCGGTGCAGACGTCCCGGTAGCTGGGGTTGTCGAGGGTTCCACCCTCGTAGCCTACGACCGTAGAGAGAACGCCGGGAATGGCCGCGAAAGCGGCTTCCACGCCCCAGAAACAACCGGCTCCAAATGTAGCTTTTTCTCGGCTCATGAAAGTACAGATGCCGGCAAGGCCGATTTGGTGACAGCTTTCTCCGCATGCGGCCAGCTCAAGTTTCCATGCTGCTGCCGGCAGTGCAGTTGGACGTCGGCTTCAGGCCGATCTCAGGCTGCGGTCGCGGGCGCTGGCCGGTGTCGTGAATTGCTGTGGGCCGGAAGAGCCTGGAGGCGAAAAAGGTTCTCTCCCAAGGGAATCAAGTCCAGGAAGATGGGCGTCTGCCGCAGCGGCTGCTTGCTGAAGTACTTCGACTCAAGCCATGCGCAGAGCCTGCGATCGCGAATCTTACCCGCATTCCTCCAGAAATCGGGTGCGAGCCCGCACTCAATCTGCAAGTGGTCCAACTGCAATTCGATTGTGACGAGAGTTCTAGGAAAATAGCGCCGGACGTTATCAACGCCCACATTCAGCCCAATCACGCTGCGGCCCTTGCTTTGTGCTTTCACCACCATAGGCACCTGCTCTTCGGCTCAGGACAGGCCTTTACGGAGAAGCAGGGGATTGGGAGAACCACGAGCGCATGCAGGACCCAAGGGCGTGAACCCGAATTGCGGACCGCCAACACGAAAGTCTTGCCTGGAAAGGTGCTCCCCAGCCCCGTTTACCCCAGACTGGAACCTATCTGGCCGATTCGATCTTTGTGCATGGATCGTGCGATGTGATGCTGATCGTGCAATGCGATACAGATCGGGCGATGCTATGCTTTTGTTGCTTTGGATGTGAACAGATCAGGCGGAGTTGCTCCGCGTTCCACGGGACCCGGGGCAAAATGCGACGTGCCGGAGCGCTGGCCCGCGATCGACTTCGGGAGAGCGGCAAGGTCCGACCGCCGTCATGGCCTTTTGCGCCGATTCGGGGGCCGGTCCGGGCGGGGCTTGCCATGCTTTGCGGGATTTGGCTTGCCACGGGAGCCGAAGGGCCTGCCGCCGGTTCTGGCATTGCTGCGCGCGGCCGGCGCAGGCTTTTCGCCGAATGCCGGTGCAGCACTCCCGGGTCTGGCCGGCCGTTGGCCCGATGGCCTCTTCCAGTCTTTCTCTGATCCTTCGCGCGCCGGACCTTTGCGCTCTGGTCCTTTGCGTCCAGTCTGCTCCGGCCGCTCTTGCCATTGCCTCTCAGGCCGCTGTCCGAAGCCTCTGCCCGGCCCTTTGCCGGCACTTCTATCCTGCGTCTTGCCAAACCGGCTCTGGCGCTCCTCCTGCGACTTGAAAGCGGGGCGCTGGCCGTAACGGCCGAAGGTTCGGCGCGGCGGTTCTCCGAAACGGGGTTCCTCGCGCTGACGGCTCGGGCCGGCTTGCGGTGTGGGGCGCTGGCCGCGCAACGGCTCGCGTTGTTCCCTGCCACCGCTGAAGCGCTGTTCACGCGGCTTCCACTCGGTTTTCCCGCGCGGACCGGTCTTTGGCCGCGGCGGCCTGCCACCGCGTTGCGGCGGTCTGGCTGTCAGTTCCTCTGCCCGGCGGCCAGCTTCTTTCGGCAGCATATTGGTGGATTTGGGGCGGCGTGGCTTGAGCTTGCCTTCGGCGGTGAGGCGCAGCGCTTCAACTTCCTCAGCGGCCAATTCGCGGAACTTGCCCGGTTCCACATCCAGCATCAGCGGGCCGTAGCCTACGCGGCGAATCTTCTCGACAAAGTGCCCAATGGTAGAGAACATCTTGCGCAGCTCGCGGTTACGACCTTCAATGAGCACAACCTCATACCACGGGTTGTCGCCCTGCCGGATTTGGCGGATGCGGGCGGGCGCAGTGCGGACCCTGTGCGAACCCGACGCTCCACGCTCGATGGAGACGCCGCCGCGCAGGCGCTCAAGCTCTTCCTCGGTGGGCTGGCCGGCGATTTTGACGATGTATGTCTTTTCCACGCCCGAGGCGGCGCGCGTGAGGCGATTGGCCAACTCTCCGTCGTTGGTCATCAGCAGCAGGCCTTCACTTTGAAAGTCGAGGCGGCCGACGGGGTAGAGGCGTTCGCGCATTTTGGCGAAGAACTGCGTGACGGTTGGCCGGCCTTCAGGGTCGCTGACGGTGGTGACGTAGCCTTTGGGTTTGTTCAGGACGAAGTAGCGATGATGCTCGGCGCCGCTGAGCAGCTTGCCATCGACACGGATGTGGTCGCGGGCGGGATCGGCCTTGGTGCCCAGCGTGGTCACGACCTGGCCGTTGACCATGACGCGGCCGGCGACGATCATCTCCTCCGCGTGGCGGCGGCTGGCGATGCCGGCCTGAGAGAGGACCTTCTGCAGGCGTTCGAGCTTGCGAGGCTGACCATGTTCGGCAGCTTCCGCTTCTTCTTCCGGCTCAGCTTCATCCCCAGATTCAGACAGGACCTGGTCAGAAAGCGAGAATTGGGCCTCTCCGTCTGACATATCTCCGATGGGATCCTCAAACTCGGGCGCGGATGGGGACGGCTCGGCGGCGGGTGTGGCGCCCGGCTCGTCTGGGGCTGGAGTGCCGTTGCCGGGCTGATCGGTGTCGTGGGGCATAAAAGTAGCCTTCAATTCTGCCTAATCGGCGGTTGGAGGCGCAGCCGGTTCGGCCTCGGGTGTTTTGGATTCGGTCTCCGCATCAGGAGTGGGCTCACTGGCTGATGCAACATCGGTTTCGGAGGCGGCTTCACCTTGGGAGGCTTCCTGCGGCTCTTCGCTGGCTGACTCGTCCAGCTCAGGCGCGGCATCGGGCCCGGTTGCGCTCTCCGCCGCTTCTTCCGTGGCCGGCCCGGCCTCCTCCAGTTCGATGGCGGCCATCTTCTCGAACTCTTCCATCGAGGGCAGCTCTGAGACGTCTTTGAGTCCGAAGCGGAGCAGAAACTCGCGGGTGGTCTTGTAGAGGATGGGGCGGCCAATGACCTGCTTGCGCCCGGCGGTGGCGATGAGCTTGCGCGCCAGCAGCGAGCCGAAGACGCCGGAAGAGTCCACGCCGCGAATCTCGTTGACCTCAGGCGCGGTGATGGGCTGCTTGTACGCGATGACGGCCAGCGTTTCAAGTGCGGGCAGAGAAAGCTTGAGCGGCGGCTTGAGGCTCTTGACGAAGAGCCGGACGGCGTCATGGCACTCCGGCTTGGTGGCCATGCGGTAGCCGCCGGCGATCTCGCGGATTTCGACGCCGCGGCCATCCGTAGCGCAGTCGGCGGTCAACTCGTCGAGCAGGCCGCGGAGGATGACGCGAACCTCGCGGTCGCGCTCGCGTGCCTTGCGCTTGGCCTCTTCCACGGGCGAGATTTCGGCGGGCTGGCCGGATTCCGCAGCCGTTTCCACTGCCGTCTCTGGGGCCGCGGCCGGTTCGGAATTGGAGTCCGGGACGGCGGCTGTTTCCGCTTCCGCACCTTCTGCGAGCGGACTTTCGTCCTCAACGACGGCTTCGCCCGGCTCGGACGGAGCCGGTTCAGTGGCGGCCTCTTCTTCGGGCTCCAGGCTTATGAGGTCGCCGGCGAGAAGAGGCGCGGATGCGGCTTCAGGGGACTGTGCCGCGGCCTGGGCGGCGGCGGCTTCCTGCTCCGCCTTCCACTGCAAGGCCTCTTCGGCGAACAGGGTGGCGAGTTGGGCCAGCGTGATCGGCTCCTCGGCGGCGTAGATAACGGCTTCCAGCTTTGCTTTCAGGCTCATTCGGCAATCGGTGCTTTGAGATTCGGTACTCTCAGTATGGTACCGGAAAAGGGCCGCAGCGGCGGCGGCTCATTGTGAGCTTTGGGGTTGCTCAGGCAAAGCAGTGGAAGAGGCAGTAGAGGAGGCCAGAGAGCAGGGCCGCTGCCGGCAGCGTAAAGACCCAGCCCGCCGCGATGTTGCGGATGGTGGAGAGGTGAAGGCCGCTACCGTTGAGGACCATGGTTCCGGCTACGCCCGAGCTGAGGATATGGGTGGTGCTGACCGGCAGGCCGAAGTTGTCGGCGAGGAAGATGGTGCCCATGGCCACCAGGCCGGCGCTGGCGCCCTGCGCGTAAGACAGATGTTCTTTACCGATCTTTTCACCGACCGTGACAACGACGCGCTTCCAACCCACCATGGTGCCCAGGCCTAGGGCAAGAGCCACGGCGACTTTCACCCAGCCGGGGATGAACTTGATGGACCTGTCCACCTTGCCCCGATAGCTGTCCAGGGCGGCGACCTCCGCGGCGGTGAAAGCCGGGGACTTCTTCTTTTCAATGAGCTGTAAGGCTTCGCCGGCAACGTACATGTCATTGCGGAGGCGGGTCTGGTCCTGGGCGGGAACCGCTTGGAAGGAATTGTAGGGAGCTACTTCACGGTTAATGTCGCTGACAAGATCGCGAAGCGCGGGAAGAGTCGCCGGCCGCACCTTGCGAGTGCGGATGTAGGCCATAACCTCGGTGCGGGGATCCGCCACGGGCGCGGCGGGGCCAGCGTGCTCTTCAAGGATGTGGCCGACCTGCCGGGAAACGGTGATGAAGTCGCGCACTTCAAAAGGGCTTATCCCATGATTCAGCGCATAAGCCGTGGGGACGGTGCCGATCAGGATGAGCATGATGAGGCCCATGCCCTTCTGGCCGTCGTTGGACCCGTGGAAGAAACTGACTCCCGTGCAGGTGATCACCATCAGGGCGCGGATGGGAAATGGCGGTGGGTCCTGGTTTTTGGGCGCTTCATAGAGGGATGGATACTGAACGAGCCGCTTCGAGATCAGGATCAGTACGCCGGCTAGCACAAAACCCAGAACCGGCGAGACGAGGAGTACCTCCAGAACCTTGATCGCCTGCGTCCAATCGACGCCGGAAGTGACGGTGTGCGGATTCAACAGCTGATTGGCCAGACCCACACCCATGATCGATCCGACCATGGTGTGCGAACTCGACGCCGGCAGGCCAAACCACCACGTGCCAAGGTTCCACAGAATCGCGGCGATGAGCAGCGCGAAGACGAGCGAGTAGCCGTCGCCTGAACTCACTTTCAGAATCAGTTCCACGGGGAGCAGGGCGACGATGGCGTAAGCCACGGTGCCGGAGGAGACGAGCACGCCGGCCAGGTTGCAGAGGCCGGACCAGACGACGGCCAGGCGGGGCTCCAGCGAGTGGGTATAGATGACCGTCGCCACGGCGTTGGCGGTGTCGTGAAAGCCATTCACAAATTCGAAGCCGAGAGCGATGAGCAGAGCCAGCGTCAGCAGCAGGTACGGCCAGACGCTGGTGATCGTCACGTTGTCGAGATCCCTGGTGACCTGGAAGCCAATGTAGGTAAGGCCGGCGAGCACCGCCAAGACGAAGATAACCATGCCTGCCCGGCTGTGCGACTTCTTCATCTTCTCGTCGAGAAGGGAAGTGCTCTTGGGCAGTGACTCGGTGATCGTCGCCAGGCCAGCCATTTAGATCGCTCCTGATCGGCTGGATTCCGCAGGGCTGTACACGAAGGCACGCCGCTCAGATGAAGGTGCGGAGTCGTATGGGAATAGAAAATGGAATGAATTGCGGATGAAGCAGGAATAGCCGTTAAAGAGGGCGTCCATAAAACCCCAACAACCGTATTATTTCACGGTTGTCTACCCGGCAAGGCGGAGGGAGTTCCCGGGCAACGTTTGATTCTACACCAGATAGCCGGGCGGGATGAAAAAGAGTGGCTCGCGGTGGTGGAAAACGGGGTACGGAAACGTCAGGAATCCGCCAGTTGTTGAAGGACGTCGCGATTCTCCTCCCGACACATGTTCCATGGCATCAAGTTGTTCTTTCAAAAGGAGATCGCCTGAATCCTTCCCGCAGAGATCTTCGAAAAGACGGCCATGAGGGCCTTTTTCCGGTCTCGGGAGGTTCTTTGCCAGCGTTTTTCCTGCCTGGCAGGGAATTTCCAGACACCTGCAAGCTTGTGCAAGCTGCCTTACCGCCAGTCGTCGCGGGCGTTGGTCATGCCTTCGTTCATGATGGCGTCAAAGCCGGTGTGCTTCTTGATGAAGATTTCGCTGAAGGCGCGGTCCTGGCGCAGCAGGATGGCCTGGAGGCGAACCAGCTCCAGCAGAGCCAGGAACATGGCGATCAGTGCGCGCTCCGAGTGGGTGTGGCTCAGAAGGCGGCGCAGCGCGATAGGCTTGTCTTCAAGGGCGAGGCGGCGGCCAAGGAACTGAATCATCTGGCCTACGGTCACCGTATCCTCTTCGACATTGATGACGGGGCGGCGGCGCGCGCGTTCGAGGATGTCGCGGAAGATGCGGACCAGGTCGGTGGTGTCGGCGGCGATTTCCGGCTCGGCGCTGGCGTCCTCACGAAACTCGCGCATGCCGGGATTGGTCCAGGTGGCCGATTCGAGCATCTGCTTCTGCTGCAGCATCTGGGCGGCGTTCTTGAAACGCTCATGTTCGAGAAGGCGTTCGACCAGCTCGCGGCGCGGGTCTTCGGCGGTCTCGTCGGGGCCGGAGGGAGTGCGCGGCAACAGCATCTTGCTCTTGATGTGGATGAGCAGCGAGGCGGTGTAGATGAACTCGCCGGCCACGTCCACGTCACTGGTCTTGAGCTGGTCGACATAGGCCAGAAACTGTGCCGTGATCTTGGCGATGGGGATGTCGTAGATGTCGATATCCTGCTTGCGGATCAGGTCGAGCAGGAGGTCGAGAGGGCCGTCGTAGACTTGACTTACGGTGACCGAAAACGGCGACTCGTCGGGATCCTCTTCCTTCTTCCTGGGCTTGGGGGCTGGCTTGGCTGGAGGAACGGGCTGAGGAGTGAGCACCAGCACGGGACCGGCGGGCTGCGCGTCAGTGACCGGCGTTGCCTCGGCAGCAGCCTCGGGCTCGGAAGCGTCGTTCTTCTGATTGGAATGTTCTTCGGTCAACGTCGTCTCGGTTTCGAATGTTTCCAGGCCGGCGGTCATTGTGCGACCGCGGCGGGTGACAACTGCATGGCGGCGCGCACCTCGCTCATGGTCTGCTCCGCGCGGGCGCCGGCGCGCATCGAGCCCTCTTTCAGGATCTGCACCACCTGCGTTTCAGTAAAGCTCGCCCGCCGCTCCTGAATGGGAGCAAGTACTCTCATGATGCTGTCGGCGGCCCAGCTTTTGCACTCGATGCAGCCGATGCTGGCCGAGCGGCAACCTTCATACACTTTAGCCATTGTCTCAGGCGTGGAAAAGACTTTATGCAGATCGCCCACCGGACACTTGTCCGGTTCGCCCGGGTCGGTGCGGCGGATGCGCGCCGGGTCGGTGACCATCGTCTTGAGCTTCTGGCGGACGACCGGCTCGGGATCGGTCATCAGGATGGTGTTGCCGTAGCTCTTGGACATCTTGCGGCCATCGGTGCCGGGGAGCTTGGGCGCGGGCGTGAGCAGAACCCTGGGCTCCGGGAGCACGTCGTGCTCGCCGCCCTGGTAGAACTGATTGAAGCGCCGCGCAATCTCGCGGGTGAGCTCGACGTGCGCCTGCTGATCCTGGCCGACGGGCACGAACTGCGGCTGGTAGAGCAGGATGTCAGAGGCCATCAGCACCGGATAGCCCAGGAAACCGAAGGTGGTCAGGTCCTTGTTGGTGAGGTTCTCCTGCATCTCCTTGTAGCTGGGGACGCGCTCAAGCCAGCCGAGCGGCGTGATCATGCCCAGGAGCAGAGGCAACTCGAAGTGCTGCGTTACCTGGCTCTGCACGAAGATGGTGCAGCGCGCCGGGTCGAGGCCCGCGGCGAGAAAGTCCAGCGCCACTTCGAGTGTGTTGGGCGCTACCTGCGAGGTGTCGGCGTAGTCGGTGGTCAGCGCGTGCAGATCGGCGATGAAAAAGTAGCACTCGTAGCTCGCCTGGAGCTTGACCCAGTTGGCCAGGGCGCCCATGTAGTTGCCGAGGTGGAGCTTGCCGGTGGGTCGCATGCCGCTGAGGACGCGCGGGCGGGATGATGAGGTTGCAGGTTCAGGCATTTGGATTCTTCGACTTCCGGGATAAGGCGGAACAGCGCCGCCTTCTTTCGCGAAATTGCCGCAGAGGCTCATTCTATTGTAGCGGCAGCGGGTCGAAGGGCGCGCTTAGAGGTGCGCGAGCGTGGAGTACACCAGAGCCAGCGACGGACCGAGCAGCAGGCGCAGAATAAAGCCGCCCACGAAGATCATTAGCAGATAGCTTACCCAGATGTTGATGCGGTCGTAGACCACGACTGCGTTATAGGGCAGCATGTTGCGCAGCACGCGGCTGCCGTCGAGCGGCGGAATGGGCAGCAGGTTGAAGAAAAAGAGCGAGAGATTGATGAGGACGGCGAGCGTCGCCAGCAGCACCACGGCCTGCAGGCCCGGAGCCACGCCGGGATTCAGACCTATCACCCCTGCGAAACTCGACAGGACGAGCGTGCGTCCGCCGGGAACCACCACGCGGATGATGGCGAGGACGATGAAGGCGGCAAAGACAAGCACGAGGTTCGAGGCGGGTCCGGCCAGCGTGGTCAGGTTGTCGTCGCGGACGATCTTTTGGAAGTTGCGGGTGATGACCGGCGTGGGCTTAGCCCAACCCACCAGAAAGCCACTGAAAAAAGTGAAGCCGAAGAAAGGGCCGAAGATGATCAGCGCGGGAAAGAGCAGCGTGCCAATGGGGTCCACGTGGTACATGGGATTGAGTGTGACGCGCCCTTGCAGGCGGGCGGTCTGGTCGCCAAGGCGCGAGGCCATCCAGGCATGGGCGCACTCATGAAAGCTGAGGGAAAAGAGGAGCAGGACGAACTCGAAGACGGCAATCAGGAAGCTGCTGGATGACAACGGGACTCTCTCCAAATCCGGGGGCGAAAGCGCACAATTCCACCCCGGCACATGCGCTGAGGCGGGAAGGCTTGAAGAATCAGGGTAGCACGGTGGGTCTGGGCTTCACGTCCGGTCAGCGGGAACGCTGCCCAGGAATTCGCCCGGCGCGACATGCTGCCCGGCGAGCACGATGGCGTGGCTGCCGACGCGGGCGCCCGCGCCGATCGTGGTGGGGACAAGCGTGACCTCCTCGTAATTCTGGGGGTTGCGGGAGTGGGAGAAGATGCGCGCGAACGATCCAATGTCGGCGTTGTCGCCGATGGTGATGCCGCCGCGGTCGCTGAGGAGAGCGCGCTGACGAATGGTGACGCCGTCTCCAATGGAGAGGTTGTAGCCATAAGTGAGATCGACACCGCGGTGGATCTTGACTCCGGTTCCCATGCGGGCGAAGATATGGCGGCCCAGCATGCAGC
Source organism: Acidobacteriota bacterium (assembly GCA_021846945.1). Taxonomy (GTDB): domain Bacteria; phylum Acidobacteriota; class Terriglobia; order Terriglobales; family Acidobacteriaceae; genus Telmatobacter. The sequence goes on along the minus strand of JAJZVZ010000021.1, from coordinate 20,981 downwards.
GGAAGCGCAGTCCAAGCCAGTGATTGAGGCCAACGGGCGACCGGTCGAACATCTGCCAGAACCAGAGCAGCGGCACGCGCTCGCTAAGCCGGGCGCGATCGGCCTCGGGGAAATATTGCGCCTCGATCGTTACGTTCTCGGGATCAAGCGAGAGGCTGACGACGTTACCGGGCAACTCGGAGGTGAGCGTAAGGTTGGGCTTGGCCCCGTGCGGACGTCCCAGATAGAGCTGATACAGTTGGTCGCGCACGATCTCAGCGCGGCGCTGCGGAGAGCGATGCCGCGTGAACTCGTCATCGAGAAATTTGATCCAGCGGCGGTAGACCTCTTCGGCCTCGGGCGTGGGATGGGGCGCATTGGCTGCGTTGGATGTCATACCGATTGAACAATACACCACGCGGGCGGCATGAATCGAGTCACGGCTCTCAGTGGATTCAAGGCGGGATGGGGATTGTGGTTCCCCATCCATTCCACATTCTTTGCGGAATGGATGGGGAAGGCAGAGTCTATGGACCCAGGCTTGTTGCGTTAGCGCCGACCCTGAAGGACCTTGGTGCCTCCGCCGGCCTTCTTGGCGGCGCGTCTGGCGGCGATGGCGTGCATCTCCTTGCCGATGCTGGACCGGTTGATGGCGATCTGGATGAAGAGGTTGATGATGTTGCCCACGAACCAGTAGAGCGCCAGCCCCGAGGGGAAGTGGAACAGGGTGAAGCCGAAGATCACCGGCATCAGGAATGCCATCATGCGCCGCTGGGTAGGATCCATGCCCGGCGACGGCGTGATGAACTGCACCAGGAACATGGTCAGGATAAACATCGCGGGCAGAATGTAGGTTGGATCCGGCGAAGAGAGGTCGGGAATCCACAGCCAGTGCGCCTGGCGCAGCTCAATCGCATTCTCAAGCACCTCATAGATGGCGTAGAGAAGCGGCAACTGGATGAGCATGGGCAGGCAGCCGCCGTACATGTTCACGCCCTCGGCCTTGTAGAGGGCCATCATCTCAGCATTCATCTCGGTCCGCTTGGGATCGTTGAGCTTGAGATTGGCGTAGCGCTTCTTGATGGCGTCAGCCTTGGGCTGAACCCGCATCATCTTCAGCGACGACTTCGTCATCATCAGGCGCGTAGGCAGCGTGACCAGATTGAGGAGGATGCCCACGATCACAATGGCCCATCCCCAGTTGTACTGGCCCGGTCCCAGCATGCCGCGCAGGAAGCGCACGGCAAGATACATCGGCTTGGCGATGATCGAGAACACGCCGAAGTGAATGAGCGGCTGGAGGGACGGACCGCTGGGCTTGCCATCGGGACCAATGGAGTGAATGGCGCCAAGCACGCTGGTGTCCTTGGGACCGGCGAAGAGGCGCAGACGGGTGACGCCGCTGGTGTCGCCCATGGCCAGGCCGATGACATCGGCAGGCTTCTTGGCGCTGGTGGGATCGCTGAGGTTTTCCGGCAGGTCAACGCTGCTGTGCAGCGTGATCACGGTGGTGCGGTCGGGCGCATCAGGCAGAAAGGCTGCGGCGAAGTAGAGATCAGTGACGGCCGCGTAGTTATAGGGCTCGTCGAAGGTCGCGTCGCCGCTTACCTTTTTGGCGACGATGGTGTCCTGCTTGCCGTCGAGATACCATGCGATCTGCGATGCGGCCGAGGTGCGAACCGAGGAGCGCGTTGTGGACTTGGGCAGGAACTCTTCCATGTCGCCGAGGCCGGCGGGCCACTGGACAAGCGCCCGCACCGGCGCGCCATTGCGCGTGACTTCAGTCTCGACTTGAATCACGTAGCTGGAATCGAAGCGGAAGGTCTTTACAACATCGAGGCCGTTTTCAGCGTAGCGGAAAGTCAGGCTGCAGGGCGCCACCAGGAGGCCTGATGCGGAAGATTGCGCGCCCGAGGGCGTGGCCTGATAGAGCGCCTGGTTCAACTGCGAAGTCAGAGACGAATCGTAGGTGTAGAGCGAGAGCGGGTAGCCGAAGCGCGCCGAGGTCTGCGGCTGCACCAGGTCGAGTGGCTTGCCGGCGCTGTCAGTGTACTTTTTCAGAATCCAATGCTTCACCAGCGCGCCGCGATTGCTGAAGACGATCTTGTACAGTTCGTTCTCGACTGTGGTTTCGGACTCAGAGGCGGCGGTGACGGCAGGCGTGGCCGCCGGAGCAGCCATCTTTGCCGGCGGCGTTTGGCCCGCCGAGGGTTGCGACGACGGCTGCGTCTGCGTTTGCGTGTGGGCCGCCGGCGGCGGAGTCTTGGGCCGGAAGATGTACTGATAGCCAAGGAAGACGAGGAGCAGCATCAGGGTAAATGCAAGCGTGGAGCGCATGTCGCCTCCGCTTCCACTACCGCCGGGACCCTGGGTCTGGAGATTTGGATTTTGAATTTCGGGCAAAGGATACTTCCTGTCAGTTGAAACCGGCAGCCGGTGAAACTGCCGCTGCTTCTATGGTAACGGTTTGTGAGAAAAATGGCTTGCGCGGGCGGCAGGAGGCACCGGATCGAGCCCGCCACGGGCAAACGGGTGGCAGCGCAGCAGCCTCCACAACGCCAGAGCGCTGCCGCGCAAGGGGCCGTGCGTGGCAATGGCCTGGGCCGCATACTCCGAGCAGGTGGGGAGATACTTGCATCCGCCCGGGCTGAGGGAGTGCAGAGCCGGCGAAAGCCAGCGGCGATAAAAGGCGATCAGGGCCAACAGCAGGCGGGTCATGGCGCCGTCCTTTCCGGAGCTGCCGTTGAGGCCAGGCGCGCCGCCTCCGCGTTGGCCTGATGCAGGATGCGCACCACCTCCGCTTCGAGCCTGGCGAAATCGAGCGTGAGCACGCCGCGGCGCGGATGAAAGATGAGATCGAAGCCGGCGGGAAGCAGATCGACGTGGCGCCGCAAAGCCTCGCGCATGCGGCGCTTGATGCGATTACGCTCATGCGCCTTGCCCAGGACCTTGCCTACGGTCAGTCCGACGCGCGGGCCGGATGGGCTCGCCGGGCCTTCCCCGGATTGTGGGGCCATGAACCAGCTCATCGAGGCGGATTGGCGCTTGCGGGATGCCGCATAGGCGCGCTGATAGTCAGAGTGCTTGCGCAGCCGGGAATCCGAAAGCGATTGCCGCGGCTGCGAGCGCTGAGCGTGCTGGCGGAGGTTGTTCATGGCTGAGCCACAGAAGGCGCTGCCCGGAACGGCGATGACTTTCAGCCCTTCCGGCGCGAACGAAGCGGCGGGGAGGGGACTTAGTCGCGGTAACCAGCGCTGACGGCAACGCGCTTGCGGCCGGCGGCGCGGCGGCGGCTCAATACGGCGGCGCCCGACTTGGTCTTCATGCGCGCGCGAAATCCGTGGGTCTTTACACGGCGGCGGCGGTTGGGTTGAAATGTGCGCTTGGGCATGGAAATGCGCTCCTGTATTCTCAGAGAAAATCTTTGCCTTGACGGCAGACTTTTATTTTATCGCAGTTACAGCGATTTTCACAATTGCCGCTTGCCTCAGGCAGCATGGCTGCTGTCGCATTTTCAATACGGTTTGTCGCAAAAATGACGCAGCAACTGCGCCGCGGTTTCCGGGCCCAATCAAGCGGTCCGGCAAATGTGGCCGGGGATTGGCGTTCCTTGATGCGCTTCGTGCCGCTAAAGATGCTTCCGGCGGCGGTGATTCGACCAATGCATATGCAGAGCCCGTCCTGAATTGGGAAGCGATCGAGTCGACGGAAGATTTCGCGATGATTTCGCCGCGCGTCGCGCATGAAGGAGCGGACGTGTGTCATGCGTGAAGGCACTACGCAATCGTCATCAGATCGTGACGCCGGTAACCAATGCGCGCAGTTTTCACCATTCGTGGTGCAACTTGCGGAAGCGATCGAAAAGTTATGTGAAAGAGAGGTTGCAATGATCGTCAGATGTGCTACTATCGGGACCGTTCACGTAAGTTTCCTGCGTCCCACGGAACGGAATTTTCGTTCACAACCCCTCAGTAATTTTAGGGGCAAACCAGCAGTCATCAGACAGGCGGCATCAGTGTTTGCGTCAGGCGGAAAGGCTTTGCGCAACAGCGGAGTCTTTGCCTGAAGCTGGCGAACGATCCGGACCGGCTCAGCGTCGATATACGAGGGCGCAAGTAAGGATTGGCACGATGGCATTTGCAACTTCGCCGGCAACGGCACTCAATCCCTGGCTTCAGATCCTGGCTGCCCTGGAAAAGAAAGTGATCCGGCAGTCGTTCGAGACCTGGCTCAAGCCAACGCGGTTCAGTCACGCCGCGGGGCGCACATTGTATGTGCGTGTACCGTCGCCGGAGTTTCAGCACATCGGCGACAAGTACGGCGACTTGATCCAGGAAGCGATCGACTTGCAGGCGCTGGAATTTGACGACGTCAGTTTTGTGACGGTCGATGAGGATCCTTCTATTCCTCCTCAGCGCAAGGACGGCGGATTTGGTCCTGTGCCCGCGCATGCGCCGACGGCGCCGCCGGCAGCGCGAGTGCCAGAGCAGGGGCGCTTTGACTGGTCGACTGCGGCGCAGCTCAACGCACGTTACACCTTCGACGCTTTCGTCATCGGCAACGGCAATCAGTTTGCGCGCGCCGCGGCCCTGGCCGTGGCCGAGCGGCCTTCACGGGCCTACAATCCGCTCTTTCTGTACGGCGGCGTGGGCATGGGCAAAACGCACCTGATGCATGCGATTGGTCACGAAGTGAAGCGTCGCCAGCCGGTGGCGAGCATCTGCTATGCATCGGCGGAAAAATTCACCAACGAGATGATTACCTCGCTGCGCAATGACCGCATGACGAGTTTCCGCGACCGCTTCCGCTCGGTGGATGTGCTGCTCATCGATGATATTCAGTTCATCGCGCAGAAGGAACGCACGCAGGAGGAGTTCTTTCACACCTTCAACGCGCTGCACGAGAGCATGAAGCAGATCGTGATTGCTTCCGATCGCCCTCCGAAAGAATTGGCGGAGATCGAAGACCGGCTGCGCTCGCGCTTCGAGTGGGGACTGATCGCCGACATTCAGCCGCCCGATCTGGAAACGAAGGTGGCGATTCTGCAGAAGAAGGCCGAGAGCGAGCAGGTGACGCTGCCCACCGACGTGGCGTTGTTCATCGCGTCGAACGTGCGCACCAATGTCCGCGAACTGGAGGGCGCGCTGGTGCGGCTGATCGCATGGTGCCAGCTCAACCAGGTGGAGATCACGCAGGCCGCGGCTCAGCAGTGCCTGAAGCAGTTCATCGATATGCAGGTGCGCAAGATCACGATTGAGGCGATTCAGCGCGCCGTAGCCGAGCAGTTTGGCATGAGAGTGGCCGACCTGAAGCAGAAGAACAACTCGCGCAACGTGGTGGTGCCGCGCCAGATCGCCATGTACCTGGCCAAGCAGATGACTGAAGCCAGCCTGCCGGAGATTGGCCGCCAGTTCGGCAACAAACACCACACCACGGTGATGCACTCAATCGCCAAGATCGACGAACAGCGGCGCACCGACAAGGATCTGCATCGCACGATCAACAAGCTGCAGGATCAGTTGAACGGATAGGTCGCGACCAGATGAATTGGCGTCTGCTTGAAGCGTATCGCCGGTCTTCAGGCCCGCTGTAACGGCGGCGTTCGCGCCGCCGGGCCATTCGCCAATTGACTCATCGTTCCAAATCAGCGCATTGCGGACGAATGGACTGCGCAACAGCAGCCGAAGCACAGACCTCACGCGCCGAGGACTCAAAAAGCCAGGAAATGCCGGCGGATTACCTGCGTCCGAAGCCTCTGGGCTTTACCTGCGGCTTAACGGGCAGATCGGTTTTGCCCTCGGGGTAAACCACCAGGAAGCGGTCCTGTCCTTCGCCGACGCTGGCGGTCTCCACGCCTTCAAGGCCACGGCAGACCAGATGCATCAGGCGCCGCTCGCGGCTGTTCATGGGCGGGAAGGGATAGGGGATTCCGGTGCTGCGCACCTTCTCCGCCGCGGTTTCGGCGGCCATGCGCAGCTCCTGGGCGCGCAGGGCTTTGAAATTGCCGGCATCGAAGCTGACCAGGTCATGCTCGCGCGAATCGAGGCGGAGGATCTGCGCGGCCAGAGTTTCGAGGGCGCGCAGCAGTTCGCCATTGTGCTGGGTGACGAGCGGCGTGTCGGGTCCGCCCAGTTCCACGTAGATCTCGCGGGCTTCAAGACCGGCTGGGTCGCGCGCGCCGTCGCCCGCGGTAATGCGGTATTTAAGGCGCATTCCGCCCAGTTTGTTCAGGGTGTTGATAAATCCAGCGATTTTCTGTGCAGCCTCTTGAAGGTCGGCGATGGGCATAAAAATTAGTATCGCAGAACCGGCAGGAGCAGAGAGGCTGAAACAGCAGAATTTCACTCGCGCGGCGAGGCAATCGCTCTCTCGGGCCAGCGTTTTCCGGGCCGGCGGAGAGGGAGATTACGCGGAGATCTTCGCATTGCCCGGGTCCGCGGCAGGCCTGGCGGCAGGCGCGTCTTCAATAGCCGGGAAATTCATGCGGATGATGGCGCCACCACCTTCGCGGTTAAGGGCGGCAACTTCGCCGTTGTGCAGCCTCACTGCGCGTTCCGCGATAGCCAGTCCGACGCCGAAGCCGCCGGTATTCGGGCTGCGGGCGTAGTCGACCCGGTGGAAGGGCCTGAAGATCGCGTCCAACTGATTTTCAGGGATGCCGGGGCCGCGATCGCTGATGTCAATCTGAGCCTGGCGCTCACCATCCCTGGTGACCGCCGCAAGCTCAATCTCGACTACAGAGCCGCTCTCTGTGTAGCGGATGGCGTTGCGCACAACGTTCTCAATGGCGGGGTAAAGCAAGCCCTCGTTGCCCGCGATGACGCATTCATCGGCTGCGTGAAAGAGAACTGAACATTGGCGCTGGCGGGCTTCATATTCGGCGTCGGGAATGAGCCGCTCGATGAGGCGGTTGAGGGAGACGGGCTCGAAGTTTTCCAGCTTTTCAAGCGCTTCCATCGATGAGAGGGTGAGCAGTTGACCGATGAGCAGGTTGAGTCTTTCGGTCTCGCGCTCGATGCGCTCGAGGTGCGTTGTCATGGCTGGCTCCGCATCCTCGCGGGCCAGCTCCAGGGCAACGCTGAGGCGCGACAGCGGCGAGCGCAGCTCGTGCGAGACGTCGCGCAGCAGAAGCTTCTGCGCGGCGACGAGTGATTCCAGTCGCTCGGCCATGTGATTGAAGTCGTGCATGAGAGCGGAGATCTCGTCTTCAGCGAAGATGCGCGATGGCTTGGGGGGCAACGCCACGCGAGCGTTCAGCTTTCCCGCCGCAAGTTCGCGGGCGGCCTTCCGGAGCCGCGCTACCGGGCGGATCAGCAGCAGGACCAGCACGAAGGTCATGAGGCCTCCGACGACAATCGCCACCGGAAGCTGCGGGAACGAGAAGCGCCGCAGATCCTGAATCAGGCTCCTCTTTCTTGGCAAATGAGGACGGCTCAGGAGAAAGACGTATCGCCGGCCGGCGGAGGAGGTGACCGGAACATTCCATATATATTGTTTGCCGGTCTGTTTTCCGAAGATGCGCGCGGGCATTGCCACGTAATTAGCGAGGCTGGGCGTGCCGGGCAGCTCACAGAGATATTGGCCTGATGTATCGGCAAGGCCGACAGTTTGGGAGATGCCGGCGCCGTAAGTCAGCAAGGCGCCACAGCCTCCACTTTCGTAGGCGGCGACAGCGGTGTTGCCTTCATTTTGCAAAGTACTGAAGAGCGTTTCGAAGGGCACTTCGGGGCCTTCAAAATGGCGGCGCACGATCAGGGCCATGGAGATCACAAAGATGAGGCTCTGCGCGATCCAGAAGATGACGAAGATTTTGAAGAAGAGCCCACGCATGGTTCAGTCCTTTGCTGCCGGCGCATGAAGGTTGACGGCAAGCTGATAGCCCATTCCGCGAATGGTCTTTACCTGTTCCTCGGGCGCGCCGGCGTCAGCTAGTTTGCGCCTGAGGCGGCTGACGTGCATATCCAGGCTGCGATCAAAGGGGTGGAACTTGCGGCCGAGCACGCTCTCGGAGATCTCCTCACGCGCCACCACTTTGCCGGGCGAGCGCATGAGCGCTTCCAGCAGGGCGAACTCGACGTCGGTAAGATCGATCTTTGTGCCGTTGTGCAGAACCGTGCGCGCGGCGCGATTCAGTTCCAGCCCTTCGGCACGCAGCAGCGCCTGATCCGGCTTTGCGCCGGCGCTGCGGCGCAAGATGGCGCGCACGCGGGCCAGCAGCTCGCGCGGATTGAAAGGCTTTGAGAGGTAATCATCGGCGCCGATTTCGAGGCCGACGATGCGGTCGACGTCTTCTCCACGCGCCGTTAACAGCAATACGCTGACAGGCGAGACGGCGCGAATTCTTCGCAGCACTTCAAAGCCATCCAGGCCGGGAAGCATGACGTCGAGCAGCACGAGCGCGTATGGCTTTTCGAGTGCCGCTTTCAGCCCCGTGTCGCCGCGATGCACGGCGGTGACGCGGAAGCCGAATCGCCCCAGATACTCCTTCAGCATGGAGCAAAGTTCAACGTCATCGTCAATGAGAAGCAGTTCGTCCACCTGATTGCCTTTTTCCCGCAGGAAAGGATGCTTTACCCTCCCGCGCACGAATGGGCCGCGGTCACTCTGCCATCAAGGCTACGCCTTCCCGGCTGCAAGGATACGGCAAAAATGTAACAAATCGTCACGGGCGCGGAGACAAATCGTTACATGGTTTTACCCATTGTGACTGTGCGGAGTTCTCCGTCAGCGTCTCCTAAGTTAGAGCAATCCGCACAGTACCGAGGGATAGAACGATGACGAAGCGAACGATTCTCAGCACAATTTGGGGTGTATTTCTTCTCTGCGCCGCACTGCCGGCGGGAGCGCAGACGGCGGCAGGCAGAATCCAGGGGACCGTAACGGATCCAACGGGGGCAGTGATTCCATCGTCCACCGTTACCGTAACGAATTCGACCGGCGTCTCGCAGTCCACGACCAGCAGCGGCACCGGCGCTTACGAGTTCCAGGGGCTGGCGCCGGGCCGCTATTCGGTCTCGGCCGCGGCCGAAGGGTTTGCTTCCTACACGGTGGAGAATCTTCTCATCGTTGGCGATAAGACGATCATTCAAAACATCGAGATGCAACTGCCGGTGGAACAGCAGCAGGTGACGGTGAGCGATCAGGGCTTGAGCGTGGATACCAGCCCCGAGAACAACGCCGGGGCCATCGTCATCAAGGGCAAGGATCTGGATGCGCTCTCCGACGATCCAGACGAACTGCAGAGCGAGCTGACCGCGCTGGCCGGTCCGGCCGCGGGACCAAACGGCGGGCAGATATATATTGACGGGTTTACCGGCGGGCAGCTCCCTCCCAAGTCTTCCATCCGCGAGATCCGCATCAATCAAAATCCCTTCTCCGCGCAATACGACAAGCTGGGCTACGGCCGGATTGAGATTCTCACCAAGCCGGGCACAAACACGCTGCACGGCATGATGATGATGAACGGCAATGATTCCACGTTTAACTCGATTAACCCGTTCGTGAAAGAAGAGCCGCCCTACTACACGACCTTCTTTATGGGCAACGCGAGCGGCGCGCTGGGCAAGAAGGCGTCGTGGTTTGGCAGCGTCTTCCGCCGCGACAACCAGTCGAACTCGATTGTGAACGCGGAACGGCTCGATGCAAACGGCAATCCCTATAACTACTCCACTGCCGTCGCCAACCCGCAGACGCGGCTGGATGTAAGCCCGCGTTTCGACCTTCAACTGGGTGGCGGCAACACGCTTACCATCCGCTATATGTTTGACCAGCAGACGGCGACCAACAGTGGCGTTTCACAATTTTCCCTGGAGAGCCAGGCCTACAACGTTTCGAACCACGAGAACACATTGCAATTGAGCGATACGCAGGTTCTGAGCGCCAGCGTGGTGAATGAAACCCGCTTCCAGTACATGGGCGATCGCACCAGCCAGGCGGCGCAAAACAGCGGCCCTACGATCATGGTGCAGGGCGCCTTCACGGGCGGCGCCAACAGCATGGGGGTGCTCCGCGACAACCAGGACCACTTCGAATTGCAGAACAACACGATCATGAGCAAGGGAGCGCACTCGATCAACTTTGGACTGCGGCTGCGCTATGAGCGCGACTCGAACTACTCCACCTCCGGGTTCAACGGCACGTATATCTATCCCTCGCTCAATGCTTACAAGGCGCAAACGCCGACCGAGTACGATGTGACCGCCGGAAACTCCCTGATCAAAGTGAATTACTTCGATGCCGGCGTTTATTTTCAGGATGACTACAAGGTGCGTCCCAACCTGACCATCAGCTACGGCCTGCGCTACGAGACGCAGAACGTCATTGGCGACCATACCGACTGGGCTCCGCGATTCGCGTTTGCCTGGGCGCCCGGCGCGCATGGAAGCACGCCGGCCAGGACGGTCTTCCGCGGCGGCTACGGATGGTTTTACGACCGCTTCGGTGAAGGCAGCATCATGCAGGCAATGCGGAACAACGGCGTGAATCAGCAGCAGTACATCATCAAGAATCCAGGCTTCTACCAGAATGCGCCACCGCCGTCGCAACTGGCATCCAGTAATGTTGCGGCGCCGACGATCTACCAGATTGCGCCGAACATCAGAGCTTCAGTCAATATGCAGGCGGCGGGCGGAATCGAACACCTGTTCGGCAAAGTGGCCACGGTGTCGCTCACCTACATCAACTCGCGCGGCGTTCACGAGTTTTACACCGATAACATCAATGCATTTTTACCGGGAACATATGATGCGGCCACAGGCACGGGCTCGCGGCCGAACAACAAAAGCGGGAACATCTACCAGTTCCAGTCCGGCGGCGTTTACAACCAGAATCAACTGATGCTCAACTACAACGTGCGCACCAGCCGGCTTTCGCTCTTTGGCTTCTACATGTTGAACTTTGCCAATGCGGATACGTCGGGTGTGGGATACTTCCCGTCGAACCAGTTCGACCCGCGCGCAGATTACGGCCGCGCTAACTTCGACGTGCGCAATCGCTTCCTGTTGGGCGGCAACTTCCAGGCTCCGTTTGGGGTGTCGTTCAGTCCGATGCTGGTGGCCAACTCCGGGCAGCCCTACAACATCACCATTGGGCAGGACCTGAATGGCGACAACCAGTACAATGACCGGCCGACCTACGCCACGGCCGCCAGCACGGACGTTGTCCAGACCCCATACGGCAACCTCGACATGAATCCGGCATGGAACCAGGCGCGGATTCCGTATAACCTCGGGACCGGACCGGGGCAGTTCAGCATGAACCTGAGAGTCAGCAAGGCGTTTGGCATCGGGCCGAAAGTGGCGACGGGATTTGCTCCCTCTGCCGGCGGACCCGGAGGGCCCGGCGGTCACGGTGGCCACGGCGGCAGGTTTGGCGGCGGACTCGGGCCGGGAGGCTTGAGCGGACCGGGCGGACCGCAGCGGATGGCGCAGACGAGCACCCGGCGTTACTCGCTCAACTTCACGGCGATGGCAAGGAACGTCTTCAATAACGTGAATCTGGCGGCGCCGGTGGGCGTTATGACGTCGCAACTTTTCGGTAAGTCGAATGCTCTGGCTGGAGGGTTTTTCTCTTCCCCGGCTTCCAATCGCAGCATCGACTTGCAGATGTCGTTCAGCTTCTAGGGGATCGACGTAAATCAGGCGAGTTCAACGCAGCGCGAAACGCGGCCGGAATCGATGGAGATTCTGGCCGCGTTTCTATGTGCCACTGCGGAATAATGGCCGCGCGTCTTCCGGAGCGGGCAAGAGGACGCAGGCTGGAGAGGCAATGCGTCCGGCCGCGGATGCGGCAAACCGTGTACCCTAAGAGGGGAGTACTTAAGATGCGTTCGATTGCCATTCTGGTTTGCTCAGCGGTGCTGGCGGGAAGCGTGGGCTCTCTATGCGCGCAGACAACGCCTGCCAAGTCTGCCGAGCAACACGGCGTGACGCATCTGCTGCTGCCACCGTCGCCCCACGCATTGCTCCCCGACGCCTTTGACGGCTGGGTGACGGCCAGCCCGATGAAGACACTGAGCGATGCCGAGCAGGCCGATGCGGCAAGCGCCGCGGCGCTGGAGGAGTACGGCTTTACCAGCGGCGTGCTGGCCAACTACAAGCGCGAGGGCGATACCCTGAGCGTGCGCGCGTTGCGCTTTGGCGATGTGAGCGGAGCGTACGGTGCGTACTCGTACTATCGCAAGAATGGATGGCCGAAGGAAGAGATCGGCACCGGCGCTACATCCGACAATAACCGCGTGCTCTTCTGGAAGGGCACCACGGTAGTGGATGCGATGTTCTCGCGGATCGGGCCGATGTCGGCCGGCGAAATGCGCGAGCTGGCGCGGCATCTGCCCGTTCCCGGAGGAACGAAGTCGCTGCTGCCGCCGATTCTCGCTTTCCTCCCGCAGGGTTCGCTGGACAAACGGACGACGCACTATGCAGAGGGGCCGGAAGGCTATTCAGGAGCGGGCGGTGTGCTGCCACCGGATCTGGTAGGGTTCGATCGCGATGCGGAGACGGTGACCGCGAACTACTCATTGCCGTCCGGATCGGCGACGCTCACCATCATCAACTATCCAACGCCGCAGATGGCGACTGCGCAGGAGGCAAAGATCAGCGCCTATCTGAAGGCGGGTAGCCATGCGCAGCCACCTTGGCCCAAGCCTCTGGTGGATTCCGACCAGGCATCGCTGGAAGTGCGTCGCAGCGGGCCTCTGGTGGCTATCGTCAGCGGCGATGCGATTCCCGACGAGAGCCACAGGCTGATCGAGATGGTGCACTACGAGGCCAACCTTACGGCCATCCCGCAATCGAAGGAATCGGAGATTGCGAAGACCGGCAAGCTGCTGATGGGAATTGCGGCCCTGGTGATCATCGGAGCCGGCGCGGCGATCCTGCTTGGCTTTTTCCTCGGCGGAGGCAGGGCACTCTACCGCATTGCACGGGGCAAGCCGGCTTCCACGGTGTACGACGAGGAATTCATCCGTATCGACTTGCGGGAAGACTGGAAGCAAACGACCGGGGTGTCCAACGGGCCGAATCTGAAGCGTTAAGGGGTAGCTAACCCTGTGGAAAACAGGGGGTTAATTAGAAGAAACACCCCTAAATGCCAGTAAAACACGGATTCAAAAAAGAGAACATGTGGCGAACAAATGAAGCAGGGATGGCGTGGAGATGTATTTGTAGGGTATTGAATATAAAGCATTTATTTATTTTAAGATTTCTCCTTGACACTCCCTTCCCCCGCACCTAGTATGCAACGCAGAAAGTTCTGATGGTTTTGCCTCCGTTGGAACTATTCTCCCTGAGGAAGGAGCTGCCCTGTTGCCGGGCGGCTCTTTCCATTTTCGGCCTCTTTCCGCGATGCAAAGCGACGGAGTGTGAAAGCTGGGTCTCAATCCGCCTCTGACGGGTTCAAAAAGCGCTCAACTCGGATTCATCCGAGGCGGGACAGACCACGCATTCGCCGCAGGACTCCGTTATCGGCAGGCTTATAGGCAGTTGGCGTCGAGACGCATCGCCTCCGCCGCAGCGTGGCGCCGCAACTTTACCTTCCTCATGCGCAAAGATACAATCGTAGAAGCAAGCCGACGTAGCTCAGCTGGTAGAGCAGCTGATTCGTAATCAGCAGGTCGTCAGTTCAAGTCTGACCGTCGGCTCCAGCTTTATTGCACACATCGCAAAGATTTTGCGGGCCATCCGAGGCGCATACTCGGATGGCCTGTTTGATTCTGCGCATCTTTACTTCCGAGGCCGCTGGCGAGCAGGTCAGTCCCGCGCAGACTGCGTAAAGATGGGTTGCTTGCAGGCTTTATGCGGACCGGGAACTCCGTTGATCGACCGCCAGAAGAGACACAATCGACTCCCTCGCGTGAAATTGCAGCGATTCAATAACGGGTCAGACCGCACGCATGTTATTCGAGGATCTTATTTCTCAGTCCATCAAAGGTAAAGTCCGGTCCGCGGACAAAATCCATGAGCGACTTCTCGCGCGATCGGACTCGCTCGACTGCGCCGGGCAGCGCATCAAGGCTCTCGCGGGGTACCGTGATCAGTCCGTTCTCGTCTCCGTGCAGCAGATCCTGGGGACGGATTGCCAGGCCATGGATCTGGACCGGGATGCCCACCCGGACAATGTGCGCATACGCATGGCTCGCTACGGCTCCGCGGGCAAAATAGCGAAACTTCATGGCGCGCACTTCGGGTATATCCCGAATCGCGCAATCGGTGACCAGGCCGATCGCTCCCAGCCGTGTGAAGATGGTCGCCATGACCTCGCCACAATGGGCTGCATATTCCGGATGCGGGCCGATTTCCTGAAGTACCACAACCGCCGGCTTGGGAGATGCAGCAACCGCCGCATAGAGGTTGAGAAACATATTCCAGTCTGGCTGCCCCTGTGTCATCGACTCGACGTGGGCGGTGACTGCGTAACCCACCATTCGCCCGAGTTCGGGAAAGAGGCATCGAACGTGAAGAGGTGCAAATCCTTCTGATCGCGGCCTGAGTCCCAGAAGCTCAATTGCGTTGGAGACTGTTGGAGTATCGACGGTCTGCAGGTAATCAATGGACGATGGATCAGGTTCTGGTGCGGGTTGCATATGCCTCCTCGTAACTGCTGGCCAGCGCGTTGCACGTGTGTCGGATGAGCTTGAGCCGGCTCCGATGCCAGCCGCAGTTGGTCACCGCAATCATAGAACAGTGCGGCCTCCTCTAACGTGATCGGGTTGCGAAGGGCGCTGGCCTGTCCGTCGCCACTGCCGCAGGACATGGCGCTGGAAACCATGAGCGCCGCTGTCCCGCGCACGTATAATTCGTTGACGTGCCGTAGCGAAGGAGGGGGGCGTGACGAAGAAGATGACACTGGATCGCCGGAATTTTCTGAAGCAGGCAGCAGGAGCAGTGGGCGCGGCGGGCGCGGTGGCGCAGGCGCAGCACTGGAGCGGCGTGAAAGCAGCGGAAGAATCCAGATCAGGATCAATGCCCGGCGCCGGAAGCGAGGAAGTCAATTATCCGCGCCGGTTTGCTGGACGGCACCTGAAGATGATCTCGTTTCCGCTGGGCGGCGTGACCGCGGGCAGCCTGGGCCTGGGCGGACGCGGACAGCTTACGGACTGGGAGATCTTCAATCGGCCAAACAAGGGATTCCGGCCGGCATATGGCTTTCCGGCGATCTGGGCGCAGAGCGGAAGCGCGAAGCCGGTAGCGCATGTGCTGGAGGCGCGCATTCTGCCGCCGTATGAAGGCGCGAGCGGGCTGGGATCGAACAACGCTCCGGGATTGAGCCGGCTGGAGTCGGCGGAGTTTACGGGCGAGTATCCGCTGGCGCACATCGATTTTGAAGACCGCACGCTGCCGGTGAAGGTCGAACTCGATGCCTTCTCGCCGTTCATTCCGCATGAGCCGGACGATTCGGGATTGCCGGTGGCGATTCTGCGCTATCGCGTGAGCAATCCTGGGGTTGCAGCTGCCCGGGTGAGTATTGCGTTCTCGATCGAGAACCCGGTGCATACCGGTGAAGACGCGCGGATGGCGGCCAGGCAGAGGGAAGGCGAGGGACGGAAGAACGAGTATCGAACGGGAGACGGATTAGCCGGGCTGGTGATGAGCAATCCGCAACTTGCGGCGGACGACCCGATGGCCGGGGAGTTTGTGCTGGCGGCAACGCCGGAGCCGGGCACAGGCGTGTCGCACTGGGCGGGCTGGCCCGCCGGGCGCTGGTGGAATTCGCCGCTCTTGTTCTGGGACCAATTTTCGAAGACAGGAACGCTGGGTGCGCAGCCCGAGCCATACAACTCGGTAGGCGTGCTTTGCCTCGAAAGGACGATTCCGGCGGGCAAGGCCGCGAGCTTTCAGTTTCTGCTGGGCTGGCGCTTTCCGAACCGTACGCCGGAGTGGTGCGGGTGGGCGTCGCCGCCGGGCGCGGGCAAGACGATCATAGGGAACTACTATGCTGTGCGCTTCAAGGACGCATGGGAGGCGGTGAGCTACGCGGCAACTAATCTGGAAAGTCTGGAAGCGCGCACGCGCAGCTTTGCCACGGCTCTGCGCGAGAGCACGCTGCCCGCGGTGGTGAAGGAGGCGGCGAGCGCAAACCTCTCCACGCTGGCGAGCACGACCTGCTTTCGCACCGCGGATGGCGAGTTTCACGGCTTCGAAGGCAGCAATGACAAGCAAGGCTGCTGCTTTGGCAACTGCACGCACGTGTGGAACTACGAAACGGCGACGACGTTTTTGTTCCCCTCGTTTGCGCGCTCGCTGCGACGGGCTGCATTCGGCTACTCGATGGACGAGGAGGGCGCGATTCATTTTCGCCAGATGCTGCCGGACGGCATTGCCCGGTCAGGGGTTGCGGCGGCAGACGGACAGATGGGGCAGATCATGCACGCCTATCTGGACTGGAAGCTCTCAGGGGATGAGGCTCTGCTGAAGGCGACCTGGCCACGAGCGAAGAAGGCGCTGGAGTTTGCGTGGGTCCCGGGCGGTTGGGATACCAATCGCGATGGTGTGATGGAGGGCGTGCAGCACAATACCTATGACGTGGAGTTCTACGGGCCGAACCCGATGTGCGGCATTTATTATCTGGGGGCGCTGCGCGCCGCGGAAGAGATGGCGCGCGCGGCTGGTGATGCATCTTCGGCCGCTACGTACCGAAGACTCTACGAGAATGGCAGCCGCTGGATCGACGCCAACCTCTTCAACGGCCAGTACTATATCCAGCAGGTGCGCGGATACAGCACGGATGAGATTGCGAAAGACCTGCGCAGCGATATGGGCTCAGAGAATACCGAGCATCCGGAATATCAGATGGGAGCTGGATGCCTGGTGGATCAGCTTGTGGGCCAGTACCTGGCCGGCATCGGCGGACTGGGCGCGCTGGTTGAGCCGGAGAAGATCCGCGCGACGCTTGCGTCTATTTACCGCT
Source organism: Acidobacteriota bacterium (assembly GCA_021846945.1). Classification (GTDB taxonomy): domain Bacteria; phylum Acidobacteriota; class Terriglobia; order Terriglobales; family Acidobacteriaceae; genus Telmatobacter. The sequence goes on along the minus strand of JAJZVZ010000021.1, from coordinate 4,097 downwards.
ACAACTACAAGCGCAGCCTGGCGCAGCACGACAACACCGAGCGAACCTTTGCCCTGAATAATGAAGCGGCGCTGGTGATCTGCGACTACGGCAAGGTTCAACGGCCGCGGATTCCTTTTCCGTACTTCGCTGAAACCATGACCGGCTTTGAATACACGGCGGCGGTGCTGATGATGGACTGGGGCATGGTGGAGCAGGGGCTGGAGTGCGTGCACAATACGCGCATGCGCTACGACGGCGAGAAGCGGAACCCGTGGGATGAAGCCGAGTGCGGTCACCACTATGCGCGGGCGATGGCGGCGTGGTCCGCGATCGCTGTATTGAGCGGATTCAGCTATGACGGAGTGAAGGCGTCGCTGGTTGCCGTTCCATTGGTCGCACATGCGAACTTCCAGTCCCTGTGGGCCACGGGAACGGGTTGGGGAACGTTTGCGCTGCGGCGACAGGCGGGTGGCACGCTCTTCACGGTCAAGGTTCTGGAGGGTTCGCTCAACTGCCGCTCGTGCGAGATTGCCGCGCCGGGCACGGAAGCTGCCGTGCACAGTGGCGGAAGAGCGGTGGCGAGCCACGTGAGCCGGCGCAATGATCGAATGGTTGTCACGCTCGGCAAAGCGCTGCGGCTCGATCAACAGAGCGAGCTGCAGATCGAGGTGCAAGCGTGAACTCACGGCCGGCGCGCGAAAACCTGGGTTGAGGTTCGCAAAGACGCCAGATTGGGCCGAGTGAACCAAATCATGTACCGGTTATCCACCGCTTTTTTGTTGCAGCGGCGGTTACGGTCTGCTTATCCACGCAAACTCTTGGCATAATCTTGAGCAAGAGCGGTTCCTCCGTAACTGTTCCACGAGCTACGTCCAGGACCTGAGCCAGAAATTCGAGTTCGGAAACCGAGTTCAGAACGCGAGTTCAAGCCCGAGGCCGTGCCGTATCAACTGTGGGAGCACGCAAGAGTGATCAGTTATAGCCGCGAGGATGTACTACGGATCTTGCAGATCAGTTCCCGCCAGTTGCAGGGGTGGGAGCGAGCCGGATTGATTCCTCAACAGCAGGCCTACACATTCCAGGATCTTGGGCAGTTGCGAACTCTGCGCGCGCTGCGCGCGGAGGATGTGCCTGCTTCCTCGATCCGGCACTCGATTCTGGCGATGAAGGCGGTGGCCGGGATGCAGAACCCGCTGCTGGAGGCATCGCTGGTACGGGCAGGGACACGGCTTGCCTTCCGCCACAGCGGCGCCATGGTGGATCCCATCCGGCGCCAGTTGCTTTTCGACTTCGAGCGCGCCGAGCGTAAGGAGGGAGCGGAGCGGCCGACGGTGCTGTCAGAGGCTTCGCCGTTGCGGCGAGCGGCCGCGGCGGATGCGCGTGGAGTACAGAACCGCTTTTTAGAGGCCGTGCAGGCTGAGGAAGCTGGTGAGAAGCAGCGGGCCATTGCTCTTTATGAAGAGATTGTGAAGATTGACCCGAAGTATGCGGCTGCCTACATCAACCTGGGCACGGTGTACTTTCATCTGCAACAATACGGCCGCGCTGAGGAGTACTATCGCCATGCTACCGAAGCCGATCCGGGATACGTGCTGGCCTACTTCGATCTGGGGAACGTGCTGGATGAGCTGGAGCGGCTGGATGAATCGATTGCCGCGTATAGCCGGGCGGTGGAACTCTCGCCGCGCTACGCCGATGCTCACTATAATCTGGCGCTGGCCTATGAACGCAAAGGCCAACAGCGCCAGGCCCTGCGCCACTGGCACGCATACCTGCGGGTGGATAACCGCGGCCCGTGGGCCGAGCACGCGCGAGGGCAGATCCGCAAGATTCTGAAGCTCGAAGGGCTCTCCGTGGCCTGGCGCGCAGAGCAGTTTGTACCGCGGTGCAAGGGAACTGCGGCGCTGAAGCTGGTGTAATTCGGGCAGATTGATAAAACATTGCCGGCTCGATCTCTTCGCGTGCGCCGGCTGGCGCTACTTCACGGCAGAGTGCGCTGCTGCTTGTGCGATTTGGCGAATATGCGCGGGGCGCGTGCGGCAGCAGCCGCCGACGAGCTGCGCGCCGGCGGCAAACCATTCGGTCGCCATGGAACCGAACTCCGCCGGATCGCTGGTGCCGGTCCAGCATCGATTGGCCGCATCCCAGCCCTCACCGGAATTTGGATACGCGAGCACCGGCTTGTCCGAGGCGGCGCGCAACTCGGCAATGAGCGGCGGCAGCCATGCCGGAGGAACGCAGTTGGCGCCGATGGCAACGGTTTGCGGGAACCGGGCGACAGCGGCAGCACAGTCGCGCAGCGGCTCGCCATGCGCGGTGTGCTGAGCATCGCGGCAGGTAAAGCTGAACCAGGCACGCATCGCGGGCCACGGGGCCAGTGCTTCACCGATGGCATAGGCTTCTTCAAGCGATGGCAGGGTTTCAAAGGCCAGTAAGTCAGGAGCTTGCTCTCGGGCGGAATCGGCAAAGATGCGGATGCGCTGGCGATGGAACCCAACCAATTCGCTATAGGAGCAGGCGTAGTTGCCGTGATATTCGGCGCCGTTATGGAGCGCTGCCCCGTAGGGGCCAAGCGACCCGGCGATGAGTATGCGGCGGCCGGGGAACTCCGCGGCGGCGGAGCGCGCCAGCGCCACCGATTTAAGCAGTGCCGCATCGGCACGGTCCGGCGGCAGGCCGATCTCGGCGTAGCCCATGCGCGAAACCTGGTAGCTGCACGTGGCGATGCACTCGGCGCCTGCTTCGATGTAGGCGCGATGCGCGGCGGCGACCAGTTCCGGCGCGTCTTCAAGCACGTGCGCCGACCAGAGCGGCCCGTTGATATTGGCTCCGAGATACTCCAGTTCCGTGGCGAGGCCGCCGTCGATCACGCGGACACCGCCGAGGATGGAGCCGGGTTGTGCGGGTCGATCTGTCATGAGTTCGAGCTTTCAGCTCCTGGCTTCCAGCCTTTAGCATTTGGTGCGTGGATGCAAGGGGCGTTGCCCATGGAACTTCAAGCATTAGGGCGCCGCGGAAAAGCCCGCGAGGAGTTGGCAGCTAGAGGCGCCTTTATACCTTTTGGGTTCGTTGCACGGAGCGGACACCGTTGACGCGGCGGAGGCCGAGGACCATGCGGTTCAAGTGGCTCAGGTCTTCGGCTTCGATGACGAAATCAACAATGGCTTCGCCGTTTTCGTCCTCGCGGGCCTCAACGCCGCGGATATTGGTGTTGTCATCGGAGATGACGGCGGTGAGCTCCTTGAGCATGCCGGCGCGATTGTCGCAGAAGACGGTGATCTTGACGGGATAGCGATGGGTGCGAGCGCCGGGCTGATCGCCGACACGGGACCACTCGACGGCGATGCGGCGGTCGCTCTCGTAGAGCAGGTTCTGCACATTGGGGCAACTGCGCGCATGGACGGCGACACCCTTGCCGCGGGTGACGTAGCCCACGATCTCCTCGCCGCGAATGGGGTTGCAGCAGCGGGCGCGATAGACGAGCAGATCGTTCTGGCCTTCGACCTGGAGCGAGTCGGATCCGGTGAGGTGTAGCTTGCGCACCGCCTCGGACATGGCCGCTTCGGCACTGGCGGGCTTGGCTTCGGAACTCGCCTCTGCTTCGGCCTGGCTGGCGTAGCCGGGAGCAAGCTTGTTGAGTAACTGGTGGGCGGAGTGCTTGCCGTGGCCCAGCGCGGCCAGCAGGTCCGCCGCGGTGGTCAAACCGTACTCGGCGGCAACGCGGCCAAGATCCTGGTCGTTGATCTGATTCATCGGAACCTTGAACCGGCGGGCCTGCCGCTCCAGCAGCTTGCGGCCGATCTCGACGGCGCGCCGGCGCTGGTCTTCATTGAGCCAATGCTTGATCTTGTTGCGGGCGCGGGGGCTTTTGACGAAGGTCAGCCAGTCGCGGCTGGGGCGGTGATCCTTCTGGGTCACAATCTCGACGATATCGCCGTTGCGCAGCTTGGTGCGCAACGGCACCATGCGGCCGTTAACCTTGGCGCCCACGCAGGTGTTACCCACCTCCGTGTGGATAATGTAGGCAAAATCGACGGGCGTGCCGTCGGCCGGAACCACGACGACCTTCCCCTTGGGAGTGAAGGTGTAGACCTCGTCAGGATAGAGGTCCATCT
>JAJZVZ010000196.1 GCA_021846945.1 Acidobacteriota bacterium | reverse complement strand
CGATCTCGGTCGACACGAATTCAAAGTACTTCCTTCCCGGCGGCATAACGAATGGAGAAGACTTTCTGTTTTCCGGGGAGGGCCCGGGCGACTGGATGATGCCCTATTACGTGCTGGGCTACTACCGCATCGGCTGGGGCACCGTTCATGCTCTCCGTTATATCGATCCGCAGGCGCCGCTGATGGCAGCCATCCGCGGTTTCGATGCGCGCGACGAAGTCAACCTCTGTCTCCTCTACCGCTACATCATGGAGTACGAGCCGTACAACTTCAAAGGGCACATCACCGATTTTCCGCTTACCCTGGAGTACGGCAAGAAGGTCGATGCCCTGCGCAAGAAGTACCAGGCTTGGGTGTGGGACGCCGAGTTCCGAGACAACCTGGGAGCGAGCGTTCCTGCCAACGGCAAGGTTCGCTATACCGTCTTCCGACGCTCCGACGGCAGGCGCGCCGTGGTCGTCGCCAGCCTGGAACAGACCAAGTCCGTGACCGCCGCCGTGGATCTTCCCAACGCGGGCAAGCTTGTCTTCGCCACACCTGAAGACCCGGCCGCAAAGACATACTCAGGCTCTCTCAAAATTCCACCTCGCTCCGCGGCTGTCGTCATGGAGGCGTAGAAGCAGCCGATTCAACTGCCGTCCATCGGTGGAAGGGCGCTGGCGTTATCGAGGCCGGCGCCCTTTGTCTTACTCATTCTTCGCCCAGCCAACCTGGTTCCATCAGATCCGCTGCCTGGCCCATGCCCGCAGCGATTCAATCGATTTGCCGAGAACGCCGGCCGAGCCACGGAATTGAGCTGAACCGCGCGGCTGGTTGTCCCGAGTCCACCACTCGTAAAAGTCGCCCACGCGCTTCACTCGCTCCACCATGGGCCGCAGATTGCGATACGCTTCCTCGACCATCTCGTACCGCATCAACTGCTGAATCATGCGTCCGCCAAACCAGCTCCAATCGCCGCCGTTCTGATAGGTGTAGGGAACCGTCAACTCAGGGTTCTTGAAGTAACCCAGTGGGTAGGGCGGATAGATCGTCAGTCCGATGGTAGCCGCCCCCGCCTGCCGCACATCTTCCTCCATTCGCTCCAGCGCTCCCGCCACCTCCTCCCGCGAGAGGAGTCCCGCTTGAATCGCCACAGCCGTTCCGCCGTGATAGTAGATCGCGTTCTCGTCAAAGCTCTTAGGGAACGGCGAGCCGTCGAGGTAGACGTGGGGAATGAACTTCTGCCGCCGTTCATCCCAAAGGTACGTCCGGATGTTCGCGTGGAGCCGGTCGCGTACGCTCTGCCAGTGAGCCTTCGCGTCCGGGTCATCGGCTAACAATTCCAGATAGTTGTTTAGGGCAACGAGCAGCATGGCATTGTCGTAAATGGACAAGGCTCGATGGGAACTGGCGTCCAGCACCGTTCCGTGAGGCGACTCCGGCTGTACATCGCCCCAGTCGATCGTGGTCCCTCCCCACACCAGGTCATGCACCGGATCGAATCGCTCGGTAAGCACATACTGCATTGCCTGCGCCATACGCTCACGAACACGAATGCCTCCAATGTCTTGCTCCAGGATGGCTCGATCCCCCGTGACCGTTATGTATTGATAGACCGCCTGCACCAGGGAGGATTCCTGGTCGGTTTCGACGGTATTCTTGGCTGCCACATAGCCCGGCGCAAGCGGACTGGTGCGGTCAGAGGGCTTGATGCTTGCTGGATCCCGAGCGGTGTACAGGTCGGGAATGTCGCCGCCCGGACCCTGCATCTTGAAGAACATGAGCAGCGCGTCACGATAGCGTTGGGGAGGGTTGACCGTGAGCCCGACCTCGATAAAGGTATTCATGTCGCGGATCCACGTGGTCCGATAGTTATCTCCGGCGTTCAAGCCGCCGCGAAGCAGCCGCTGCGCCATGCCATACACTTCTCCCAGCGTGGCGTCGGCGAGAATCTCCCTGGCCAACGCCGCTCGTTTTGAAAGCTTGTCCCCCTCGTCCGGGCCGCTGGAAATGGATACGGCAAACCCTCGCCGAAAAGAGCCCGGCATCACAGTCACACCAAGAACAGCCAGTCGACTAAACGTCCTTCGATTCACGCTCTTCTCCTGCGGATCCAGACCCTCACTGCCGAGGCGGGTACTCCGGCTTCCGTCGTCCGTGGGGTACAAATCTCCTGCGCGATGTCTTCCATTCCCTTGCAGCCTCGCCCCTTTGCCAAAGGGGATCGCGCAGCTAGAACAACCACCTTCACGTGACCGTGAATTTATATAGCCCGGAGCGCACTTCGAGCACGATGTCCTCGGCAGTCTCAACAGCGCTCGCGATCCACTCAGCACGGGCAACTTTTTTCTCCTTCCAGAGAAGCTGGTTCCCTTCGAAGATGCGGGTGCGCTGTTGTTGCAGCTTCGGCATATAAATCCGAGCCAAGCTGTTTGGAGGAACTTCGGCAGTGAGGACCAAGCTGGTGGAACCGGTTCTTTCCCATCCGGTTCTTAGCACTCCCTTGACTGTGGGAATCTCCGATCGAGCCCAAGCCAACCCCGAGACATCGGGCCGGATGTCAAACGTGCTGAATCCGCCTCCCGTCGGTTGAATGCCGCAGATGTACTTATGGAATAAATAAGCAGGATAACAAGTCCAAGCGTGGTTGTACTCCCCAGTGTCGAAAGTTTCCCAGTTGGTATCATTGCCCTCCAACATGGCTTTGTAGCGTACCAGATCCCTTACGACATACTCTCCGAGCTTCCTGCTGTTGAGCGCTCCACTATACCAAGCGTCTCCGCCGTAGCCGCCTATGCTGACAGGACCGGAGGTCTTGATGAAATTGACCACCGCGTCTAGCGCATCATCAGGCGCCAAGTTGAAACGCAATGCCCAAGCGCTAGCCAATGCGAAATGGTCATTTCGATCCGTTCGAGAATAGTAATGAGTTCCACTGAACAAATGTGTATTAATGCCCTGTTTCACGATCTCGCTTTGCCTGCGAAAATCATCCGCCTCGAAGGTCTTTCCTAGAACGGCGGCGGCCTTACTGGCGATGCGGAGGTTCTCGTAGTACTGGCTGTTCGTGGCAATGTTGTAACCTCCGCTGGGCATGGAGCCGCCTGCGTAATCCGAGATGCGCCAATCGCGTGGCCTCAGAACGGGGTTGATCAAGCCGGTTTCCTTGTCTTGGTATTGACGAATCCAGTTCAGGAATGCCACCAGGTTAGGGTATCGATCCTCTAAAGAGCGCTGATCGCCGAAGAAGAGATATTGCTGCCATAAAAGCATGGGCCAGTACATCGACCACTCAGGTATCTGATAGACGGCGGCTGGACTGCACGCATAAAAATTCCCTATTGACAGTTGTTCGGCAGCATAGTCCTGGATTATCTTGTCGATGACCATTGTGTTTTTATGGTTGTACAGCAAAACGCAACCCGCGTTCCAACTGTCGGCAAGCCACGGCGATTGCTCGCGGTTGGCGTCAACGCTAATAATGCCTTGCTGCACATTTTGGCGCGCGCTGCGCTCGGACATGAAAAAAATGTCGTTTAGCAGATCGCTCGAACAGTGAAAGCTGCCACCCACATCGGCTGATGTATATGCCCACACGGCGCACACGTCTGCTGGGGTGAGCTCGCCGGCGTATCCGGTGATTCGTAAGGTGCGAAAAGTAGCATGTCTGCCAATGTTGGGCCGCCACGTCTCCAATCCGCCCTTGCAGGTGTACTGATCCCATCCGGAAGGGCCGCCTCTTCCATCGAGTTGGAAGTATTCCACGCGTACAAGGTCGCCGGGCCGATTGTTGTGCATCACCAACTGGAACCAGCCGTCATAGCACTTGCCGAAGTCCACTGACCAGGCCGCGCCATCGTGCTTGATCCCGATTGGCCGCAGATCTTGTTGCTCGGCCTGCGGCGCCACGAGCTGCGCGTGCAGCTTGTAATCCGAGCAATCAACCGGGGTGGCATGGAGCCACGCGGAATCGTCGAAGTTTAGCTCCGTCCAGCCGTCCTGCTCCAACCTGGCGTCGTACTGGATAGCCGCACGATTTCTGCTCCCGCCGGCGGCGCCAAAGTAAGTCGGGTTCGACTCAAGAAACGCCGTTCTAGGCGCTACCTTCCAGGTGCCGTCGGTGAGAACTTTCTGCTCAGCGCCATCGGCGAATTCAATGTGGCCCTCAAGGATGAAAGCTGGGCGTGCATTGACTCCCGAGTCATTCCATGTGCCAAGCCAGTGGCCAACGGCGGCGAAGACATTCGTTCCTTCGACGAGAGTCTCAGTGATATTGTAGGTGTTATATTGACCGAACCGAAATGGGTCGCTTCTTGCCGGCCCCATACCGAGCGGCACACCATTGAGGTACAAGAGATAGTCATTGTGGGCGCTGACATAGGCTCGCGCTCGCGACGGTTTCGCCTGAAGATGGAACTGTTTCCGAAGATAGATGAAATGGTTTACGGTGGTGGCGCCATCCCAGATGAAGCTCGCCCTCCACTGTGCTATTGGAGGGCCGATTTCGAAGGTTGCCGCTTCGCTGTATCGGGTCCGTCCACCTCGGTCATCCCAAATACAAACCTTCCACCAGTAGCTTGAATATACAGTGAGAGGGTGGCCTTGATAGACCACTGCGGCGGACTGCGCTGAGATGACTCTGCCGCTGTCCCATAGATCGCCATGCCCTTGGCCCAGAAGTTGCGGAGAAGAAGCCACCAGCACCCGATAAGCCGCCTGCACTTGTCCGCGGCCGGCCGGCGGAATCAGCCAAGAGAAACGAATGTCGCTTTTGTCGATAGCCAATGGAGCCGGAACCCCATTCACCAGCAATTCCGCTGGCGCTGGCAATTCCTTGTTCGCGGTCTCGCCGGTGTTCGTACTTGGCCGATGGAACAGGCCACCGTGGCGAAGCACCCATCCCAGGGTTAGTGGCCGGCCCATCAGCCACTGGGCGGAAAGGAGAAAGAGGCGTCGGCTAATCCGTGCAGGCTTCGATGTTTCCAACAACGGCGTCTCCTGTCTCCTGTTCAACTACTGAACAGATGAACGCGGCCTTCCATGTTGCTCCCGTGCGTCGCGCATGCGCTACGGGTGGAGCTAGTAACGAGCTTGGGGTGTCAAGAATCCGCGACAGGGACTCCGCGAGCCGGCTAGTATGCATAGCAACAACGCTCAAACCGAAACTCTGTTAGCTGCCCTCTTTCAGCTAATCCGCTCAAGTCAGAGTTCCCGAAGTAAGCATGCATCGGCAAAGGATCCTTTTCGCAACCGTCCGATCCAAAAGCAAGAACAAAGGCAAAAGCCGCGTATTGCTGTCTTCACGGCCGCAGCACAGAGAATATCAAGGAGGAACCTAGTCCCGTAATTCTTAACGTTCTACTGCCACCCCGGCAGAACCGGGGTAAGTCCCTTTGGATTAGATGTAGCCGTTCTCTATTGGTCAGCCCGAAGTGATTGGGTGCAGCGTTACTTTGCTTTTGCAAGCCCAACGATCCAGCACCTTCGACGTGAACATGGCGCCGTATTTAATGACGATCCGCTCGGGTGGCGCCGCACCCGTAGCTGTTCCCATACACGAGCGATGCGCTGCGCCGGCAGCGACGTGCTCGCCTCAATAACCAGTCTCCCGCGCATGGGCGCACCCTCGATCGACAGCGCGTGGAACTTGCTCCCGTTGGCCGGCGAAAAGTGCAGGAAGTCCATGATCCATCTCTCATTCTAGCGGCTGGGAGTGCAGGCACAGCGCGCAGTGGGCGCAGCGTCTCCGTGAGCGTCGGCGCCTGCACACGGCCAGATTCTCCTCTACACAGATCCGATGCACTCGCTTGCGGCGCACCTTCCAGCCTCTCCGCTTCAGCGGAATGTTGCAGGAGCCGGTGGCCCTAATGCTGCCACTGCTCACCAGTTCCTTTCGTGCGGTTGGTTCTCCGCAGGCGGGCTTGCTGTGGGGTTTTCATTCCACCCCATTAGGCAAACCTGCCTGGGATCCCCAATCTTGGGGAAAACGCCCATCAAGGTGGGGCTTCGGGTTACACCTGCACGGGAAAAGCCATCGCCTAAAATACGTACTTCCCCGAAAACTGAAGAAAGCGCGCGTCGATGGTTTCATTCTGATTGGATCCCGGCCCGGTGAGCGAGACTGAGTTGGGACCTATATTCGTGCTGGTATTGCTAGGTTGGCCGAAGCTCGGGTGGTTGAGCAGATTGAAGGCATCGACGCGCAACTCCAGATACTGTTCGTGATGGGTCTTGAAGTCTTTGAACAGCGAAGCGTTCAGTCTCCAGTTGCCCGGCCCGGAGACACTGTTCTTGGGGGTGCCGAAGAAGGGCTCCACATTGCTGTAGCCTGTCACGTATGGCACGGGACCGAGAGTGTTCGTTGTTCCATTGCTATTATAGGCTCCGTTGGCGAGTGGCGTATCAGCGCCTATCGCGGGCGAATAGTAGCTGAAGTAGCCGGTTGCGTAAGGCGCCAACTGAGCCACGGCAGCCGCATTACTGGTATTGATGACGCCGATGGGATCCTCAAAGGCGCAGGGGTTGAACCAGCGCTCCCTGGTCCTGGTCTTCGCCGCACAAACATCCGCATTGGTATTCGAAGGCGCTCCCGTTGTCATGCCGCTCTCTCGGGCGAGATCTCCGCTTGAGGTCGGATTTGGGGGAGGCAGGCCTGGGCCGGATGTGTATGGGTTGCCGACCTTGACGGCGGCGTTGGCCAAGCCGCCGTTGGCATTCTGCCAGCCCGAGATTCTGCTGATGCCAACCGTAAACGGTTCGCCAGTCTGGCCCCACCATTCCATGTCGGTGTTCCATCCGCCGAGAAGCTCGTTCAGAATGCCTGGATGGTTGACAAACGGCTGGTCCACGCCGAACGGCAGGGCGTAGTCGGTGTTGATTACGGCACGCTTCCGGATGTCATAGCCGGACTGCCCCCACTCGTGGATGATGGGGATCAGAGCGGCGTTCTTATAGGCGCCGATGTCTCCGCCAAGTAGATCGGTGGTGTCATCAAACGCATGGGCCCAGGTAAAGGTGCCCAGGAAAGAAAGCCCATGACTAAAACGCTTCTGCACCGTAACCTGCAGTGAATTGTAGGAGCTTGCTCCTGTCCACGACATCCAGAACTGCCCGCTGAGATGTGGAAACGGAGTGAAGCCGTTCGACTGCTGGCCGCCGATGGTAATCGCCTGCGGCATATCGGGATTGTTAATGCCTGTCACCAGATGGCGTCCGACGCTGCCCACGTAGCTCAAAGTCGCTGTGGTTGTCGGCGTAAGCTCCTGCTGCACAGTCAAGTTGTACTGGATGGTGTACGGCATACGCATCACCGGATCCTCCATCCCTATGGCTGGGAAGGCGGCGTGGGCCCCGATTCCGCCCGTTCCCGTGAACTCCTGGAGGCCGTTCTCGAGCGTGTTGTTGAAGGCGTACTGCGATTCGCAATAACTTCCCTCAAAGCAGGTCGGCAGTGAGGCGGAGTTTGCGTTTACGATGAAGGGCGGATTCAGGATATTGGCAGCGCCGCCGCCCGGCTGGAAGCCGCCCATGAAATAGCCGGCGCCGATACGCCATACCGTGGTGGGGTTAACCTGGTACGCAGCGCCGATTCGCGGCGACCAGTTGGCCTTGGGGAAGGCCGCCAAGTAAGGGTTGTTGGTGTAGACCACCTGCACGTTATCGGCGTCGAGTAGCGCCGTGAGGTTAGACGGAAGAAGGTTCTGGCTTTGGTCGGGATATGGAATCACCAACTCCCCCTTACCAGTCCCTCCATTTGAGGTCATGGAGCTGCTCTCCATAACAAAGTTCGCCAACTGGTTGGCTTGCTCTCTCTTCGGGGTGAAGTACTCGTACCGGAGCCCAAGGTTTAGGGTGAGCTTCGGCGTCACTCTCCAGTCGTCCTGCACATAGGCTGCAATATACTGTTGCACGAAGTGGGTGTACACGAACGTGCTGATCGCAGCGCTAGCCATGTTATCCGTGTCGGTATACGTTCCGCCCGGTACTGTGCCCAAGGCGAGGAAGTCCGCGGCGGCGCTCCCGGAAGGGCCTTTTAATCCGGATACACCTGTAAATTCGCCGTTGTAGCTGTAGCTTCCACGGGGGTTCGCGGCATTCGTGCTGTACCAGCGTATGGGCATGGCCTCAAAGCCAATCTTAAGAGAGTGGTTCTGAATCACCTTGGTGACGTTGTCCTCGATCTGGTAGATGTTCATGCCCTCGATGGCCGGATCATTGCCGTGGGCGCCAAAGGCGGTGAAGCCGTCATTCGTCTCGGGCAGGCCTCCGTTGTCAGGACCGGCGTCGAATGGAACGCCGCCCAGTCCATACGAGGCCGATATGTTGTTGTTATAGTTGTACTGTAGATTCTCGTCTCTGCCCCAGTTAAAGGCGAAGGTGAATACGTTGATCAGCGTGGGCGAAAAGGTGTGCGTCTCTGTGAGGATGTAGTTTGCGCAGATC
>JAJZVZ010000195.1 GCA_021846945.1 Acidobacteriota bacterium | reverse complement strand
TTCGCCCTCAGCTACGATAAAACCCAGGACACAAGCATCACCGCGCTGGCCATCTTTGCGTTCCTTTCTGCCCTCATCTTTTTGATCAAAGAAAAGAACCGTCCCTGGCTCCCAGACATACTGGCAGGGGCCACACTCGGCTTCGCCGTCCTGGTGCGCACCAACATGATGACCTTGGGCCTGGCGTCGATCTTCGTCCTGCATCGTCTGGGCGCTGGGCGACTGCTACGCCGGGCTCTCCTTCAGGCGTCCGCCGCGTCCGCCGCCTCCGCCATCTACTGCCTGGCGACTCTCCTCATCCACGGGTCAGTGTTCTTTCCGAGAAATGGAAGCTACAACCTCTTCGCCGGGTATAACCAATTCACCTCCGCGCACCTGTGGAATGAAGAGGACTCCATTGGGGATGCCTGCAACGCCGATCATTTGGCTTGCGCCAACGACAGGGATCCGCGCCTGGACCATTTCTACAGGACCGCCGCAATCAACTTCATCCGCCAGAACCCCGGGCAGGCAGGGAAGCTCTTCTTCTTGAAGTTTGGATACATGATGTCGCCGGATCTGCACCTTCATCCGTTCGACACTCTCGCCGGGAAGGCAAAGGTGCTGGAGTCCTTCGGCATCCCCCTGTGGGTGATCGCCTCCTTTTTCTTCTGGAACGGTCGCAGAAGTTGTGATACTCGGTTGCTCATCACGTCGGTCCTTGTGGCGGTCATCACTCCGTTCTGCCTGATCATCAGCACCCATCGATTCCGCGTGCCTTTGGACTTCCTGTGCTGGAGCGACCTTGGAGCGACGGCCTTGCTGGCCCTCGGGGAATGGAGGAAGAAGAAAACCTTGCACCCAAGCGGTGAAACCGGGCCCCGATCACTCGATGGTGGACCAGGAAGGTTCTTCCTTCGCTGACTGAATATCGCCTTCAACGGCGGCGCCGCCTTGCATCTTTGCGCGCGTCGATGGCATCGCTCTTCGAACCCGCCTTCAGCAGCGCGTTCTTGCGCGGATTGCATACCACCAACCTGGCCACGCGCAGCGATAAAAGATCGTAGAGCCAGGCCGAATGTGTGCCTTCCTCGAAGGTCACATGCACCTCGCCACGCGCGCCACCGACGAAATCCAGCACCGCCGCGGCCCTCGTCATCAGGATCGACTGCTGCGTCAGCCGCCCGCTTTCGTTGATCACCGCCGCCGAGATCGTATCCTCGTGGACATCAATCCCGGTATATCTCACATTGTTCATCTGGGTGTTCCTCCTTGATGGCTTCGGCTGTCTGCTTCAGCACAGCAACCGCAGCTTACAAAAAAGGAGCGCCCTTTTATATTGCGTGCCCCGAAGAGGGCTTGCAGTGGCGTTTTCATTGGGGAAAGCGCCCATCGAAGTTGAGGCGTCCCTCTACACGCGCCGAAAATGCCACAGCCGAAAGACCTAACATTACAAAGCTGAGCCCAACGAACAAGAGCAAGTTGGCGATTTGCAGTCTTGGAGAACTGTGGTTACGAAAGACGTGGTGGGGTTCGCAGAGAAAGGCGATCCCAGGGACCATCCCACTCGCAAGGTCTTCCCTTGGTACGAAATGAGGTCAGGTCATCCGCAATGGACATGCTGACGTAGGTATCGACACCCTGGAACGTATCGACTCCGGCCGGACCCGAGCTGTGCCAGCAGAGTGTTGCAGTATCGGGGACGAGATAGACCGGGATCCGAGCGCCGTCCTTCTCAATGGTGTCATGCCGGGTTCCCAGCTGGTCGTAGATGAAATGTGTCTTCCGCCAGTCCTGCGCCATCTCCGGCGTGATATGACCGTAATTCCGACGGATCAACCACATGAAGGTCCAAAAACGGGTTCCGGTAAGATTGAGCCCGAAATGGGTGGGGTTCTGGCTGCCGTTGCCATGCCGGCTCATTGCATGATCAGGATCGTGAACATTGCCCTCGTTGTAGCTGTCTTTCGCTTCGACATTGTTGGTGGAGACAATGTAGTGCTTGCCCAGCTCATCCATGTCGCCCGGAACCCGAATCGCATAACGCGCGATCCCGTTCTCATCCGCTGGAATACTCTCGATCACGAACGCCTCGTGACGGTCTGAAACCACCCAGTTGACTCCGCGCGTACATTTCCCGATCACGATCTTATTACCGGAATTGGCCCGGTATTCCGGTCGGCCTACGGTCAGAAGCTCCGCTGCATGTCTCGCCGAAGTAGCGAAGGCCGCTACATAGAAGTTGCCCACCTGCCAGTCCAAGCCGGGCCTGCGATATCCCGAAAACGGATGAGCCAAAGTGGGTCCGAGAATACCGAGGGCCCCCCCTGCGTACCCGCTTGAGGTTACACCGTGAGCGTTTTGGGCATGTTCGCTCCCAATTTCACCCGCGGAGTCGGTCACCGTATAGCGGCTTGCTCGCGGATCGGATGGGTTGGCAATGAAAGTGACGAGGTATTCCTGCGGGAAAAAGTGCTGGTCCTCAGAGCTGACATGGAGGGCCTTGCCGTCCTGCGTTGCCGGCCCCAAAATGACGGCTCCACTGCAGGAGTGGATTGCCTCGTCTTTCGAGGCCACCCCGGCAATCGCCGAGTCCGGCGGTTTTCCCTTCAATCCGTAATAGCTGTTGATCATCAGGATCTTGTGAAAATGGCTCAGTTCGCGAGGAAATGCGGACGCTGCAAGTTCTTGAGACGCTCCGTCAGCAATGCCACGCATCATTTCCAGCGCTTCGGGAAGGAGCAGCTCATAGTATCGTTCCTGCTGGACCAAATATGCCGCCATCGTTGCGCTGCTGCGCTGGATCGGCAACAGTTCTCTGTACCATCCCTCGTAAACCATGCGGATGAGGTCGCCTGCGCGCTCACCGTACTGCCGTCCCATCTGGCGCCAGGAGCCGCTGAGTTCACCCAGGTATCGTGGATGCGGCTCGTACGGGGGGTATCCTTGCTCCAGAAAGTATTCGGCCAGCTTTTCGTTGTGGCCCGTCCACTCCGGGGGAGTCGCCGCTCTTCGAACTGAAGTTTGGACAGGCGCCGAGAGTGAAATGCCGCGCAAGGGTTCAGGAGCGAGAGCCATCGCACTGGCCGAAGCGGCAAGCTTCAGGCATTCTCTGCGAGTGACCTCTGAACGCCCAGAGCTCCGATGGGCCTCGATTGCATGCTCCTCTCGACCGCTACTCGCCTTTCTCATTCGCGACCTCGATCCCGGGGATTAGACATCTGGAGCATGTCCCGCTTGTAGTTGGAAGTGGAGAGCGGCGGTTAGGTTGATGTTACTACGCGCAGGAACAGCAGCCCCGCATCTGTGCTTCGGTTCCCCGCCGCACCGCTTGCAGACCCTGATCCCATCGAAAAGCTCCTTGAACTGCATGAACCCGCTCCGGCAAGAAATCTCCGCACCGCTCCTGCATATACGCCGGGCGCAAAGCCGCGGGCCAAGCGATAGCGGCGCAAGAGCTGCTGCTCCCGGGTGGGCAGTCGCAGTCCGGCAATGGACCCCAGGTAGGCCCGGTGCGCCCCGTGCGGTCGAATCGCTGGTTCCTGATCCGCTCATCAGCATCCTTGGAAGCTCCTCGAGCGATCCCAGCCAGAACCGCTCACGGCGCAGGGGAGCGGAACGATAAAATCGACGCTTGAATGGAGCTGCCAATGAGCGCACACAACGCGTTGAATGAGATGGCGGAGGGTTTCCTCCACGATCAGGCAAAAGATCCTCCGGACCTCCTCTGGCATTACACGAACGCTGCCGGGTTCCTTGGAATCTTTCGATCCGGGAAGCTTTGGGCGACCAACACGGGGTATCTGAACGACGCCTCGGAGATGGGGTATGCAAGGATCCCGCTCCTGCAAGCCGTTCGCGACCGCAGGTCGGGAAAGGACGATACCACCGAGCAAGAGATGCTGGATCTTCTCTGCGACAGCGCCGCTGGCCCCGTGACGCGTCCTTTCTTCAAACATCCGCACGACCAGATCTTTGCACTTCCAAAAATCCCAACGAAACAGGAGAAAGAATCACAAGATGGCATTGTAGTCACATTGGGACTACAATAACCGCATGGCTATCAGCAACACTTACGTTCGTGCGCGGATCGATACAGGCACCAAAGAGCGCGCCGCAGGCGCTCTCGAAGAGATGGGTCTATCCATCTCCGACGCAATCCGCCTGCTCATGCTGCGTGTCGCGGAGGAGCGCCGTTTGCCTTTCGAGGTGAAAGTGCCCAATGCGAAAACCCGCAAGGCCATTGCAGAGCTGGAGAGCGGAAAAGGGAAGAGATTTGCAAGTGTCAACGCTCTGATGGCAGATTTGCATGCGGACGATTGAGCGTTCTTCCACCTTCAAACGTGACTACAAACGGGAAGCAAAGGGGCAACATCGGAACACGCTCGACGCCAGCTTGACCCCTGTGCTGGCGGCATTAGCGAATGACCAGCCATTGGAACCGCGCTACCGAGATCATGATCTGAGCGGCGATTGGGCAGGCTATCGCGAGTGCCACGTCAAACCCGATCTCCTATTGATCTATCGCAAAAGCGGAGAGGACCTTCTGCGCCTCGCTCGGCTCGGCTCCCATAGCGAACTTTTTCAATGACCAGCGCAAACAGCAGACTGGGCGCCGGCCCAATGTGTAGGGGGGATTGGGAAAGTGCTGCGCCATGGCCATAAAGTGCTCCGGCTTCTCCAGCCCATGCTTCAGCAGCAGACTGGTCCCCGCCACCACGCATAGAAACAGCAGCCCCGCATCGGTGCCGCGGCTCCCCGCCGCACCATTCCTGGATCCCGATCCCATCTCAAACCTTCTTGAACTGCAAAATCTTCATCCCGGCGCGGGCGCCCCGCCCCTTCTGCATCTTCGCATGGCGCGCAACCGTAGACCCATAGATCGTAGCGCAAGGCCGGCTGTGCCCGGGATAGCTGAGCGAAGAACGGCAACAGCCTTGAGGCGGGCCCGCCATGCACCAATTGGCCAATTCTCAGAATCCCGCCCCGTCTACGTACGTGTTGGAAGCTACTCGCCGTCTACGGGCAGGGCAACTCAGGGAGCCCCGCGGCGACCACGATGTCATTGATCCCTCTCGAAGGGTTGTGGGAAAGAGCCGCGCTAGGATGGATCCGCAAATTGAAGGGCTGAGGGAAGGGGGCTGGATCGCGTACCTGCGGCGCCGAATAGGCCCGCTCCGCCGGTCGACCGACCGCCGCGGAACGGCCGCCCAGGCGTCGCAGTAGGTTACCATCTGGAAAGATCCAACATCTCTCATGCTCACGGTTATGCATCCCGAGGCCGCTCCCCTCATCGAAGCCCTAGCGATAGGGATTCTGCCGATACCGATTTACTCGGAGGACCATTCCGCTCTCGCAATTAAGGCGACAAAAGAGTTCATCCTTACCGCGAAGATGAGGCGGGGGTTCAAGATCTACGTGAGCCCAATCTCCCTCCCGAAGGCGGCGACGATCGGCCTGATCTCAGCCTTCTTCGACGACGAGGACGAACCGCTAGTCATCTACACCCCGCTCTTCGATAACGAGGTGTCGCGATTGTTGCTTGCAACACTGGGGAACATCGAGGTAGACATATATTTCTTCGACGAATTCAGCCGGGAGTGGCTCAGCTACGTATGCAAAATCCAATGCCCGGCGGAGACGAGGGATCACCTTTCCGGCGCACGGCTTCTCAAATTCGCCCCTGGCTTGCAGCGGTCTGCCGTGAGCCAGATGCCAAGGTGGTTTGGCCGTCGCTCTACGCTCGACGATAGGCTGGCCATAAGTGTGGATTTCGTTGAGGCACTCGTCCCCGAGGATCAATTTATTTTGGATTCACGGCCAGAGAACCATTCATTCAGGGGCGGTCCGTTTTTTAGTCTTACTCGGCTCATACGCGAAGAGCCGGGAGCCGACAACGAGCAAGAAATAGCACGGCTTCTCAAAAGGCTATTCTCACCGGAATCCATATATTTGAATCCGCTCAGAGCTCCGGACGGGCGGGAAATAGCGGACATCCTCATTGTCACCGAATCGGACGCAGTTGCCATCCAGGCCAAGGACAGCCCAAATACTGAAGCTTCCCTAAATAGGACGGTAGACCGTAAGAAACGGGTAACTCGGAAAGCGCTCTCGAAGGCGACCAATCAACTTCAAGGCGCAATTCGATACCTGAGATCGATGCCCGCGGTCAAGATGACTGTCAAAGGCGAGACCACCGAGCTCGAACTCGGCCAACGCACTTTGCGTGGTCTCATCCTGGTTAAAGAGCTTTTCAATGCCGAGTTTTCAGAATACAACCGCCAAATTTTGTCGATGGCGCACAAACTGCAGGTGCCTTGCATCGTCCTCGACTATCCAGAATTGCTTATGTATATGACGCGCTTGAAAAGCGACAAATCGTTTTTCGAGGCTTTTGACAGGGTCTATTCGATTGGGGTCCGGACCGGACAGTTCCCAAGGCTTCGGATCTGGCCGCAGGGGTCATTCTCGGAAGGCGGCGAGGACCTAAGCTGAGAGCGATTCGGGATCCACTGACCCCCCGAGCAGTCCGCCCTTTTCCGCGAGGGATCACGCATCACAGCCGCATTGCTCCCACGTCCCGACCGACAGCGCGAGCCCGACGGCCTCCTGCCGCTGGCCAACTCAGAGCCCCCGCCCCGTCTCGAACCTAAAAAAGGCGGACCGGAATACCCGCGCCGACCCGCTGCATCCCATCTCGGTCGCCCACGTCAGACTCGTCCGCGCCAAAACCGCACTCAGCCCGAGCCTCGTCCGGGAAAACAACATCCAGCCTTCCTGCAGCCAGGCCCCGAGGCCCCGCGTAGCACCTACAGGAAAGACTCCCTAACGATGCGGAAGGTCATTCCGCTGACCAGAGCCGGCTCAACGGAACCCCATGCAGATTTGGCGCGAACGGAATCACCGTCGCTCCGGTATAGAGCACGATGCCGCGCACCCAGCTCTTTCCCACCACGTCTGCCAGGGCCTGGAGTCCTCGTACATCCCGACCGTCCAGCGTGGCCGCGGATTTGATCTCGATCCCGACGACCCTTCCGGCCCGGTCTTCAAGCACAACATCTACCTCCTGACCGGATGCGCTCCGCCAGAAGTAGAGCTCCGGGCGGGACTTGCTCCAGGCACACTGTTTGCGCAGCTCCATCAGCGCAAAGTTCTCCAGCACGGCGCCCATCAGGCCGCTCTCAGACCTCAGCCGATCCGTATCAGCGCCCAAAACGTACGCCAGCAACCCGCTGTCGTTCAGGTAGACCTTCGGCGTCTGAATGGAGCGTTTGCCCAGGTTCCTGGCCCAAGGCCGCAGCAGTTGGACCAGAAAGGTGTTCTCCAGCAGAGCAAAGTAGCGCTTGAGCGTCGTCAGCGGCAGCGCCATGGTCCGTGACAGCTCCGTGAAATTCAACAGGCCGCCCGCGCGCGCAGCCACCACGGAAAGCAGACGAGGGATCGCGGTCGTGTCGGCGATATTGGCCAGATCTCGAATATCCCGCTGGAGGATGGTCGTGATGTAGGCCTGGAACCATGCGTCGCGCCGGGTCAGGCTCGGGCGCGCCAACGCCGGCGGATACCCTCCTGCCGTCATCCTCTTCAGCAGTTCTTCTCGCGGAGTCGCCCTCGCACTGCCCAGCCCAGAAGTAGTTTTTGTGGAGAACAACGTATCGATGAAGGCCTCCTTCACGCCGTGTATCTCGCCCTGGGAGAATGGCCAGAGGGTGAGAACCTCCATGCGGCCGGCCAGCGACTCGGACAGCTTGGGCAGTAGCATGACGTTCGCTGAGCCCGTTAGAAGAAACCGCCCCGCCTGGCGCCTCCGGTCAATCGCGGCCTTGATCACAGGGAAGAGTTCTGGGACGTGCTGAATCTCGTCCAACGTCACCGGCGTCCGTAGGCCGGAGATGAATCCGTTGGGATCGCTCCTGGCCGCCGCCAAAACGCTTGGGTCATCGAAGCTGAGATACTGGCGCTCTTTACCGCCGAACTGCGCGGACTGGACCAGCGTGCTCTTGCCCGTCTGGCGAGCGCCGCTCACCAGCACGGCAGGCGTGTCAGAGAGAGCGTCGCGGAGGGGTCCAGCCAGGTGACGATCAAGCATGTCTTCATAATCCGTCAGAGTGTGGATGATAATCAACCACAAATTGGCTGATTATCATCCACTGCCATGGTTCGTGACAATCGCCGCACGGTGACAGAGCAAGCGAAGAGGGGTTCGGCGCTGGGGCGCAGAGAACGGAACCGGTGGAGCGATGCGACCGCTGCGGGCGCCGCTCTTTTCGAATAGGCGAATGACTCAAACGCTGCTGATAAGCTGCGGCTGCTACGCCGATGACCTCTCCGCCGCTGTCTCTCTCACCGGCTGGGGCGAGCCGATCATAAAGCTGGCGCTGGGCAAGTGGGCGGTGGACCGCGTCGCCGCCGGAGCCTCGGCCCAGGAGGCGGCCTCGGCTGCCATCGACTACCTCCATGCCCGTCTGGGCGGCCACGGAGGGATCATCCTGCTGAGTC
>JAJZVZ010000194.1 GCA_021846945.1 Acidobacteriota bacterium | reverse complement strand
CTGCATCATTTTCATATCAAAAGAATATGCTGAAAAGGCTTGGACCAACCATGAGCTGAAGGCTGCGCAGGCCAGAGCCTTTAAGGAAAAAGGCGCGGAATATATCTTGCCCGTGCGATTCGACGATACCGAGGTCGCTGGCATTTTGCCGACTACAGGCTTTCTCGATTTTCGGACGGAGAGTGCGGCTGGAATCTGTGCTGCGGCTTTGGAAAAGCTTGGAAAGATTGACGCAGCCCGTTCTGCACGCACGTTATCCGCGCCTGCTGCCGGCGCTCTTCACTGCGATTCCTCTCCGCGCGCTCTGATTCTTTCCAAAGAATTGGCGGTGACGATCTTTCCCATTGTTTCGGAAAGCTCATGGGGCGAAGTGATTGATCTTTCCGTGGAGCCGGAGGACAACGAGACCGATTCCGTTCTGACAAAATTCAGGGCGCAAAAGCAAGGCATGCTGGTTGCATATGGACTAGATGTGGCCGAGGCAGAGTTGCTTTCAGCGGTTCGCAGTACCGCACGCGGTGCGGCGCTCTGGAAGCTACAGTTCAAGGCTGAGAAAGTTGACTTCCGAAACGACATGGAAATGGGAACCTCCGGCACTTCAACCGACCAATTCGCTGAGATGCGCGTCAGAAGGCTACTGCTCAACGAGCATCCTCCGCAGCTTGATAATTCAGCTGGCAACAATCTCGCATTCATGAACAGCCTGATGCGGGAAAATCTCATTCAGGGACTGAACCCAACTATCGAAATTAAGGAATCGCTTTTCTTTGATCTTTTCCGCCAATTTGGGAACGAACCACAGACCTTTCTCGAATGCGCGTGGATATCAGCCGTAGTAGGACTCAAGCTCAGTTCCGCAGTCGAGCACATTGACTACTTGCGCCTTGGCCTTGCCGGTACATCACTGAGCGTGCAGTTCAGCGGCCGCAGGCACCGAAGGTACTCGAACGTCGCCCCGCAGAAAATTGAGGTTTCGGGCCAACTGCCGTTAATCCGATAGATCCTTGTGCGCATGGGTGTCCCCGGCCTGGCCACGCAGGCCAAATTTTTCCTGCTGTTCATCAGAGAGCGAAAGACCGGGTAGCCAATAGAAACCATCCGTTTGCAACCCGTGTAGCAGCTCCTCAATACCCTGAGCCGTCATCCCCAACGAGAACAGGGTGCGCTTAAGTTCGTCGTCTGTAAGAAAGCGCAGGGGTTTCGTGCTGCCGCCGGTGGATCTCGCGGGCACCAAGGTAAGTTGGTATGAAACGCCGGCCGCGCGGACCTGTATTAGGTTCGATACCGTCAGATTATAGGGCTCCGGCATTCTGTGCCTCCCAAGAGCGAGAGCTATGCCAAAGACCTACGCTGGCCTCGCCTTCCGCGGTGAATATAGGGGAGAAGCGACGGTACGGCAACCCCAATCCGGACTCTCTTTTCTCGCCGCGCCACAGTTGGCCATCGTCTGGAGGAGCTTACTAACCATGAGTCGGTAAGCGTCTAGCGATCCCCTTCTAACTGGCGCCAACAGGCCATGCCGCTCATTGGCCCGATCTCTGAGAGTATTTGTGCTTCCTCCTTGTTCTCGTCCAAAGATCAGGGTCCACACGAAGCGCGGTCATTTGGCCTGTTGATGCGTTAAAGAATCCACCATGATGGCAAAGTCTGCCGTACCGGAAGAGCCTTGCCAGCATGGCCAGGGCGCTTGCAGCGAGCGTCTGATTGATGAACGGTTCCTGCCGTTCGAGGGCCTCGACCGCAGAACAACTGGGCAGAGGGTCTTCGCCGGCTGCGGCATCGGCAATTTCCGGATAGAGTTCGCTGACCGTCCGCAGACGTTCTGCCTTGCGACGATTCCTGCCATTGAGGGGCTGGCCCAGAACGAATTGTCCGCTCGATGCGTTGTTGCCGAGATCAAGCCAGTACGTCACGTAGCTCAACTTCCTGGTGACGCTTCGCTCAACGACACCGCGAGCGGCCCGCGTGTCCACACACCCGATCAGGAGATCCGGATTCCGATCATGGTTCAGCCGAAGCGTTGCCTCATCGAAGCACGTCGGATGGGCATTCCATTTGGTTCCCCAGAACAGGTTGATGCGGTTGATGAGAACGGTCGCCTTGTTCTGTCCCACATCGGACCACGAGAACGGCTGCCGGACGCAATTGGTTTCGGAGACCGCGTCGCCATCCATGAGCGTGATGTCAAGGCCATAGGGATGTCCCCACGCCCGCATCGCCTGATGGAGATACGGAAGGCCCATCACGATAGCGCTCCCGGTGCCGCCGGCGCCCACCACCAGAATCCTCACGGGCCGGCGACCGAGCAGACCGGACGGGAGAAGATGCTCGATGCGCATCGACCGCTACCTCCCTTCGATGAATTGCGCGAGCGTCTGCGGCAAGCGAATCAGCGCATCGTCAGGAAACGGGCGCCGCTTGCCGGCCAGCTCGGCCCACAGAGCATCGTGGCCGCCCTTGTGACGCGTAACTCTTCCCACATTGGCGTGCGTAAACGCGCTTTCGTAGAACCCCCGCTCCCAGGCTTCGATCGATGCCACAGAGGCACTCTCCGGACAGCGCATCGATCCCAGGCATACCCGGCCGTCATCCGAGAGATTCCAGAAGGGAGCGACGGCGAGCATGGTCTCCGCCTTTGGCCGCTTGTTCTCGCAGAGCGCCCGGACCTTCAGGTCCCCCTGCGCCACCCTCCACACGAGCGCGGGCTGCGGGAAGACCTTGCCATTGAGTTGCTCCGCCTTGCCTTCGGCGTTCTCGAAGAACATGCGTCGCACTCGCCGCGGCGTCCACCAGGCGATCATCCGGTCCGTCTTTGCCAGAATATTTTCCGGTAGTATCTCGGCTACAGCGCCACCGGACAGCGACTCGGCCAGGTCTTCGACGAACGCGGTCGTCAGCGGCTGCGCCGGTCCAAGTGACGGAGGACCTTGTGGTTGCTCCGTCACCGTGTGCCAGGTGATAAAGCTGCGCCGGTTCTCGCGGTAAATGAGCAGTGCGTCACGCAACTCGAAGCGATGCATCTCCCCGATCGCGATCTCGACTTTCATTTCCATTCTTCTCCCAGGCCTGTATGTCCTCGATCAGCTCACAGACCGACCGGTTTATGAGCACAAACCGCTCAGCGGCACGCATCGCAGCAGAGCACTGGCCAGCATCGTCGAGGGTGAACACCGCACAGAAGGCCGGTTCTGCCGAGCCCTCCAGCATGTGCTGGCTCTCCTCGTCAAAGCAGGCCGCGACGGCGTCATGCTCTTCGAAGACGATCAGAAGCGTCGGTAGCGGCGGTCCATCGTAGTACCCGTCGTAGTCCGCCGGTTCAAACAAACTCGCTTTCGCTCTGGCGAGCTTGGCAATCGCCTCGACCTGCCGAATCCAGTTCCGATGTCGTCCATCGCGGTGACGCCGAAGCAAGCGCCGGTAATCGAGACGCCAGTGTTCCGACTCGTGTTTGAGACTCCTGCGGATGCACTCGGGCAAAGCCTTCTCGACCTCGGGAAACTCATACTGATCCCGATTGGCCGGGTCATCTTCCTGGGCATACTCGATCAGGTTCTCCTCGTAGGCTTGGGCGTCACTGTGGTCATAGATCCGCATCACGCGATAGAGCGAACGGATGAGCGTCCAGTAAAAGGCCGCGCCCAGACCTTCTTCCTCCGACTCCAGTGCCCGTATTGCCGGTCCAATCTTCAAAAAGCCGCAGCCGCTGCAGTGGATGGTGATCGCCAGTTGTCCCGTGCTCAATCCGGCGCTGTCCGCGCCGACCACATCCGTGACTTCGAGGTGATATTCGACATTGCGTTCGAGGAGCTCAATGGTCTCCTTGCCGATTCGACCCACGATGGAGTGCCGTGCAAAGACAAGCGGGTCCTCGCCGCACTCGGTCCACACCACCGGTGTGCCCAGCCCCATGCGGACGAGAGTCGCGCATAGCACGTAGAGCATTTCGCCATTGACTTCGTGGCTGTAAGTGACAGGCTGACCATTGAGGGATGGTAATGCCACAGCGAAGGACGGGGCCAGAGTCGCTACTGCAGGGGCGGCAGGATTTCCGTGGGCGCCGGCAACGCCCGTACGTTGTCCGCGTGATAGCGACCGAGCGCGCTGGTCACTGCGTCCGAGAGTTCGAGAGATTCTTTGCATCGGAGGTGCCTCACCAGAAGCTCATTCTGTCGGCTCGGAGGAGCCGCGGCCCCGTCTTTGAAAGCAGCGATCAGTTCCTCCGTGCTCTTTTGCTGGCGCCGCACGGCTATCCCTTCGAACCGATGGCCCGGTTGAACGTGTAGCGCAGAGCGCTGCCGGTATCCTCCGGCCCTTCCATCGTCGCCGTGGCGATCTCAGGCCATGTTGGCGTGAGTAACTCGCGCACCTGCTCGACCGACAGATTGGGAGCCGGATCGGGAATACGAGTTCCGTTGTAGAAGAATTCGCGCTGCAGGGCTTCAACTTTGAGACCGCTCATGAATAGCTTCTCCTTGGTTGTCGAGAATGGGTCGACGTGGATTTATGCCGGAAATCTGATTCAATGGACAGGAACTACTGACTTCGAAAGGACCGGGATGGGAATCAACGAAATCGTTGCGGCTCTCGATGATGAGATCAGCCGGCTCGAGCAGGTGCGCAGTCTGCTGGCAGGCACCAAAGGTAGTGTCACGCACGCGTCAACTTCTTTCGCATTCGGCGCGAACCAGGATAGGCCGCGCAAGCGCCGCCACCTCAGCGCGGAAGCCCGGGAGAGAATCGCGGCTGCGCAGAGGAAGCGTTGGGCGGCTCAGAACAAGGCTGCCAGGAAGTAAGGTGCCGCGCCACGGCCTTCAAATTGTGGCTGGACCACACGGAAGTGGGCAGGGAACGTGAACGAGAGTACTTCCGGTCACAAATTGGCGGTCTGTGAGCGCGTGGGCGATTTGCCGCTCGTCCACCTGCGCGATTCCTCTCTGACCGGGGCAGGCACAAGTCACCATAGCCGACACAGACAAGTGAATCGTAGAACACCAATCCGTCTGTAGAGGGGGTCTTGGCGCTCGTGCCTACCCCCCTCCGTGAATGAGTTGCTGCATTGGCGCTCTTTGATTTAGAGACATGTGGGAGGTCACCAGCGAGCTATTATTGTATCGAATCAGATATTTGGCAGCAGATCAAAGTACTCTTCATCCTCGTTGCTGCCACCTTCGCCTTTTCCCACAAGCTTTTCCGATTCCACAAACTCAATGCGCTCGATCCACTTCACCATTTTGTAGCCAAGCTGATTTTCCACCCTTAGCCGCAACGGGGCTCCATACGTGGCCGGCAGCGGCTGCCCATTCATTCCATAGGCGAGCATGCACTCGGGCTTCATCGCGTTATAGAGGCTCTGCGTGTCATAGTAGTGGCCGCCCAGCGGTGCAGGGCCGAAGGAGTGAAACACAATTGTGGCTGCGCCGGGTTTGGGCCGGACA
The DNA here is from genome assembly GCA_021846945.1 of Acidobacteriota bacterium. Classification (GTDB taxonomy): domain Bacteria; phylum Acidobacteriota; class Terriglobia; order Terriglobales; family Acidobacteriaceae; genus Telmatobacter. The sequence goes on along the minus strand of JAJZVZ010000194.1, from coordinate 3,067 downwards.
TATTCGACAAGCCTGCGCAGAGGGACTCCATTCCACTGCGCAATCCCACTCCAGCCCTGAATGCAGTGGTGCATGGTGATCGTCTCTTCTTCGCCCAGCGCGCGCAGGTCATCCAGTGAAAGCTCCACCGGGTTTTCAACCATGCCGCTGATCTTCAGGCGGTAGTCCTTGAAGTCGCCAGCCACGAGCTGCTTCCATTCGTCGCGCACCGGAAGTTTACCGTTCGGCCAAAAGTAAGGAGAGATCTGTTCCTTTGTATAGCGCTGCTGCGGCGAGAGGCGATCAAGCGTGAGCAGCTTGACTGGCTCAGTGAGGGTCCTGGACACGTGCTGCAGGCCGCGCGGGAAATACCACGAGATGTAATGCGCAACCACCCACGACAGTACCACCAGGGCCAGGCCGATTAGACCAAGAACCATCCCATTGGGACTGGTGTTGTCCACGCCCAGCACGATGTGGTTCATGTTGCGACGGAAGCCGGTAAGGGCTACCAGTGTGACATGGGCGATGATGAAGTAGACAAAGCCGACCAGCACGAGGAAATGAATGGAGCGCGCTCCCTGACGGCCTCCGAAGAGGCGTGGGTAGCGTGGAAAGCGGTTGACCAACGCCGGGGACATAGCCATTCCAGTGAGGATGGCGAGAGGCGCCATGATGAAGATGGTGGCGAAGTAAACCAGTTGCTGCAGAGCGTTGTAACCATAGAATCCGTTGGGTTCGGGCGGCAGATGAAAATTTGCGTAGTAGACGAAGGTGCTCCATGCTTGCGCGAATATTCCCCAGGAGGCCGGCACCAGACGTTCCCACTGGTTGCTAGTAAGCAGTCCGGAGACGAAAAAGAATCCCGTAAGTACAAAGCCGTAGACATTGAGAAAATGCCAGCAGCGGCCGATGCCGATGGAGTGGCTGTATCCTGGTAGGCCGACGACGGGGGAGATATAGCGGTTATCATCTTTGGCGGTCCACAGACGGTCTTTCGGTACCTTGAGCGGCGTAAATCGGATCCACTCGCTGCCAGGCGTGCAGCCGTCGTTAAAGTAGAGCCGGGGATGATCCATCAGGATCGAAAGGCCGCTGCGGATCAGCATGAAGATGAAAAACAGATTGAAGAAGTGGCACCATCGAACCCACGCGGGAAAGCCGTGTGGACCGGTCGCGGTGCCGGGCATAGCTGCCGGATTTGGTGCGATATAGGGGAATCCCCAGAGTCTGGCCTGAACCCAGGCCACGCTGAGAGGAACCAGCACAAGCATGGCGATCATGATCAGGACAGACGGTCGAATCCAGACTCTGAATCTGCGGTCAGCCGGATAGTAGACGGCGCGTTCAGCGTCTGTAAGGGGAATCATCATCGCCTCGGGGAATGAGGATCTGTGTACAGGCAAATTATAAAACTGTGGACTCCGGCTAATGATCCGTGACCGCTGCAACGTGATACTTGCCGCGCGTCACGCACAACTCTCGTCAAGCTCGACGGCGCGCGGGAAGAGGATGTTGTTCTCGAGATGCACGTGCTGGTGCAGATCTTTTTCGAATTCTGCGAGCGTCTGGTAAAAGCCGCGGTAGGTGGGACAGGCCCATTCCGGCGGTGTGAATCCGTCGCTCAGCAGCCGCATTTGGGCCATGTCGTCGCCGGCGGCGCCGTGCTCGGCGATCATCATGCGGATGGGATTGCGTACGGCGCCGAAGCAGCCGAGCGGACGCGGGCCGCAATTGGCGAGATTCCGCTCAAGGTTTGTGATGTAGGGGAAAAGCACCATCTCCTCTTTGGCGAGGTGCTGGAGTAGGTCCGGGCCCAGGGACTGAATGAGCTGCTGAATTTGCTCAAGCTCGGGGCGAGTCTCTCCGTGGCGCGACACGACTTTCTGTGCCAGCGTTTCAAGGCGCGGCAGTTCGGCGCGGATGTACGCGTGATGTTTCGCGGCGATGTGGCTACAGATGGTTTCAAGCGGCTCCTGCGTCCAGTCGCGGGTTTGTTCGCCGTCGTAAGTAGCGGCTTCCTGAATGGCCTCGAGAACGGCTTCGGGCTTGATCGAGTGCTCCTCGCAGGCCTCGGCGAGCGGTTTGCGGCCGCCGCAGCAGTAATCGATACCGAAGCGTTCGAAAACGCGGATAGAAGCAGGCTGCTCGATGGCGATGTCGCGGACGGTGGTTTGAGGTGTAGCCATGATGAATCTCCTGAGACTGAATCTAGCGGGATGCGTGCGAGCAGTCTGCGACTAAAGTCACTTCCCGAGTTGGTTCGTTAGAGTGTTCCCGATGCCTGAACAAGGAAATGCGATCTCCGTACTAGGCTCGGCTTCGCTCTTCTCGAACCTGTCGTCGGCGGAATTGAGCTCGCTGGCAGCCCACGCGGCGGGCAAACGCTAGGCGCAGGGCGAGGTCGGTCAGCGCCGCCGAGGATTTGCAGATTTTCTTCATTTCGCGCGACGATTTCCGCCGCTTTTGTCTGGAACATTCCGAAGTCGCGCTCAAAATGCTGGCCGTTGTGGGCCCGCGGCTGCGCCGCCTTGTGGGGATCATCGAAGAACTCTCATTCACCACGGTTCGTCAGCGGCTGGCATCGACACTGGTGCGGCTGGCTGAGACCGAGGGAAAGCGCACCGAAGACGTCATCGAGATTCAGCTCCCAGGGACGCATCAGAACATAGAGCATCAGCTCGGCACGGTGAGCGAACAGGTTCGCGCAATCTGATGCGCCTCCAAGCGGAAGGCCTGGTGCAGGTGGGAGCGCGCAACATCCCGGTGCTTGACCTGCCCGGACTAACGGCGATCCTTGACAGGAGATCGTAAAGCCAAAAACATCTTTTGTCACAGTCAAATTTGTTTGGTTGATTCAGGGGAATAATTAAGGCTGGGAGAAAAGCACAATTTGGATGGATGAACGGTAAGCTTCTTGGCGGCCTATGATGCCACTTTGAATTCGTGACCAGCCCTCGCCACCGCCTTCTTCGCCGCATCAAGAACTTCTGGTTTATCGTTGTTAGGCAACACAGCAACGGCTGGGGCGGCCTTGAGTTGGGCGAGCATTTGCTCCATTTCAGATCCGGCCATATCCTCGAGCAAT
>JAJZVZ010000193.1 GCA_021846945.1 Acidobacteriota bacterium | reverse complement strand
TCCGATCTACAGCCGGGCCGTGCGCCGCCTCGACAAACTCGAAAAGCGCCTGGCGCAGCCCCTGCCCCGGCTCTTTGAGCAGAAAAACGGAAGCCACGGCAAACATGCGGCGCTCAAAGTAAAGCACCGTACGCCGAAGAAAGACTTCCTGGCTGCCGTGGAGCGCACCAAGGAGTACATAGCCGCCGGCGACGTCTTTCAGACGGTCCTGTCGCAGCGCTTCGACGTGGAACCGGAAGTCGACACCTTCCAGGTTTATCGCGCACTGCGCGCAGTCAACCCAAGCCCTTACCTGTACTTCCTGCGCGTCACACCGGACGGGCCTCTGGGAGGACCTTCAGTGCGGCCGAAAGACTCGTCCAAAAAACGCAAGATGCCCAAAGCACAGAAAACTGTAGAACTGGCCGGCTCCTCGCCTGAGTTGCTGGTTCGCGTCCACAAAGGCAAGGTGGAGTACCGGCCGATTGCAGGAACGCGCCGGCGCGGAGCCACAGAGAAAGAGGACGAAGCCCTGGCCGAAGAGATGCTCCACGACGAAAAGGAGCGCGCCGAGCACGTCATGCTGGTGGATCTGGGCCGGAATGACGTAGGTCGGGTGAGCAAATTCGGCACCGTGAAGGTTGATAAGCTGATGTTTGTCGAGCGCTACTCCCACGTGATGCACATCGTCAGCTCGATCGAGGGCCGGCTGCGGCCGGATTTGACCGCCGTGGATGCCCTGCGCGCCTGCTTCCCTGCCGGCACGCTCAGCGGCGCCCCCAAGGTGCGCGCGATGGAGATTATCGAGGAACTGGAGCCAGCGCGTCGCGGCACCTACGGCGGCGCGGTGCTTTACGCCGACTTCTCCGGCAATCTGGACTCCTGCATCGCCATCCGCTCGATGCTTGCCATTGGCGGCAAAGGCTACGTGCAGGCAGGAGCCGGGATCGTCGCAGACTCCGTCCCCGAGTCCGAGCACCAGGAATCCATCAACAAAGCACGCGCAGTCATCCGGGCCATCGAGCGGGCACGCGATATGTAATCGCAGCTCACCGTTCACAAAGGCAGCTATGATTCCGCGCCGAAGATACGGCGGAAGAAGCTGCCGATGCGCCGAAAAAAGCCCGTCCTCTTCTTTTTTGCGGCTGGCTTTTCCAGGGCCTGGGATGCGCTGACGGCCGCACCCTGCGTTGCAGGAGGCGGAGCGATCTTCGCCGTTGCCGGAGCGTGCTCCGCGCTGTTGTAGACCATTGCGGCCGCAGCCTGTGGTGGCGCTGCCGCGGGATGCTTCGCGGGCGCAGCATGCGCAGGCTCAGGAGTCGGCGCGAGGCCTTCGCTTTGCGCCAGGGGAAACTCATTGCCGTGGCTCACTGCAGGCGGCGCAGGGCAGCCGCAAGGCTCTTTCTCTTCGTCTACCACTTCATGCAGGTCACCGTGCTGGAACATGACCCGCTGGCCCGGCTCCACGCGGTAAACGCCGCCGTCAAAGACGCTGGATACAACCACGTAAGGAGCGTTCGCCCCGGCGTTATCCACGCAGGTGTCGCCGTGTGGACCAAGACGCACCTTTACGTCGGCAGCCCCGGGCCCGCCAATGAGTATGCGAAAATCCGGCGTGAGTAGAATGTCGGAGTTGCGGCCCGTAGCGAAGCTGGCCTCGACGGCGCCCTGATCCAGCCCCATCAGCAGGCCCGGTGTATCGCCTGCGGGAGCGCTGGAATCGGCAGCCAGCTTCACCGTTGTGGACGCGCAGACCCGCAGCACGCCGCGATGTGGCAGGATTACATCGGTTGTCTTTGATCCCGATGTCACGCTTCCGCTGGCAGCGATGATGGCCTTGCTGCCGGTCACTTCGAGCGCTCCGGTCACGGTGGGCGCCTGGCCGGGCTTTCCTCCGATGGGAACAATGGCGATCGGGCCGATCGGCGCATTCGGCGCTGCGTTTGGCGCCGCGGGTCCGGCCTGCGCCCACGCCGCAAGCACCGGCACCGCCAGCCAGGACACAGCCAAAAACGGGAACCGAACTGCGCCGGTTCCGGCCGCCGGTCTCCGCGTTCTGGCTTTGGACAAAGGCAGCATCCGGTCTACATTTCCAGGAAGTTGCGGATCATCTGGTGGCCGCCCTCGGTCAGCACACTCTCCGGGTGAAACTGTACGCCTTCGATGGGCAGGCTGCGGTGCCGCAAGCCCATGATGACCGACCGGCCGCCCGCACCATTCGCCTCCGCACTGCGCGCCGTGATCATCAGTTCGGCGGGCAGGGAGTCTTCGGCAACAATCAGTGAGTGATAGCGCGTGCAGGTAATCGGGCTGGGCAATCCTGAAAAGATGCCCTTGCCATCGTGCTCCACGGCGCTGGTTTTCCCGTGCATCAGGGTATGGGCGCGCACCACCTGCCCGCCAAAAGCCTCGCCGATCGCCTGATGCCCCAGACACACCCCGAGAATCGGAGCTTTCCCGGTCATGTGCCGGATGAGCGGAATCAGGATGCCGGCCTCGCGCGGCGTGCATGGACCGGGCGAGAGCAAAATGCGATCAGGTTTCAGGGCCTCGACCTGCTCGGGCGTCAGCTCGTCATTGCGGCGCACCACCACCTCCGCACCCAGTTCGCCCAGGTACTGCACCAGGTTATAGGTAAATGAGTCGTAGTTATCGAGAACGAAGACCATGCTTTCCTCCAGTGTAGCGCGAACCGCATTTTGATCTGCTGCGGGCACTGAAGAAGAACAGGCCCGCGACCAGCGCGGAAGACTCCGGCGGCTGCTCTTGACACCAGCAAAGGAATCCTGCATGATATGTCGTGTACGACGCGTCGTATACGAATGAGGTGCGAGCCGTGATGGCACTGAATGTAATTTCTGCAATCGGCTATGCGTGGGGAGCGCTGGGCGCCCTCTGGATCGCCGGGCTCCCATTTACGAAACCAACCCTCCGTTCGCAACCCGTGGGCAGCCGCCTCTTCCATCTGGGGCTGGACTTGCTGGGCGTCTCTCTGCTGGGCAGCTCCTGGTTTGTAAACGGCTGGTTGGCCGCGCGCTTTGTCCCTTCCACGCACGGCGTGCAACTGACCGGATTGGCGCTCACAATTGCCGGCTGCCTCTTCGCCGCCTGGTCACGAATCCTCTTAGGCGGCAACTGGAGCGGCCGCGCAACTGTGAAGTCCGGCCACGAACTGGTGCTCAAAGGGCCTTACGCGCTGGTTCGCCATCCGATCTACACCGGGATCATCGCTGCTATTCTAGGGACTTCCCTGGCCATTGGTGAGTGGAGATGCCTCGTTGGCTGTGTGGTCATCCTGCTGAAGTTCATCATAAAAATGAGCCAGGAGGAGCGGTTTATGGCGCAAACCTTCCCGGAGGAATATTCACTCTACTGCGACCACGTAAAAGCCTTGATTCCGGGACTGCTGTAAAGGATGAAACAGATGAGCAAGCGTGCGAGCAGACAGCCGGCGAACGCGGAGTTAATCGCGCTTTCGCAGCAGATGGAGCAGGACCTGAGCAGCATTCGCCGCGCCTTGCGCAAACCGCTTGAAGCGGAAGTAGCGGGAGGCGAGTTGACAGCGCCTCAAATGGCGGTAATGCACTTTGTGGTGAGCCATCCGGGCATCAGCCTGAAGGATCTCAGCCGCAAAGTGAGCCTCGCTCATTCCACGGTCAGCGGCATTGTGGACCGCCTGGAGAAGCGCGGCATGATCCTGCGCCGCCCCGACCAGGCGGATGGACGGACAAGCTGCATCCATCCCAGCGCCGAGGTCGAGGATTTTGTACGAAACAAGATTCCCATTCTGGCCTCGCGACCGCTCAAAGCAGCTTTGGAGCGCGCCACGATTGAGGAGCGGGCGGCGATCGGATCGGCATTGCGGCGGCTGCGTGAATTGCTCGAAAATGCTTAACCCGGCGGCCGAGAGATGCTCGCACCTTGCGCTGCGTCTGCGCATCTGCAAAACTGACCTTGGTCGATCACCATGGTTCTCCACTTTTTAGTTCAAGGCCGTGTACAGGGAGTGGGCTTCCGCTGGTTTGTTCATCGCGAAGCCAGTGAGCTGGAACTGCGCGGATGGGTGCGCAACACCGAGGACGGCGACGTCGAAGTCGTCGCCTCGGGCGAAATCGAAGACCTGGCTGATTTTCGCGAGAGTCTGCGCCGGGGACCGCGCGGTAGCCGGGTAGATCGCATCATCGAGCACTATCTCGACGAATCCGAAGCGCGCCATCTCAGTTCTTTTCGCATCGATGGAGCCTGGTAGGCACTGCGCTCATTGTCAGTTATCGGCACTCAGTGTTCAGCTGATCGATGCAGGTTGAGGCCAATTCTCCCTGGCATTCTGTTCACCGCTGGATTTCCGTTCTGCGAGGAACGAGCCGGACCCGCGCGCTCGGCCCTCATGCGATAGACTGGCAACTGACCGCCGAAGCTGACCACCCATAACTGAAAACTGATCACTGATAACTACAATCGGAGAGCTGACCAATGCCTGAAACAATTAAGCCCGATCATGTTGAAGCGCTCAAAAAGCTTGTGCGCACTGTGCCGGATTTTCCCAAGCCCGGCATTTTGTTTTATGACATTACCACGCTGCTGAAAGACAAGTCCGGCTTTGCGCAGCTCATTGACGCCCTGGCGGCCCATTACATCGAGCGCAAAATCGACATCGTTCTGGGTATAGAAGCGCGCGGATTTATTTTTGGTCCGGCGCTCGCCTACCGGCTGAACGCGGGATTCGTACCTGTCCGCAAGCCCGGCAAATTGCCCGCCGCCGTGGAACGAGTGACCTACGATCTGGAATACGGTTCCGACACCCTGGAAATCCACAAGGACGCAATTGCGCGCGGTCAAAGCGTCCTGCTGGTGGACGATTTGCTGGCCACGGGCGGCACTATGGAGGCAACCGTGAATCTGGTCAAGCACCTGGGTGGCGTGATCGCGGGCTTGTGCTTCGCCGTCGAGCTGGACTTCCTGAAAGGCCGTGCTCGCTTCCCCGATTACGACGTCTTCAGCCTTCTCCATTACGACGAGTAACGGCGCTCGATCTGCCAATATTCGCGGCAAAAGCAGATAGGCGCAACCGGGACTTTACGCCGCGTCTTCCGGGGCCGGCGCCGTCGCTTCTGGCGCGGCGCCCGCGCTCTCTTCCTGGAACATCAGCGCATCGGCAAATCGATAGCCGACGTACACATCGGTCAGCAAATAGACAGGAACCGAAGGATCGTCCTCAATCTTCTTGCGCAGCTGGCGGACAAACGTGCGCAGGTACTCCACCTCTTCCCGGCAGTCAGCTCCCCACACCGCGGTCAGGAGGCGAGCGTACGTCACTACGCGACCGGCGCGGCTCATCAGGCAGTGCAGAATATCGAATTCCTTGCGGGTGAGATGCACTGCCTGACCGCGTTTGGTGACGCTGCGCTTTACCGGATCCAGTCGAATTTCTCCAATCTCGATGGGAGCGTCTTCGGCGCGTGCGGGGGCTCGCACGCGGCGCACCGCGGCGCGGATACGCGCGATCAGCTCACGGGTGCTGAAAGGCTTGGTAACGTAATCGTCCGCGCCTGACTCAAGCGCCAGCACCTTATCCTCTTCCTGATCGCGCACGGTAAGCATCAGAATGGGCAGCCTGGGCGCGAAAGCGCGAATACGCCGAAGCGTCTCGATCCCGCCGATGCCCGGCATATTCACATCAAGCAGAACCGCGTCGTACGTGCCCGCTCGCAGCGCCTGCAGAGCTTCTTCGCCGCGCGAAGCTTCAGCCACCTGAAAGCCCAGTTCCAAGAGCGGCGGGCGCAGCGCTCTGCGGATTGCCGATTCGTCGTCAACCACGAGGATGCGAATTGGAGTCTGATTCATGCGGAATACCTCTTCTCAACTGCCCCGGGAATAGTTGCAAAAAATGCGGTCCCATCGATCTCGTCACTTGTAACCCACACGTAGCCGCCGTGGATCAGCGCTACCCGTTTGGCCACTGACAGGCCGATTCCCGTGCCGGAGGCCCGGTTTGCGGCCGTCGTGGAGCGATAGTAGCGATCGAAGATGCGCTCCCGGTCCGCCATGGGGATAACCGGCCCATAACTATGCACTGAAAAAATCACTTCCGCCTTCTCGCGGACCGCGCGAATTGTAATGGTCGTACCGTAGACCGAGTACTTGCACGCGTTGTCGATATACTGCGTCAGCAGCATCACCATTAGTTGGCGGTCACAGCAGAGAACAAGATTGTCATCCTCAAGATCAACCGCGACCTTCATGCTCGCCAGACGATCCTTGAGGCTGGCCAACACTTCTTCAATCATCGGCCCAACAGCCACTGGCACAGCATGAATCTTTACATCGCCGGCATCCAGGCGGGCGGTCGTGAGCAACCGTGTGGTCAAGTCAGCGAGCAGATCTGTCTGTTCGTCGATTAACGCCACCAGTTCCGCCTGCCCCGGCGACAGATGCCCCATCTCGCCAAGGCCCGTGCTGGCGGCGCGAATCGCCGTCAGCGGCGTCTTATACGCATGGGCCAGACTGTCGAGCACGGTGGCGCGTAACTGCTCGGTGCGGCGTTCCGTCTCCATGCGGCTCTCGTTGGCAAAGGCGCGGTAGCGATCGAAGGTGATGGCAATGAGCGATGCAATGGCGCTATTGGTGAGTGGACTGGTTTCGCCGCGCACCACCAGGCTGCCCACGGGAACGGCGCCTAAGCGCACGACCCTTCGCCCCAAACCAGTAGCGGGATCGTCGTCCGAGGTCTCGAAGTAATAGACATTCTGCGCCATCTCTTGTGGATTCACCGCCCAGTACCCGGCTTGATACACATTGTGCAGGTCTGCGTCGAAGACGGCCACCGCTTCCAGCGAGAAGATTTCGTGAATCAACTCTGCCAGTTGCGGACCAGGCTCGACATGGAGATTCATCTGCAGTGTTCTCCGCGTGAACTCGTATAAATCGTGCATCTGTTCGCCCCACGACTCCGATTCCTTCGTGTGCCCGGCAACACGCGCCGAAAGCCTGCTCACCGTAAACGCGATCAGGATGAAGACGAACAGAGCAACGAAGTCACTGAGATCCAGGCTGATCCTGCCCCGCGGCCGCCACGGGATCAGGTAGGCGTGGACCGCCAGTGCAAACAGAGAAGCAATCATCGCTTCCCAGAAGCCGCAAAACAGCGCAATGGGAACAATCACCAGCAGATCGAGCAGAGCGATGACCGGAAAAAGCCCACCAAACGACTGGGCAAGCACGGCGACAAATAACACGGCCACAATGCCGGCCGCGCAACTCGCCGCGAATAAACGGGCTCGACGCCCGGAGCCGCCCCAGCGACCCGCGCCGAAGATCGAACGCAGTGATAGATCATTTACAGACACGCAGCCAGTCACCTTTTCATTACCGCGCGGATACGGATAGGTTGAACGCCTGCCCCGCAGATCCTCAAAGGAAAACAATCGCCGCTGCGACCTGCGACGCGATGGATCTGCACCCAATTCAACCGGGGAACTTCCCTGGCCTGATCAGCTTCCTGGATCGAAGAAAACCTAAGAAAATTCTAGCAGGTTACCTCATTTTTATGGGCAGGCATGAAAGGGCACTGTCGGGAGCATCGGCTGTTCCGTTTCCTCCAGTGCTGTTCCCATGAGTACACTGCGGAAGATATCGGCTTCATTGATCGTCGCTCAATGATATCCGTCTGTAAGCAAGCCAGTTCGGCCGGACATAAAAATACACTGCGAAGCAGAATGCTTCGCAGTGTATTGCAATCAGCTTCTCTGTTACGAAGTTGCGCAGAACGCATCAGGCCGAGCTGTGAAGCCGTAAGCACCATGTACTGCCGGCGCGATCATCAAAATATGAACCCGGCCTCAAGTACTCCGCGGGGCTGGTTGGAACTCCCGCCCGACGGGCCGAAACCATCGCCCGGCGTCATGCTGGTTGCGTGAACGATAGCCACGTCGCCCCGCATGAAGAAAGCGTCTTTGCGGTAGGTAGGAGTGAAGGTCAGCCCGAATGCGCCGCTGCCCGGACCGTAAAGCAGGTTGATCGCTCCGCCCTTGGCGCTTCCCGTGCTCGCGATGTACTCGGGCCGAACTCCCAGAGAAATTCCGTGTTTCATGTTGTAGGTGAGCAGCAAAGCCCCTCCCTTTGTGCCAGCGCCATGCGTAATCCCGATGCGCTGATTCGCCGGAACGTCGCTATATTGAAAATATGGCTGCACCACCCAATTCCCTTTTGTGTAGGTGTAAATCAGGTTATAGATCTGCTCATTATTCAGATACAAAGGCGTCGCAAGCGTGTTCTTTGCGTATGCGCCCGCATTCCCTCCGCCCACAAAGGCCAGGCTGCTCGCGGCATTGAAGGTGTAAGTCAATGAACCGGTTATCCATGTATATCGATCGGAGTAAAAGCCGTCGTTCCAGCTAACTGCCGTGGCAAGCTTCTTATAAGTCCAGTTGAGCTGTATACCCTTATTGACTGCGTTTTCCTGATTCCAGAGAAGCCCGCGTTCAATATTCATATTCTCAAAGCTGAACGTATACTCCGCGCCGATC
>JAJZVZ010000192.1 GCA_021846945.1 Acidobacteriota bacterium | reverse complement strand
TCTGCACGCCGAGGATTTCCTGTTTAGAATCAACAAATCCATTGAAGTCTATCCCCGCAGCAAAGGCTCCATCTGTAAACAGCCGTATACAACACCGGCCCGAACAGAGCGGGCGCGTATACAGATACAGACGGAGATTACCTGGAAGATGCGCCGTCAGACTTTAGATTTTTGAGGGAGAACTGATGCTGAATTCACGCCGCCAGAACGTAGAATAGCGCCTATGGCGGCTAACTCGGAGTTACTCGCAGAACGGAAACGCTACGATCCGGTCGAAATGTCGATCTCTGTTGTCAGCGGGTTGGCGCTCGCCTTCACCGCATTGTTTCTCTGTGTTGTTCCTTTAACGGCCAGTTTTGCCGGGACACGCGATTTTGTCGTTTTTTGGGCGACGGGCCAACAGCTTGTCCACCACGGCGATCCCTACGATGCCGGAGCCATGAGGCGGATCGAACTCTCCGCGGGGCTTCCGCCAAAGTATCCCGTCCTTTTTATGCGAAACCCGCCGTGGGCTCTGCCCCTGGTATCTCCTCTTGGTTTGGTGGGCGTACGCATCGGAGCGCTTCTTTGGTCGCTGGCCTTGCTCGGGTGCCTGCTGGTTTCGGTAAGAATCCTCTGGGATCTGGCCGACCGTCCTGAGAACCAGTTTCACTGGCTTGGGTACTCGTTCGGCCCGGCGCTCCTATGCCTGTTTATCGGGCAGACGTCTCTCTTCGCGTTGCTCGGCCTCGCGTTGTTCCTGCGCTTTCATGACACACGGCCTTTCGTTGCCGGTGCTTCGCTATGGCTGTGCGCGCTCAAGCCGCACCTGTTTCTTCCTTTTGGCCTGGTGCTGGTAGTGTGGGTGTTTGCAACTCGAAGCTACAAGCTGCTGGCGGGCGCAGTTCTGGCTATGTCTGCAAGCTGCGGCATTGCATGGCTTCTCGACCCGTCATCCTGGATCTCCTATCTGCGCATGATGCGCGGATCCACAGTTGAAAAGGAATTCATTCCATGCCTCAGCGATGCTTTTCGCCTTTGGTTTGAGCCGCGGTCGATCTGGCTGCAATACCTGCCGGCAACTATCGCTTGCGCCTGGGCGCTCGTTTACTACTGGAACCACCGTGACCGCTGGGATTGGAATAGCCATGGAAATCTGCTGGTGGTCGTGTCCGTAACCGTTGCGCCGTATTGCTGGCTATACGATCAATGCCTGGTCATACCAGCTCTGCTGCAAGGGATCTATGGCGCCCGTGCCCGCTTGCTTCCTGCTCTGCTGGCCATGGCAAGCGTGGCCCTCTACGCCCAGTTCTGCATGGTGAATGTTACGTCAGCTCTCTATCTGTGGGCCGCGCCCGCCTGGCTGGCATGGTATCTCTATGCGCGCGCGGCAGCAGGCAAAGAAGACATGCTGACGCCCGCGATTCCCTCATGAAAACATACTGTGGGCCGCTTCGAGGGTTCCCAATGTCGAATTGCGCGCCGCTGGAATGGCTTCTTCTATTCATGCCGTAGAGGGATGTTGACGCGGTCGGAACTCAATTCAGGCGTCTCGATTACTTCTTCCGGATCGCAGCCGGTTGGCGGAACGGCAGTGCTCTATTCATCCGCAGACGAAGGCGCGGGAGAAAACTCAAGCATGTCTCCGCGCTGGCTCTGCGTGGCGCGGATGACACCGGCTGAGAGCTCCAGCACCGAGTGAGCAGAGAGGCAAGCGGAAATTCTCCACGGACCCACTTCGCTTCTCACCTTCCTGATCCGGTTCTTGCGGTCAAGGTAGACAAGGTCGATGGGAAAGCGCATGAAAAAGGTGTGAACGGATTCACAGGGGATGATCCACAGCCCGCCACCGGGAGCGAGACCATTGCGGCCGAGCAAACCCTTCGAGCGCTGCGCGCTCGTGTCCGCTACCTCCATAGAGGTAGCGAGGACTGTGTTGCGCGTAAGGTTCGTCACCTTGAGCCGCTGCGCTGACGGTGGCGGCTTGCGCTGGGCAATCCGTCCGCGGAACTGCTGGACGATCTCTCTCCATGCATTCATCCGATTGTCCCCGGTACTATTCCTCGCCGCTTGCAGAGAGATGCGCCCTGCCACAAATATGTCCACAGTGTCATAATTGCCGCTTGCGGCGAGCCAGGCGCCCCTGGCATCTACACTTCCCGCCGCAGGGCCTCCAGCAATACTCCAACTACGGCTGCATTTCCCGCAGCAAAGGTCAGGCGATTCACCCGCCCTTCAGATTTTTGGAAGACAAACATGCTATCCCCACGGACAAAGGTCCATTCGTGGGGATAGCAGATCTGACTGTGGTAATCCTGCGTGCTCTAATTTCAGGAAAGGCTATTCTGGGCGGCTTGGGTATTAAGGCCCGGTTGACGCAGAGGCTCCGCCTCCACCGCCACTTGACATACCCGTCCCGCCACCCGAGCCATAACCGCCTCCCCCGCCGCTCTGGATCTGCAGCTGCTGCTCCGGCTTCATACTCTCGATCAACTTCTCGATAGGAATGGTTGTCGGCGCCGGAGCAAGTGTATTCTCGGAAGTCTTGGCATCCGGGGTATGCATGGGGAAATTGGAGGCGCGAGGCAGGAACTTTTGCGAATAGTTCAACTGCGGCAAAGGCGCGCCCGATGGTATCGGCGCCACAATCTCCGGCGTTACGATCACGATCAGCTCGGTGTTGGATTGGTTCTTCTGGATTGACTGGAAGAATTTGCCAAGAATCGGTATGTCGCCGAGGAAGGGAATCTTCTCAAATGTCTGACTCTCCTCATTGTTCAGCAGGCCGCCAATGATAAAACTTTGTCCATCCTTCAACTCCACTTCAGTATTGACGTTCCGAACGGTAATTGCCGGCACAGTAAATCCCGAGATCGTAACAGCATTGGTGAAGTCGAGGGCGCTGACCTCAGGCGCCACCTGCAGTCGAATTGTATCGCGAGGCGTGACCGTGGGAATAAAGTTGAGGCGAATGCCGTACTCCTTGAACATGATGGTAACGGCGGCTCCAACACTGCCGAATCCAACGCCCTGAACGACCGGATAAGGATATTCTCCGCCCGCCAGAAAACTTGCCTCTTTACCATCCATCGCAAGCAGGTTGGGTTGGGCAAGCACTTGGACTACCCCTTCAGTAACGAGGGCCTGGAGATCGAAGGCGAACGGCTCATTGCCGGGATTCAAGGCGAGGATATTCAATCCGGGTATGACGGATTGTCCGGGAACATTCGTAACGGTGGGTGGAGAGAATTGTCCGGTGGAAATCGACCCATATGTGTTTGCCATGCCAAGAGCGGCCAGATTGAGGCCCAACTGCAAAGCCTTGCTGCGGTCAAAGCTCGCAAAGCGCACCTTCAGCAGAATTTGCGGCTTCGAGGTGGGCACAACCACGTTTAGCAGGTTGACGACTTTTCCAGCCGTAGAGGCAATCTCCACCGCGCGCTGCGAACTTGTCAGATCCTTGACCGTACCGCGCAGGAAAACATTCTTCCCGTCCGTACTGACCCTCACGACCTGGCCAGGCAACTCTGAACGTAACTCACGGCGAAGCGCTTCCATAGAATCTTCTGTGGCAGCCATGCTTGGCCGCACGGCCACATTGAAGAACTGGCGCCCACCGCGGATATCCCAAATGATGAGGCTGGTTTCACCGGGAGCTTTACCATTCACCATCACTTCAGTGGGGCTAACCGCGGTGGCATCCGCCACACCTCCAAGGCCAATCGATATCCGCTGTATCGGTTGGGCGGTGTCGACCAGAACAGTCTTTCCTACCGTCACCGAAAGTTCGTTCGTCGAATCCTGAAACGAGTTGCCCGCCGCTTGCGCCAGTAAGCCCTGAGTAGTACAGAGCACGAAGCAAATTGTGCTGCAACATACAATGCCAAATCCGCCCTTCATTCTCATTCCTGTCCCCCAGGAGAATTGAATTTCTGTTCGCTCCGCTGTGTGCCGTTGTATACCACGATGGAGAAACTCGGGGATTCGGGCTTGCGACGTCTTCTCACACCGATGTGCCGAGGCGCCTGAGGCGGAGCCGAACCGGCAAATAGATTGTTCATCTCGGTGCCGGGCACCTTCACAGTCTTGGTATCGAGCGGATTGCGCAGCACGAGCTGAATCTTCAGATTGCTGGCCAAGCTGAGCGTCTGTGCCTGTTCGGGGTTTACCAGCAGGTTGACCACCTGCACCTGGTGCGGCTTGCCTTCTGCGTCCCTCTGAATATCAGTGCCTGCTGACAGAACTTCTATATTCTGCAAAATCGTGTTCGTTACCGTGGTTTGAACGCCTGGCTGGGTTCCCGGGGGTGATCCGGAAACAAGAACATCAACGCGCATTCCGGGGGTCACAAAGCCCGCCACGCCAACCACTTGATCTACCTTGACCGCACACGCACGCATGCCCGTCGGAATGGTGGCAGCCAGTCCACCACCCGATCCGGGAGGTGCCAGCCTGCTTTCCAGAATCGGCTCTCCCTGATAGATATTTGAAATCGCTCCCCGGCCAATTGCATTCTCGGGCTTAAGTATGGCCCCCTGCGGAAGCGATCCCGCAATCTCAACAGAGCTTAGATCCTGTGCGCTTAGGATCGTACCCAACTGAATATCCTTGGCTGCCGCAACCACGCGCGTAATCTTCATAGGTCGTGCGGCCGCCATCCGGATTCCTGCAACGCGGTAGACGAGATACGCGCACGCGCCCGCAATTACGAACGCGACGAGAAGGATGGTAATTAGTCTTCGATTCATATCTTAACCTCTTCAAACTGCACTTAATACCGGGCCGCTTCTCCCTGGCGTTTCATCATCCGTGTCGGCAACACAATTCTCCCTCGCGTGACGGGCACCAGCGAATCGGTTAACATCGAACTTGTTGGGGCCGATTGCGATTTGATTCTACCCCGGCTTTGCAGCATCGTTGGAGTAAAAATGCCACAGGTTGCCAGAGTTGACGCAAGTCGCGCACCACTAAAGTAACCCCATCCATGAAATGATGCCGATTGGTATTACAATAACTGAGGACGGCCTTAAAACAACAAAAACATTTTGATCCTCGGCTTGGGGGCCGGAATCATGGCGTAGGAGTCGGGCCGTCATACGGGAACCAAATAACACATCTGTAATTTTTCAATTTGTACTCCCCAAATCTACGATTCTCGGGTAACGTATCCTTCAGGAAAGAACCCTGCGCCTGCAGACAAGGACACGATAGCAGGGGTGTCTATTCAAGGGGGGAATACATCGCTAGATGGGGTCTTCCAGCGCCATTACGCTCTTCGCGGAACCGTCTGTTTCGGGCAGGCGGCCGACTGCGTATGTGGTTTCGATTCTGATTCATGGTGCATTGTTAGCGCTGATCTTCTTCGGCATCCTGTACAATCCGCGTATCGTAAACATGAACGTAGGGCAGCGGTTGAACGTACGCCGCCTTGACTTGCATACTCCCGAACAGCAACCGCGCAATTCGGGTGGGAACGAAATCGAATATCCAGGCCCGACTACAACCGCACTCGCCCATTCTTCGCCTGCTGGCGAGGCAGCTCAGCACATCGCAATGCGCCCGGTGCCGCAGGTCAAGTCGGGACCACAGACCCTGGTCCAACCGGATCTTGTCACTCATCTCACGCTACCCGAGGAAATTCCCCTCCCCAGCATGATGATCTGGTCACGCCCCACGAAAGTGGTCAAGGGAATCATCGCACCGTTGCCGGCGAAGCCACCAGTCGCCGATGTAAGGCCTTCAATCAACATGCCCAACGAAGAAATGCACCTGGCCGACATCAAGGTGTCAGCGGCAGATCGATCGATGCGCAATCTTCCGCTCGTCGCCAGCAACACATCACCGGTCGTTGCACACAAGCCTGAGCCAAAGCAATCAGCTCTGAGCACAATTTCGCAGACCACTGCGCAGCCCACCCCGGCCGCGGTTTTGTCGGTCTCCGACTTGCGCATGCTCAGCGGAACAGTGGTTTTGCCGCCTGTCAATGAAACTGCATCCTACACAGCGCCGGTCGTGCTGGCGCCGGGACAGGGACATGGCTCCGGCGCTACAGGCAGCGCGAAAGCTGGCGGCCCCGTGCATTCAACCGGTGCAGAACAAGGCGCCGGCAATGCGGCCGGGAAGAGCAGCGCATCCACTTCAGGCGCGAGTCAACAGCCGGAAGTCGATACCGGGGCAAATAGCCAGCTCTCAACTAGCCGGCTTACGATGCCCAAAGACGGTCATTTCGGGGCGGTGGTGGTGGGAACATCGCTTGGCGATGAGTATCCTGAACTGGCCGGATTCTGGAACGGCAGAATATCGTACACGGTCTATCTGCATGTGGGGTTATCCAAGAGTTGGATTCTCCAATA
Organism: Acidobacteriota bacterium; assembly: GCA_021846945.1. Classification (GTDB taxonomy): domain Bacteria; phylum Acidobacteriota; class Terriglobia; order Terriglobales; family Acidobacteriaceae; genus Telmatobacter. The sequence goes on along the minus strand of JAJZVZ010000192.1, from coordinate 2,211 downwards.
TTCGCTGCCGCGCGATGCAGACGTCTCGACCGTAGGCAACATCGCGCACCTGGAAGCGCCCTGGCCATATAACATTGTTCGCCCGAACCTTGCGCCCGGCTCAATCGACGCGGATGCTCTGGTCATTCATGGATTTGTCGATCAGGACGGTCATTTTAAGAGACTCAGCGTCGCTTTCCCGCAGGCATTCCCGCAGGCCCGGTTCGTCCTGAACTCACTTCAGCAGTGGCAATTCAGGCCTGCCACACGGAACGGTCAGGACGCGAATGTAGAAGTTCTTCTCATTATCCCGGACACAGAAGAATAGACTTGCTTGCACTACCCGCATCGGTAGCAACCCGGCCGCGCTGACACAGAATGGGCCCTCAATCCTGCCCTGTTTTCTCAAAAGCGATACGCCTCGCCGCAGTGCCACTCATCTGAGCAGCAGCTTTGCTGATTGCAGGCCCAATGCCGGCGACTTTTCGAGGTAGCACGACCTTCAGCACTCCTCTCGCGGCAATAGATCGAAACCGGAGACGCAAGTGGCGCTTCCCTAAGAAAGCGCCAACTGAGATAGCACTCGCGGGAGATTCCTGCGACAGAGAAGTGTCCTAAACTTTACCGGATCCGCAGAAGGACTTGCGAAGCCGCTGCAGGAACTGGTCAAACTCATTTCGATAAGGCTCTTCAAGAAGCGCTCCGACCTCTCGCCGCGCCCCTTTGGCATCGACGATAACAAACTGGAGACTGACATTCTCCTCGCCTCGCCGAACGCCGCGGGTTTGCACTTCAATCGAATGTTCCGCCAGTTCTTCACGATCGCCCGTTCTTTGCACCACCATTAAAACCAGCGTCGCTGGATACCAATGTTCTTCCGTTACGGCATACCGTCCCGGCAGACCCGCGTCATCAGATCCCTGCACTGAGGCTCCAGTCCAGTAATAGGCAGCCGTCCCCGACCATGGCTGCGCTGGAGCTTTCCTCGGATCGGGCGACCACCAGCGATGCAACCAGTCCCCCGGCACCTGGATCGCCTTGATCCCCGGTTGGGTCAGGCTTAACTCATAAATGGACTGTTCCGCAGAGGATTCCACGCTGATGCCGCTCTCCAGCTCCAACACGCCGGGCCCCCCGCTCCAAAGCGGCTTCTCCCTGAGCAGTACCGCACTTTCGATCGTCACCGAAGGACCGCGGGACCGGCTGAGCCGTTCCAGCCGCTGTTCCATCTCCTCGGCTACACACAATACCAGTTCATCGCCCAGCTCGGTCTGCGACGAGCTAATTGAGTGCGCCGGCAAAGCCAGCACACTGGCGGCAGATTCGCTAGATGGGGAAGAGCGGAAGGTTGAAAACGACACGATGGTTTCAATGACGCGGCAATCCTGGTCAAGAAATATCAAATCGAGAGGAACAAGCATGCCCAGGGCGCGAACACCACGAAAAGGAGCCATCCAAAGCCCTTCGCCGGATTGGAGCGCCAGCTTGGCCATCAGATCCTCCAGGCCGGCATTGGAAAGATCGGTAACCGCGACTTCCAGCCCGAGAAAGCATTCCTTGGTCAAGTTATATGCGCAATGTTTCGGAGACGCCGAAAGGCTCTTCGCCTTCGCTGGAAACACCGGAGCCCCTTTCCCGTCCAACGTACGTACCTGTTCTTCGACTTTATGAGTCCGACGCATACAGATCATCCTTTTAGCCATCACACAGGCTCAAAAGGGAGTGCATACCCCTGCCCGCTACAGGCAATAAAATACCATTGCTCACCATCACCACGATGATGAGAGCCAGGTTCAACTGGGACATCGATCCTATTGATCGATGGCGCCTGCCGGTAGGTCGGGCGCCACCGAGTTGCTCTACTCTGTCAGCGCCTACTTGGCTTTCTTGCGCCGGCGCTGAACCAAGATCACCAAGGTGATCACAAACAACACACCTGCAACGATCCGGATAAGTGTGGCACCGTCCATAGCGGTTCCTCTCTCTCAGGTATTCTGTGATTCCGTTCCTTTAGGAAAACGGAGTTAGGGATGTCACCCGGCCCACGTCATTGCCAACCGGTTTGCGGCGCTCTTCTGGAATGTCCCCCCGCCGCGCATATACGACACGCAAGTCATTCTCTACTTCGCCCGCTTTCGGCGGCGTTGAACGAGAACCACTAACGTGATGACAAAAAGCACACCGGCCACGATCCGGATCAGTGTAGCGCCATCCACAGCCTTTTCCTCCTCT
>JAJZVZ010000191.1 GCA_021846945.1 Acidobacteriota bacterium | reverse complement strand
CTGCCGGCCCTGACCGGAAGCGTGAAACGGGCCGGCGCCGGTTTGCGTCTGGGTAAAGCGCAGATGGGCAGTGCTCTCGTCGGCAGAGGAATTGACCGCCGTCAGCCCGCTGCCGAACAGCGCGCCCGCGGTAAGACTACAGAAGGTTCGCCGGTCCATGAGAAAGTCCTTGAAAAAATCGTTGTACCAGAATGAGAAGTACAAAGTAATGCAAAGAAACATTACACCACAATGAGGCCCATGCACTTAAAGGATTACACGCGACATCCCTGACCGGGGAGGTCGGCTATTTCACCGCTCTCTGGTTGGACCTTTAGGATCAGTCTTCAATGAGCGGAAGTTTGCTCACGCGGGCGAACATACCTCTAATACCCGCTCAGGCATGCGTGAGCAACCGGCGAAAAGCGTCAGGATCTCTTAAGTGAGTCTGCCCCCGCCTTTCAATTTGACGGCTTTTTGAGTGGCTGACCGGCAGGAACCGGCATTCCGAGATCAGGCGTCCCGTCGGCCTTCCAGGTAAAGGGCTGGATGCGAGGCGAGCGAGATGCGCCGCAGCCATCATGCGGAGCCGGATTTGCATGATAGACAATCCAGTCCTGCTTGCCATCAGGAGATTTGAAAAAGCCGTTATGCCCCGGGCCGTATACACCTGCCTTGGGGTCCTCATTGAAGAATGGGTGGCTGAACTTTTTCCACGACGCAGGATCAAGCAAATTGGAGTTCGTGGACGCAACGACTGCGCCGAGCGCATAAGAATCGGTCCAGCATCCGGATGCCGAAAAGAAAACGAACACCTTATTACCGTGGATGAGAGCCTCAGGCCCCTCATTTACATTGACGTGTCCTGCTGGTGTGTCCCCAACTTTTTCCCATGGAAAGACCGGAGATGAAATCAGTGTCCGCGGGGAGTCGATCGTCCATGGATTGCTCATGCGGGCTATGAAGATGTCCTGCTCGCCATTCTTATCTCCCTTCCAGCCCGACCACAGGAGATAGTGCACGCCATTGACTGCAAAGAGATCGGCATCGATGGCCCACTTATTGGTTGCGTCTGTAACCTGGCCTTTCAGAGTCCAGCGGCCCTTGATCGGATCGTCCGATGAATTCTCGACAACGTAGATACGATGCGTCTTGTTCGTGCCGGCATCGGCCGCGAAATAGATGTACCACTTATTTCCCCAGCGATGCAGTTCAGGCGCCCAGATGCCGCGCGACCATGGCTTGCCCGGCTCCGGTGTCCACACGACCTTCTTCTCCGCGTCGCGCAGGTCCGTTATATCATGGGTCTTCCAAAGGGTGAGGTTCTTCCCGGTCGTGTTCATGTAGTAATAATTCCCTTTCCACGTGATCACCCAGGGATCGGCGCCGGTCGGCAACAGAGGGTTGGCGAAAGTATCGTTTGCGGCGTGCGTGCGCGACCAGGAAAGAACAGGTGCACACAGGAAAGCCGCACTGGCTGCGACGATCAACATTACCGAGAGACGATTATTCACCGTAATCCTCCGTCTTTTCTCTGCAAGGCATTCCGATCGCACCCCAAATCTGCCGGGAAAATCGCGGGCGGAACTCACCATTGCTTTGTCAGTTCCAAAAGCTTCATGATACACTCCGTTTCGTTATTCTCGTTCTTTTTATGTAATCATTTACATTCTTTTATCAACTGCCCGTAAATGTGGCTGAAGCAGTTTGGATTCACGGGTTCTGAGAGTTCGATCGAGGCGCTTATCGGGGATCGGCGCCAATTACCGCGGGTTTTATCACAGGAGCGCTTCATGAAGTTGATCAACAGAGCCAGATACACCGCTCTTTCGCTTGTTTCAGCATGCCTCATCAACATCTCGGCTTTGCCTTTGCATGGCGCAGTGCGCAGGGATGACCCTGCGTCGATCCGGGGCGCGATCTATATTCCGGCGGGCGCCTACAATGCGCCGCAACTGTGGAAGAACTTCAGCCTGAAAGAAACCCGGCGGGATTTCGGCTATGCGCGAGAAATCCACCTGAACGCACTGCGCATGTGGGCAAGTTACGAATACTGGGGAATGGAGCCGGCAAAGTTCCAGCGCGAGTTTGACCAGATGCTTGACGCGGCTCACGATAACGGCATAAGGATACTGATTTCGCTGTTTGAGAATGACGGCGTTGAGCCGACGCCAGGCAACATGTGGACGACGGATCCGAAGAGGGCCTTTGCCATCCAGTCCCCGGGACGCAAGATTGCGGCCGGAGATCCAAGCCAATGGGAACACCCCCGCAAATTCGTCGAGTGGTTCATGAAGCAATACGGAAACGACGATCGCCTGCTGGCGATTGAAGTGATGAACGAACCGACCATCGGCAGAAACGGAAAGCCGGGAACAGTTCCCTTTGCCATGTCCATGTTTAAAACGGCAAAGTCCCTTCAGGGCACCGTGCCGCTGACGGTGGGTTCAGCCAGGGTGAACCTCGCCCGGAAATTCATTCCGCTGGGCCTCGACATCATCAATTTCCACGACAACTATCCGGTCAGCACCCAGGCACTGGCAGACGCGATCAGGAATGCCCTGGCGGCAGGCCAGAAAACCGGTCTGCCCGTGTGGCTCACGGAGTGGCAACGCGTGCGCCAGGGAGGCAGCGGATGGGGTGGCCAGCGGATCACGCAGCAGGAGCGCCTGACGGACTACGCGTCGCTCGCGCCAACGGTCCACTCTTACCCGATTGGAAGCTTTTTCTGGTCATTGATGATCAAGCCTGCATATCTGCCGGCGCAGCGGAAGAACGGCACGATCAACGGCCTGTTCTGGCCGGATGGAGCGGTCGACAGCCTGAAAGACGCGCGAGCTATCTCCGGCGATCCGAATCTGCAGCTTCGTCAGCGGCAAATTCCGCCTGACATTACGGGCGTTGCGAAGTAGACGGGCGACACTGACTGCAAGGTTGGGCTTGACAAGCGCATCTTTCGCGGCATAGAGTTTCATGCAAAATGTAATGGGTTACAGTCATGATCGGGCCAATTCATGCAAAAGTGGGTGAGTCTGCAAAGCGAATACGCGGTTGCGCCGGCGATGACAGCGTGGCCCGCGGCAAGACAACGTGACTGTATCCGGGAGCGATTGGGCCGCACCACCGTTTCAAGCGAGCAAATCGCTTTCCTTGACGAGTGTTACCTGCTGTTGGAACCGCGGAGCCTTTGCGAACGCCGCACATCTCTCGCTCCATCCAGGAGAGATCCTTTCGTTTTACCCAAGGAGTTGACTGATGCCCAATGAGACTCAGGCGATCACCAGACGACAGTTCCTCAATACTGCTGCCGCGGGGGCTTGCGGACTTGCTCTGGAGCAGACCTGCGCGGCGAGCCAGCTGAAGACGCCGAAGAAGCCCAATATTCTGTGGATCATGTCGGATGAGCATAATCCGCACATTGCGGGGTATTACGGCAACAAGCTTATCCAGACGCCGAACATTGATGCTCTTGCGGAAAGCGGCATTACATTTGATGGCCACTACTGCAACTCGCCCCTCTGTGTGCCTTCGCGCCTTTCATTGACCGCGGGCAAGTACACTTCGCGCGTTGATGTGTGGGGTTTGACCTGTTGGTTGCCCAGCCCCGACATCGCTTCCTTGCCACGCGTGCTGAACAAAGCCGGGTATCAGTCATTCCTGTGCGGCAAGCAGCATTATGACTACAGCAGGCGTTACGGCTTTACGCAGGTTGGCGGCAACTTCAACAACTGGTACAAGACAGGCAAGGGGCATCGCCTGCCGCCCACGCACTTGACTGAATCAAGGCTTTCCCCTCGCTTCAACAATTTTCACCCCGGGGATCACGGCAGCACTGTAGAACACGACCGCAGGGTCACGGCAGGCGCGGTGGAATTTCTCTCCAGGCAGCAAGGCGGCGACAAGCCCTTCTTCCTCTTTGTCGGCTACCTGGCCCCGCATTTTCCGCTGATTGTGCCGGAAGAATACTGGGAGCGGTATCGCGGCAGGGTCAGCATGCCTGTTATCCCGAATGGCTTCCTTGACGGACTGGTGCTGAACTATAAAGTGCAGCGGGCCGGCTTTGAAGAGATTGGCGTCCCCGATGACACGGTGCGCCGCGGACGTGAACTCTACTATGGCCTTACGGACTGGGCAGACAACCAGATTGGCAAGGTGCTGGCCGCCCTGCGCATGCACCCCGATGTCGCCGAGAACACGATCATCATTTACTCATCCGATCACGGCGAGAACATGGGCGAGCATGGAATGTGGTGGAAGAACTGCATGTTTGAGCAGTCGAGCCGGGTTCCCCTGGTGATCTCGTGGCCGAAGCGCTGGCAAGGCCGGCAACGGCGCAGCGGCGCCTCCTCGCATATGGACCTGGTGCAGACGGTCGTGGAGATGGCGGGCGGGCACGCTCCTGACGACTGGAACGGCCAATCCATGCTGCACCGGATGGATGACGCCCACGCCCACTGGAAAGACTACGCGGTTACCGAATACTATGCGCACAATACGGCATCGGGATACGTCATGATCCGCCAGGGCGAGTGGAAGTATGTCTACCACACGGTGATTGACAAGGATCACCCGGCCGAACGAGAGCTGTATCATCTGCCCACCGACCCAGGGGAGTTCACGAATCTGGCGCATCTGCCTGAGCACAAGACGCGGATGGAAGCGATGCACAAGCTCATGGTCAAGGAAGTCGAAGGTGATCCCGACGAAACGGAACAGAGATCCCGATACCAACTGAGCCGCGGATACGATCGCACCGACCCGCGGCCCCGGGGCACGCGGATGGCGGCAGTGGATCCGCGCGCCGGATCGGGTCGGGAAGCTTTTGAGGAAGCGACCACAAGCACCCGACCTATGGCACGCTGCATATCATGATTTGAAGATCGCCCGACATGCGGCAGTTATGGCGGGACGAAACCGGCGCTTCCCGCCACGAAGCGAAGGCTCAACGATTGCGCTGGGTCGTAATTTCGGTAGCGAATCACGAGCCGCTCTTGAGCGGGTTCGGATAGGCCGGCCACGGATGAACCAGCCTGCTCAGCAAAGCAGCGGAGCCTGATGCAACGACGGTAAACGGAAGAACCACCGTCAGCGGAAACCAATGGCCGGGATGTAGCAGCAACGGATACATCGCCAGCGCCACGCCGGGTGGATGGTAGGCACGGATGAGATTGATGATGCCGAAGGCCGCGACGGCGGAGAGAATGGCCATCAAGGAGCCGCGCGCAAAGAAACTCAGCAGCGTTCCTACTGAGGCTCCAGCGACTGAGCCAGCAACCAGAGCGTAGGGTTGTGCGACCGAGGCTTGGGGAAGCATTAGGAGGATGGTCAGCGTTGCGCCAAACGGCGGCACCAGATAAAGCCCGATCTGATTACTCTCCAGCGCAGCCAGTACGCCAAGCATAAAGAGAACCCAGAGATATTGCGCCACATTCAGCCGGGACCTGGTTCCCCAAAAGCGAACGATCCGCATGCAGAAATTGCGCATACATTGCCCCCTGGTCTCCGGCGCTGGCTCACTCTTTTCAGAGAGGCTCCTCAGAACAGTCGATGAACTCCGAAGACTCCTGCAAAAACCAGGGCAGGTATGTCCTGCGTGGCCTCGTGAGTTTCTCGCCCGGTCGCCGCTCCCTGGGGCCGCACCGACTTGAGGCTGCACTTTCAGAAAACAGCGCCCCTTATTTTGCTAGGAGCACCACGCGCGTACAGCCTCGCCGTTTTAAGCCTTGGCCGTGGCCATAGCCTTCAAGCGCGCGTTCAGGCGGCTCTTGTAACGGGAGGCGGTGTTGTCATGCAGAATGCCCTTCTGCACGCTCTTGTCGAGTGCGGAAACCGTCTCGCGATACTGCACCTGGGCGGCCTTCACGTCGCCCTTGGCCAGCGCCTCGCGCAACGCGCGCAGGCTGCTGCGCACCCGGCTGCGGTTGGCGCGGTTAACGGCGGTACGGGTTTCGGTCTGACGGGCGCGCTTCAGCGCTGATACATGATTTGCCATTGATCTGCCTTAATCTTTGGGATGATGCGGTTTCAGAATGCAACTCGAGCCGCATCCCTCGCAAGTTCTTAGTCTACGGGAATCTGTACGTTGGGTCAATGTTCCCGTGCGCTGCGACCGGCGCCTGCCGGCGCAGGGAAGGCGAAGACTCGTACCCCTGGTACACGGCATCGAAGACCGAATCCCAACTGGCGGCAAGGGCTCGGCTGCGCGCCGCCTGGCGCATCGCCGCATGCTGCGCCGGGTCGGCAAGAATAGCGGCAATGGCCGCGGCAAAGCCCTCATCGGGCACAACCCGCCCGGTAACGCCGTCGCTGACGATGGTGCACGGGCCTCCGTCGGGCGTGACGATGGCTGGAACGCCCGACGCTAACGCCTCCAGCACCACGTTGCCAAAGGTATCAGTATGCGAAGGGAAGACGAAGAGGTCCATATTGGCATAGGCTGTGGCGAGCGCCTCACCCTTTAGTACGCCGGTAAATTCCGCCCGCGGCAAATGCTCACGCAGCCAATTCTCCTCTGCGCCGTGGCCAACAATGAGAAAGCGGAAACTGGTCATGCCTATAGGTTCCAGCTCATTCTGTACGCGGACCAGGTGTGCCACGTTCTTTTCGACGGATAGCCGGCCCACATAACCGAGCACAACAACGCTGTCTTCGGGATTGCGACGGCGCTTCATGGGATGAAAGAGGGCGGCGTCAACACCACGCGGCATCAGATAACAGGGACGGCCGGTGGCGCGCTCCAACTGGCGGCAAAGCTCGGGGTTGGGCGCAAAAAGCACATCTGCCAGACAATAAAAGCCGACTGCGATCATCATGGCCAGGCCCTCAATGGTCTCTTCAGCAGCCTGAGACTGGCGCCCCGGGAGCCGGCGCAGAAATGAGCTTGCCCGCCGCGCCGCGTACTCATGCACATTGGTATGCCAGCTGGCGGCCAGCGGCAGCCCCAGGTGATACGCGAGACCTGCGCCCAACATGCCCACCTCGCTGGGGCCGGTGATGTGGATCAAGTCCGGCTGGAAATTCTCCAGCACCTCATCAATCAGCGGAACGTGGCGCAAAAATGCGGGGTCGTAGCGCAGGTCTTTTTCGAGAAGGAAAGAGAGAAAGCCGCGCGGCAACTCAAGGGTCCACGCGTTGCCATCTTGCGTGAAGGCCTGAGCGCGCTCGCCGGCGCGGACGCAGAGAAAAGGCAGGTTGCGCCGCCGCGCAAAAGCTTCAAACTGACGGCTGGTGTGGGCAACGCCGTTCACTTCGTGGAACGAGTCGGGGAAATAGGCTACACGTGGCGGCGAAGCAGGCATGGGCTCAGCGGAGCTAGCCCGCCGCGGCGGGTTAGCGGAGTTAACGGTGTTAGAAGCAGCACAAGGGCATTGTTGACGAACGCCTCTAACTTCGCTTCTGCCCCCATCAGCTTTCAAACTCGCCCAGGGCCGTGCGCAACTGATGCGAATTGCTCCAGGCGATGCGCAAGCCGCCCGCGACCGGCCCTCTGCCCAATATCTGCACCATGCCGATGACTGCTCGCATCCACGTTGGCGATGAACCTTTGGGCCATAGCTCGCTGAGCGGGCGAACGGCGCCATTGGAGTCGGGGTGGAAGACGCGCTCATCCCAGTTGCGCGAGCCTTGCGGGAACGTGGGATAATTGCGCACCACATCAATGGTCGATTGCAGGATGCGATGCTTCCATGGCTGGGCGTATTGCGGCATAAAGAGCACGTGGCTTCTGCGCTCGCGCCGGATCTCGTGTACGAACTCAGTAAAGCTGGCAGCGTTGGTCAGATTGATGTTGGCGTTCGGCTCGACGCCATGCCGGTCGCCACCGGAGATGAGCAGCATATTCCACTTCTCGGCCAGGCGGCGCACGGAGCGATTCTCGTCCCAGTTGCGCAGTCCGTTCAACTCCAGTGCGTGGAGATACACTCCGTACTTTTGCAGGAACTCGCCCACCAGAAAAGTGTGTCTTTCCCTGCCAACCAGGTAGAGGTCCCACATCGGATGATTGAAGACCACCAGAACATTCGGCTCCCGGTGCAAGGCAGACAATATCTCAATGAGCTGCGCATCGCTGGGGTTGGCGGTGTAATCGGCCAGTGCCGCCATCCATTCAGTCGCCTTGGCGCTGGGCAGGTTATGCACGCCCAGATGGAACGACTGCTCGCGATAAGGCGCGCTCCACTCCAACGAAACCGGAATCTGGCGCGCGCTGGACACGGTCCGCAGCAGCATAGGCGCTTGAATGTTGTCATGGTCGGAGATCGAAACCATTGGCGACACGCCGAGCCTTTCAATCTGCTGTGTCTCCAGATCAAAGGCGAGTTTGGGCGTCATTGGCGGGGTCCAGTAGCTGGCCGCGTAGTCTAAACGCAGTCCATACGCCTGCTCAGCCCGCCGTTCCATCCGCGCGAGCAGCGGCCGGACGGCCGGGTACTGGGTGCCGAAGTTGGCCACGAAGTCCAGCGTTTCGCGGGACTGGTTGGTATGGCTGTGTAACGAGACGCCTGAGCGGAAGATCTGGGCCGCTTTTCGGTCTCGCCATAGGTAGGAAATGATCGAACCGGCCATGCTCCCTCCTTATCCGCGATCCATCGTGGATAAACTGTATCCAGTATCGAATAACGATATGAACGGCGGAGGAAGATGATGCGAAGCACGCAGTAAGTGTCAGAGTAA
>JAJZVZ010000190.1 GCA_021846945.1 Acidobacteriota bacterium | reverse complement strand
CGCTGGTCGAGACCAGCATTCGCTACTTCCGCGCCTGCGAGGAGATGGTGTTGGCCGAGTAGCGCAGACGCCATCGAAGCAACAACAATTCAGAAAGACCGGAACCGATGAAAACCTATTGCTTTGCACTGGAACTCGACGACGACCCCGCACTGATCGCGGAGTACAAACGATACCACCAGATGGAAAACATCTGGCCATCCGTAGTCCAATCCGCGCTGAGCCACGGCGTCGTTAGTGAAGAAATTTATCTGGCCGGAAATCGCCTTTTCATGATCCTGCACACGACGGATGATTTTTCGCTGGAGGCCAAGCGGGCCGCTGACAGTGCGAACTCCGAGATGCAGAAGTGGGAAGAACTGATGTGGAGGTTCCAGAAGCCGCTCCCCTTTGCCCAGCCCGGCGAAAAATGGGTGCTTATGGAGAAGATCTTCGAGGTGAAATAATTCTAGGCGGTACGCCGGCGCCGCGCCATCCTCAGACTTCACCGAACTGCTGGACCTATTTCGTTCAAGGACGATTCGATGTTTCTCATCAACATTGCTGCCGCCGCTGCGCTTTGGTCAGGTTCAAGCCGGCTCATAACCCTCGCTCCTTCCGACCTGCTGATCATCGCCCTTTACTTTGCCATGGTTCTGGGCATTGGCGTCTATCTGCGGAGTTACGCGAAAACCTCCAATGACTTCTTCATGGCTGGTCGTGAGATGTCAGCATGGGTCGCGGGCTTGAGCTTTCTCTCTGCCAACCTGGGCGCGCTGGAACTGATGGGCTGGGCCGCTTCGACGTATCAGTACGGCATTCTGGCAGCGCACTTCTACTGGATCGCTGCCTTTCCGTCGATGGTCTTCCTGGGCCTGGTGATGATGCCGTTCTACTACATCTCCAAGACTCATTCGGTTCCCGGCTATCTCAAGCTGCGTTACGGCGAAGCAACGCGGGCCCTCAGCGGGATCTCTTTTGCCTTCATGACCATTCTTATGTCAGGCATCAATATGTATGCCATGGCTCTGGTGATGAAGGTAGTGCTCGGATGGAATATCCACTTCAGCATCTGGGTTTCTTCTCTTACGGTCGCAGTCTATGTGGCGCTCGGCGGTTTGTACTCGGCTATCTTCAATGAAGTGCTGCAATTCTTTCTTATCTGGCTGGGTGCGCTCATCATTCCTGTCCTGGGTTTGATTGAAGTTGGTGGATGGTCTGGCCTGGTGAAGAAGATTTACGAGCGCGTGCACAGCAATGATTACGTGCATCTGTGGAGCACGCTGGGCACCTTCTCGGGCAATCCGATGGGCGTGCATTGGACCGGCATCGTCTTCGGCCTGGGCGGCGCCATCGCCTTTGGCTACTGGACCACGGATTTTCTGGTGGTGCAGCGCGCCATGGCCGCAAAAGATCTGCGCTCGGCACAGCTTGCGCCGATCATCGCCGCTTACTTCAAGATGGTGGTGCCGCTGATCGTCATTCTTCCCGGCCTGCTGGCGCTCGCGGTTCTGCCTTACAAACTGGTTCCGGAGAGCGCCGTTCGTCCCGGCCTGCACAGCTACAACGAGGTGCTGCCGCTGATGCTGGCGCGCTATGCGGGGCCCGGGGTTCTCGGTCTCGGCATCACCGCGCTGATCGCCGGTTTTATGTCGGGGATGGCCGGCAACGTAAGCGCTTTTGCTACTGTCTGGACTTACGACATCTACCAGCCCTACATGCGCAAGCATCAGTCTGATGATCACTATGTGCGCGTGGGACGCTGGTGCACCATCATTGGCGTTTTTCTTTCGATCGCTACAGCATACTTCGTCACCCAATTCCAAAGCATCATGGACTACATGCAGGCGCTTGTGAGTTTTTTCATTGCGCCTCTGTTCGGTACGGTACTGCTGGGCATGCTGTGGAAGCGAACCACACCTAAAGGTGGCTTCTGGGGGCTTCTTACCGGGACACTTTCCTCAGTGGCGATGTTTGCCGCTGTCAGGGCTCATCCCGCATGGCTGCGTTATGTTGCGCTCTCTCCAGATGCCAGGGATATGGCCGAAAATCTTTACCGCGCGCTCTGGTCCTGGCTCATCTGCGTTCTGGTCACGATCGTGGTAAGCCTGTTTACCGCGCCCAAACCGAAGGAGCACCTGACCGGGCTGGTGTGGGCTTATACAGAGTTGCCCACCTCAGAACCGATGCCTTTCTGGAAGAAGCCGATTTTTTGGGGAGCCGGTGTAGCGGTCTTCTTCGCGATCCTGCAATGGATTTTCTGGTAAGGAGGAACAACTCTTACCGCGTATGCCTTACGGCTGGAAGACAATCGACTGGTGGATCCGGTTTGAGGCAACTATCGGTCCCGGTATCGGTCCGTCCAAACATTAAGGATTGCACCAGTACGAGTCACAAGAATACCTTAGTTGAGGCGTGGCATGAGCAAGGAACGTAACATGTTGTCGGTATGGTTCTTTATCGGCGTGCTGCTAACTATATATGGCGCGGTCATTCTGATTGCGTCCATCAGCAATTGGTCGAGCCCCTCCACCGCGGTTCTCGCCAAGTACCATTCAGGGGTTTGGGAAGGCATTCTTCTCCTGCTCATCGGCGCCTTCTATGTTCTGAGGTTTCGCCCACGGCCAAAGCACAAGAAGTACGACTAAGCACCCGGTTTCTCCTGGGCTATCCGGACCGGCAGGCTGATATACTAATCGCTTCTGGGGTCGGATTGCTTAATCACGGGAACTAAGCATGCAGGAGTATTACCCATTTCTCGCAAAGCATCCCAGCGCAGCCCGGAAGTTCATGTGAGGAAGATCATTGAATATCAGAGAAATCGCACGACGCGCTCGGGTTTCCCATTCGACGGTTTCGCGGGTCATCAACCAGGTTCAAACCGTTGATCCCCGGCTTGTCCGCCGCGTTCAGGCTGTTATCGACCAAGTAGGATACCGGCCTAACTTTCAGGCCCGTGCGCTGGCGCGCGGCCGTAGCCATACCTTCGGCCTGATTGTCTCTGAGTTAAGTGGCGGCAATCCCTTCTTCTCTGAAGTTATCCTCTACTTTGAGCGCGCAGCCGTCGAGCAGGGGTACGAGGTGTTAGTCAGCTTTGCCGACATCGAAACCCGCCCCGATCACGTCGCAGTGTGCGCGGCACGCATGCAGGAGCGCCAGGTGGAGGGGATCGCTGTGATGACATTCGGGATGGAAGAACAACTCGCTGATTGTCAGATCCAGGTGCCAATGGTGTATGCCGGCGCTGACCACGACCTGCCCGGGGTGCGCAATGTGCGTATCAACTATCTGCCCGGCTTCCGCGATGCCATCAAGCACCTGGTCGAGTTCGGCCATCAGCGTATTGGTTATTTGAGTGGCAAGTTGAGTTGGAGCAGCATGCGGATGCGCTACGAAAGCTTGCGCAGGGCAATGAAGATTGCTGGTGTTCACTTCGATAAGAACCTGGTGGCTGAGTGCGATCATACATGGGATGGCGGCGCGCAGGGGATGAGCGTTCTTCTCAACCTGCCCAAGCCTCCAACAGCAGTGCTCTGCTGCAATGATGTTGCTGCAGTAGGCGCCTTGAAAACGCTTGCAGGCAGGGGCCTCCATGCAGGCAAAGACATCGCGCTGATCGGGCTTGACGATCTTCCATTGTGCCGCTTCACGCAACCGGCGCTGACTACCATACAGTTTTCGCCGCATGAACTTGCAGGCCTTGTCTTCTCCGCCTTGCTGGAACAGGTTCAGGGCACGGCCCAAAAGACCAACTACGAATACAAGACACGTTTCATCTTGCGCGAGTCCACCTGCGCGCCGCGCGCCTGAGCATTCACCGGAAGCCTGTGAGTGGATAAAGCCCGCGATATTCCGGTTTGAGGATTGGCAGAAGAGATAGCAGTCACAATCAGCGAATTCGCGTCAAGCTTACGCAGCGCAATTGGCAGATTTTCAACCTCGTTGGTCTTACTCACTTTCCGGCGTGAATCTTGACGACGACAGCCGTAGTGCTCTGCACGACGAGTGTCAGCCTGCCATTTCTGGTGCGCTGCAGCGGAGTCCATTCGCCGTGCCACGGCGCATTGTTGCGGATCGTATCGCCGCCTAGCGTCGCCGTCATCCGAGCCGCATTCCCCGGCTCACCATCGGTCAACACAATATAAGATGCGCTGGCGCCCTTGAATCCATCAGCATCGATCGTTACCGCCGCGTCCGTTGCATCACGGGTGGAGTTGTGCGTCTTGTTGATAATCGTGACATAGAGGTCTCTCGAGGTTCCTACGGCGTATGCGGTCAAATTGATCCCTCGCGGATTTGAAATAGCAACTGGCTCAGTAAAGCCGTGGCTGCCTAACGCGAAGGCTCTCATTGCGTACCCTTTCGGTGTAGTCCGGTAGTTCCCGCAGCCAGAAGAATTGCAGGGGTTCGGAGCGGGGACAATTGTGTCAGTCGGGATCCACGGGTTGTTATGAAAATTGACTCCGGACATATGGTGCGCAGCCCACCAGTGCATGTAATCCAATGCCCACAGCGCTGCGGCAAATCCGTCACTTGCCCCTGTAACTCCGTGCAGGCAGTCGTTCGCTTCGGTCATCCGGTACGGAATGCCCAGAGATACCAAGGGAGCAAGAACACGAGTATAGACAAAGGGGTATGGATGAAATTCCGCTTCTCCCCCATCGTGGGCAGGCTGGGCGCCTATCGAAGTATCATCGTCCCACGCGTTTGACAGCATGTCATCGATGGCTTCCTGCACAGTCGTTCGATCGGGCCTTCCCCAAACGTAGTGGTGTTGAAGCGCCTCCGAGAGTATCCCCGAGTCATTTAGATCTTTGGAAAACTGCACCGTCCAGGAAACGCCGTGCGCTGGATCGGGCGTGAAGCTACTGGTACTCGAAACCGCCGTATCCGGCCCTGAAAATTTTGCCTCCGGTACAGCTTTGCGGATGATCTCGGCGAAATGACGCCAATCTGCGAAGTAAGAAGGATACGCAGAGCCGGGAACATTGGGCATCGTCTCATAGATAGCCGGATCAACGATATGGCCTGGGCGTGAATGATAGCCGGACACGTCTGGTTCATTGCCAATGGAAAAGCTGTCAAGATTTGCTCGGTACTTGTCCCAGATATAGCGGACGATCTTGGCGTCATCTTCGGCTAAGTGCGGATTGGGGCAGGCAGCCAGATTGAGCAGGCGCACCGAGTAAATCACCTTAATGCCTGCGGCCTGCGCAAATTCAAAAAGATGATCGATGTCCTTGTACGTTGGGATGGGCGTGATGCAGTGCTCGGTCTTTCCCGAGCCGTCGACGGTGCCTCCGCCCACGCGAATTTCCTTGATGCCAATATTGCGGAACAAAGTGATGAGCTGCGTGTTCGCAGACGTGAAAAAATACCCGTGGACGCCGTACATATTGGGCACCACACTTTTGGTCTCAAATCCAAGCCCGATGAATTCTGCTGGAATCGCGTAATCGCGTACAGCGGTGTTGAT
The DNA here is from genome assembly GCA_021846945.1 of Acidobacteriota bacterium. GTDB lineage: Bacteria > Acidobacteriota > Terriglobia > Terriglobales > Acidobacteriaceae > Telmatobacter. The sequence continues at coordinate 3,236 of JAJZVZ010000190.1, read as the reverse complement.
GGTCAACTGAACGGGAGCCTGGGCAAATGCCGCGCTTGCCAGAAAAAGACCTGCGCACAGCAGGTTCAAGAAACATCCCTTCACATTTCCCTCCAGGTGGACGGCTTGGGTACTTTTCCGATCTCACCATAGTTCGCACATCTTCGTGGGTGCGTGAATGCTGATGCGCCAAAGACTTTGAAAATGCAAAGTTACTCCCGGCATCACATCATCTCGTACACTATCGCACGTCATACATATGCTCCGTGCCTCATAGGGCCTGCGTCGATTGCGGGCGGAAGCCGCTTTGCCAGCGGGTTTCGGACTGGCGGAGCGGGACGGCAAGTAATGCATAGTAGTCATCGACCAAAAGGCCTTCATACCCCATGGGAGTGCCATCCCACCGCCGCCAGTCATTTGATCTCCCATTTGTTGAGCGCCTTTCGAAGCCGCCCACCCCGTATTCCTCAAGCATTGGAAAGAGAATCTTGTCTGCTTCCGCTTTGAGGCCCAGATCGTAGAGTGCAGCCAGCGTGAAGAAAGCAAATGCGCCGGTGGCGCCACCATTCTCGTAATTCTGGAAACCATCCGAGTTATCCGGACGAATACCGCAGCCGAAGCGTCCTGCTCCGCGCTTGTCGACGCAGTCCTTCAAGGCGACTGTAACCAGGTTTCCAGGCAGGCCGAGGCGGAAGTTTGTATATCCAACCTCACGCATCTTGGTCATCAGTCTGCTCATGATTGCCTCGGCTTGCGACTTAGTAATCAGGCCGTAATGAATGGCGATACCGTTCACCCATAAGAAATAGTAGTCATGGAGTTGTCCGTCGGCGCTGCGCCATCCGCCCAGGACGCCGGTGTCCGGATCGTAGAAGTGCTTATAGTAAATCGCGCGTATCTTCTCCGCGGCGGCCAGGTACCGCGTTACGTCTGCTGATTTGCGCATCCTTTTCGCCATCACGGCCATATCCTGCAGAGCGCGATAAGCCAAGGCATTGGCATAGGCATCTTCGTATCCGAAGCCGATCGTATCCCACCAATTGGATGGTCTGAATTTGGGCGTTCCATCAACCCAAATGCCGGAGTTCCCACTGATGCTGTACTTGATCAAACCATCACCATTGGTGTCGGTGGCTAACATGGTTTCCGCCCATTCCTTTATGCCATCGTAGTTCGCTGCCAGCCATGCCTCACTCTGTCCCCCGCGAACGCAGTCACCTGCGGCAATCAGGAGAGAAGGAAAGGTATCCGAGAAAGGAGAGTGGCCGGTAGTCCATGGACGCGGAGGCAGGCCATATGCCGTTCCGCCCGCCAGGGCCCTGTTCAGCGTCTGCTGCACAATATCAAGCGCCGTCAGGCCCTCTGCCAAAGGTGGCGTGAGCGCCGCAATGTCGGCGAATTCGTAGTAGCAGAATGCGCAGGTATCGCTAGCTGTATTATTGGCCAGCGCCGGATAAGCCGGATTAAGCTGAAGCGCGTTGAGCCAGTTGCGGCGAAACGCATCAAAGCGGGTGTCGCCACTGATTCCTGCCACCTCGGGATAGATGGCTGTAATTTCAAGCGTATAGGTGACCAGCTTGTCCTTTGAAGTTGCACAAGGAAGCGAGAGTAATGCATTCGGCTGGTGATAAGTTGATTTGTAAGTCAATCCGATGTCACTCATGTTTGTGGTAAGTCGCATTGCACCCTGACACGGAAAGTGCATCAATGCCGGAGCCGCCAACAGTTTGTCTTTTCGGAGCAATCCAAGGACGGTACTGGGAACTTGTGAAAGATTGAATCGAAATACGATTGGAACGGCTTCGGTATCCGCCGACCACCGCGACGTGAGAATGATCCTCTGTGCCGTGAACTCAAACGTCCACGCGGCAGGGGCATTTGTGCCCGCCGTTGCATATCGATATTCAACTCGGAGCATTCCGCCTGAACGGAAGCTGGATGCCAGGAAGTTACCGGCTGCACTGGTGGAATCGACGATTTTGGCCCCGAGTTCGCCTTTTCCCAGGCCATCGATTCTGAGGCTTATGAACTGTGGCGCAGCCGGCGATAGTTGAATTTCCATCCAGTCCGAAACAAAGTGCAAATTTGCCCCGGCTTTGCCGGCAATCTCAGCAGCAAGCGAATTCCGGGCGCTAAATGCCGCGGTTGCCATTCCAACTGTTTTCAAGAAATCCCTGCGTCTTAACACCTCACGACTTCCTTTCTTCGCGGCAAGCACCGCTGCGTCCACCAACTCCCCAGTGTCAGATGGCACTTCCGAGATCGCCTCTTCCGTCGCAGGGTTAAGCACAGGACGCATAGTCTTCCCAGACACAAAGTCGCCGTCGATCAACATGTTGTACCGGCGAATTGTCTTAGTTATCTCGCTTGTTGCGCTCATGGGAAGACTCCTTGTCAATGCACGCCGCAGTCAACGTGGAGAGCCGGAACGCCTGATTGACGGGGGAAGAGTTGTTCCTTAACTCATTCGGGTCTATTTCGGCGATGCCAGCACAGCCACCTGGAGCGGTCCCAGCGATACTGTCGTGACACCGCTTCTGTCGGAGATCAAGTCCTCCATTGGCCGTGGCAGATCTACACTGCTGTGCGGACCCTCGGTCAGGTTGAGCAAGAAGTAATAGTTTGCATTCGCATCTTCCCGGCTGACGACCTCTACGCCGTACGGTGCGGGGATAAGCGGAGCAAGATGCGCTGCCGCGCCTACGATGCGCGCCAGCTCCTCATGAAAACTGTTTTCGGCGCAATCCGTGCCGATATAAAAGACCCATCCGCGGCCATAACGATTCCGGGTTATCGCCGGCAGTCCTGCCATGCGTCTGCCCCGGTACGTGGCGATCGTCACCGCCCCATGGAGCGTCAGCGCTTCGAGCGTCGTGCGCGGGCGAAACACGGTCTGGCTGCCATTGAACACAATGCCGAGTTCTGAACGCAACTGGTCGTCCAGCATTCCCGGACCATATTCCACCAGGTCCAGGTTCGATTTCGCGACGACGCCTGCAATCTCCTCAAAGACACCGGGGGAAAGCACGCGTCTCATGCTGTTATTCGTGTTCTGCGTTCCGGCGCGGTAGTTCAGCACCAGAACCCCGCCGCCATTCACAAATGAGCGCAATCGTCCGGCGGTGGCGTCGTCCACCAAGTGCAGGGCGGGCGCGACGATGATCTTGTAGGGCGAGAAATCCGCCGACAGCGGGACAATATCAATGTTGCGCTGCAACACTTTGAAGCCGGAATAATACCGGATGGCTTCACTGTCG
>JAJZVZ010000189.1 GCA_021846945.1 Acidobacteriota bacterium | reverse complement strand
AGAGACGCGAACCGGATTGGATTTCTGGGATGTGTCGAGAATACACCGATAAGACGTTTGAGCCGGCTCATATGTTCACGGTGGATGCATTAATTTCTGCGCGCTGCCGCCGCCCTGCCACTCAGCGGCATCAATTCTCCGATGGTTTTTCGATATGCACGATCACCAAATTTTCCACTGGGCCTTTCGTGGATTTAAGCTTTAGCCCAAGTTGTTCTTGAATGGCGGTGAAGATAGATGGGCCCGATGTAACAGGCGGGGCCGTCTCGGCGCTGGATGATGGTCCTGGTATCATCCCCGGGAGGTCGGCCGTCCACTTCAGATCGATGTCGTATTTACCCTTGAGCCCCGTTTCGTCCAGAACGGGGCGACCCAATCCGCCCAACTGCGACAACGACCGCGCGAGATAACTAATCGGAATCCCATGCCCTCTTATGTCCCCGGGAAAGAATCTCGCCTGAATTGGGTGGCCCTCGTCTTTGATCGGAGAAAGACTGCCGGGGACTGTCTCTTGAAGCTTGGAGCCTCCCTTAGCGATAACCAGGGCGTAAACCGGGCGAGTCGCTGTCGTGTTTTTCACCACGAGACCAAATCGATCGGCAAGCAACAACCGCACCATGAGTCGAATTTGCACGATGCGATCGGTGGGAGACAGCTTAGCCAGTGCTGCAACTTGCGAGTCATCCAACTTCGCATTGATATCGTAGCGCTCAGAATTGATCCAGCCCGGACCTCCTGACACCTGATCGCTAGGTATCGGAAGCCCCTTCCCGGCGAAGGCCCAACAAATTAACTGCTTGATCGTTATATTGGTATCGATGTACCTATCCATGGGAGCGCCGCCAAGTCCCGCGGCTCCGGTATGGCCCACGACAGCCCCCGAATGGTTTGGCCTGATGGAGGCCACCTCGAATTTGTGCAGGTTTCCAGCGTCGTCGCTCTGCGCGCTTCGTTGTGCCGCGGTTGTCAAGCCAAGCGCCAGCGGCACGACCACCGCCAGCACGCCCGCCACACCCAAAAGCACCTTCCTACCCAGCGTCAACTTCCGCGTAACCTGCTCCGCCATGATCCGCACAATCCGCTTCTTCAGGTCCGAGCCGCTCACGCCCGCCGCGCACTCCAGCGGCGACTCCACGTACATCTTGCACACATTGAGAATCCCCTCGGCATAGACCTCTGCCTTACCACCTGCCTGCAACACCGCTTCGTCGCAGGCGCGTTCGCGCTCCTCGATCAGCCGCGCGCCGATCCACCACGCCGGCGGAAAGAACCAGAACAATGCCTCGACGATCATGTGCGCCGCAAAGGTGAGGTTGTCCCGCCGGCGCACGTGGCACATCTCGTGCGCGATGATTGCGTCCAGTTGCGACGGCGTGAGGCGATGGAGAATCCCCTCAGGCAGCAGCAGCACCGGCCGAAAGATGCCGAAGATGCCCGGCTCCAGCAGAGCCGAAGTTGCAAGCACCGGCACTTCCGCCGCCAAATCCAAGGGCGACGCCGCGTGCATCGCCGCGCGCATGCGCAGCCAACCCCATGCCCAGCGCGCCACGACGATCAACGCGCCGCACGCCCAAATCGCCAGCAGCAACAGCGGCAGCACCTCCACGCGATGTGCCGCCACCGCCTGCCCGGCGAGATCCAACGGCTGCGCCTGCGGAAACGGCTGCGCAATTTGCTCCATCACCGCTGCAACCTCCGGCGTTGCCGCGACCGGCGTCGCCATCAGCGACCGCAGCCACTCGCCCGCGCCGATCAGCAGCGCAAACGGCAGCAGAAACTTCACCGACGCCGCCATCCAAACCCAGTAGCGCACCCGCGCCTGGTTCCTGCGCAGCGCCAACGCCAGCAGCCACGCCACGCCGACGACGATCGTTGATTGCCAAAGATGGTTGACCCATGTCGAAGTCAGATTTGCCGGGATCATGGCTAGCTTTCTCCTTCCTTCGAGAGCTTGCGCAGTGTCTTCTCCGCCTCTTTCACATCGTCGAGCGTGAGCTTGCCTGACTCGATCAGGTGCGCCATCACGGGCTGCGAGCTACCTCCGAAGAGCGCCAGCAGATCGTCGATGAGCCGGCGCTGGGCGGCGTCGCGCGTGACGGTCGCCGCAAAGATGTGGAAGTTGCCAACCTTGCGGACGCGCCGCACCACCTGCTTCGTTTCCATGCGGTAGACGGTGGTCTGGACGGTGGTGTAAGCGGGCCTGCGCCGCGCAGGAAACGACTCCTGAATCTCGCGGATCGAGGCCTCGCCTTTGGCCCACAGTACCTCCATGACCTGAAACTCAAGCTTTGACAATCGCGGGGTGGGCATTCGCGTCTCCTATTCTTGTGTGAGAATCTACTACGCGTGTTTGTAATTGTCAATGAATTTTTCTTTAGAGGTGAAAGACACGGCGCATAAGGAGGGTGAACGCTCGGTCGCCGGCGCGGCCTCAGGGGCTAAAGCCCGTCATTCATTTTGTCGCGCTTGCGGCACGACTGAGGTCATGCCCTGTTACAAGGCATAGGCCTGAACGAACTTTTCCGAACGTGTTCAAACGTTCCGTAAGAGCCGAAGAAAAACGTGCGGCTTCAACTGCGGGAATGCGGATAGCTGGTGAACTTTGCCCCAATTGCCAGAGCTTTGGGATTCTAGCCTTCCGATCCTCGAATTACGCTTTAACCTCTTTCCAGAAGCAGCGCCGCCTGAAGCATGGCCTTGGCGTAGGCAATGTCATAGACGTCGCCGGTGTAGCCTCCGCCGCCGGGATAGCCGTGGATCGGCCCGCGGGCGCGATCGTAGTCCAGGGCGCGTGGATGTTCGGGATAAATCTCGCGCGTGTATTTCACGCGGACCAGCTCGCGCATCACCGCCAGCATGTTGACGTCGCCTTCGTCGATGAAGCCTTCAACATACTTCGTGTACGGCGTGAAGATGCGCGGGTTGCGGTAGTGCATGTGGTTGATGCGGTCCCGGGTGCCGAAGTAGCGGCAGACGGCCACGGGATCTTCACCCATTTCCCTGGTGACTCCGCAATCGAAGGTGATGCCGTTCGAAGGGCTGTCTACGATTTCGATGAGGTGCTTCCATCCGGCAAGCGTCGCCATGATCTGCTGCGATCCGCGGCTCAGCGGGAAAGGCGGGTCGTTGGGATGAAGCGCCAGGCGCACGTTCGCCTTCTCCGCAACCGGGATGACAGCCTTCAGGAAATAGGTGATGTTGTCCCACATCTCATCGAGAGTATGCGGGCCCTCATCGGGTAGCGGCGGAAGCCCCTTCATGCGGCTGGAGTCCACGCCCGTCAATCCGGCGCCGCCGCGGCCGGTTTCCTCGTAGTAGCCTTCCATGGCGCGATGCGCATAGAAGTTGTACTCGATGACGGGAAGGCCCACCTGGCCGGCGGCCTGAATCGACTGGCGGATCTTTTCGATCTCCTCGTCGCGTCCCGGCCGGCCGTAAATGGTGTTGGGGAAGCCGCCGATCATCAGGTTGCCCAGTGCAACGCCGTGGGCCTTGAGCTTGTCAACGACCGGCTGAAGCTGGCTGGCCGTCCACGGAATCGGCGGGCCGCCGCCGAGCACGTGATAGACGCCGAGCTGCACCACGCCGCGGATGGCCTCATCGGTCACGTTCTCGTGACTCATATTGATTGCCGTGGCGATCTTGGGGGTGTCCGCGCTCTCCTGTGGCATTCCGTTGCCGAGCCACCAGGGCTTTTTGCCGGACTGTGCAGCCGCGGCGAGCGGAAGCAGAGTGGGCGCCAGGGCCGCTGCTCCTATTCCCTTGATCATGTTTCTTCTTGAGATTTCAGTTCTCATCGCCCAGAGCTCCCCTCCACGGAAATTTCTTGAGGCATAGGATTCTTCCACGCGAGAGGCGGTTCCGTCCACAGGCGGCTGGCGCACAGTTTTTGGGCCCCGGGCCACCCTTTGATTTCTGAGCTTGACAGCGGCTTTTCCTGGCTCTTTCAATGGGCGCATAATGGAAGTGCAGCCCTGGATGTCCAATTCCCCAGGAGGTTAATCAGGGTGGCTGATCACTCTTCACAAAGAACGAAGTACTGCTTTCGCAAGCCGGGAGCCACCAGCCCTTCGCTCGGGCTGGCGCAGTCATACTGGGCGCTGACCCATCGCGAAATACCGATGGAAGAGTCGCTGGAGCAGGCGTGCGGCGACGGCTTTGAATACTTTGAAGTGGGCCTGAGCGAGGACCGGCTTGCGGAGACCCGGGCGCTTTTAGAGAGATTTCCGCTGAAGCTGATTGCGCAGGGATGGGCTTCGTCAGCCGGCGAAGCGACAGCGTTCTTTGAACGCGCTGCGGAGCTTGGCGCCGTTGCTCTGAACCTGCACCTTGGCCATGCCTATCTGACCACAAATGAGGCCGTGGATATGGTTGGCGAGGTGCAACGCCAGGCCGAATCCTTTGGGCTGCCGCTGCTTCTGGAAACGCACCGCGGGCGCCTTACCCAGGACTTGTTCCGAACAGCGGAACTGCTTGCCCGGCTTCCGGAGATCGTGATTACTCTGGACGTCTCGCATTACATTGTCGCCAGCGAAAATCTGGGCGGGCCGGAGGAGCTTTTTCGAGCGCACATTGCGCCGCTGCTGGCGCGGACGGCGCTGATTCACGGACGCATCTCGAATGGGCAGTCCAGCCAGGTGCGCGTGGACGATGGCTTCGCCTTTACCTCGATGACGCAATCGCTGTGGCGGCAGGCGATGCAGTCGTGGCTGGCGGATGCGCCCGCCGACGCCGTGCTGATCTTCGAGCCGGAGCTGGGGCCGCCGCCGTATGCATTTCTTGATCCGAACGGGGCGGAGACGTTTAGCCGCACCGATGAGACGCGCCGGCTGACGCAACTCGGCCGCGACGCCTGGACCGCGGCGCATGCCGTGGCGCTTGCCGCCAGGTAGCGGAGATGGCCGCGGCGCACCGGCCTTGCACATGTAAGCAATCGCACGACCTGACAGGATGACGAAGATGAGCGACGCAGTTGTTGTTCCTCACCCACACCCCAAGCTCGACTACAGCCTTACCGGCGAGAATGCTGCTTTGGCGATCGAGAAGGGACTTGCCGAAGCAGAGTGGTATCAGTGCCCCGTGCCGCGGGAAACCATGCGCGCGCTGCTCGAGCGCCGCGACGGGCCAGCCATTCGCGATACCATCCTCTGGTTTGCGCTGATCTTCGCCAGCGGCTACGCCACCTACGCTCTCTGGGGCTCCTGGTGGGCGATTCTTCCTTACATCGTCTACAGCGTGCTCTATGCTTCCACTTCCGACTCGCGCTGGCACGAGAGCGGCCACGGCACCGCCTTCAAGACCGACTGGATGAACAACATCCTTTATGAGATTGCCTCATTCATGGTGATGCGCGAAGCCACGGTCTGGCGCTGGAGCCACACGCGCCACCATAGCGACACCATTATTGTTGGCCGCGATCCCGAGATTACCGTACCGGTGCCGCCGGACTTTGGCGGAGTTTTCAGGAAGTTCTTCAACCTCAGCGTCTATCCAGCCTACTTCAATGCGATCCTGATGCATGCGCGGGGACGCATGTCCGCAGACGAGAAGACATTCATTCCCGAGTCAGAGTTTCCCAAGGTCTATCACCGGGCGCGTTTGTACGTGGCCATTTATGCGGCGGTTCTCGCGTTCTCCCTTTACGAGCGCAGTATCCTGCCACTGATGTTTGTGGGTTTCAGCAATTTCTTCGGCACATGGCTGATGCCCATCTATTTCCTCACGCAACACGCCGGCCTGGCTGAGAATGTGCTGGACCACCGTTTGAACTGCCGCACGGTATACATGAATCCGATCAACCGCTATCTCTACTGGAACATGAACTACCATGTGGAGCACCACATGTTTCCGCTGGTGCCGTTCCACGCGCTGCCCAGACTGCATGAAGCGGTGAAAGACGATTGCCCGCCGCCGTATACGAGCATATATTCCGCGTTGCGTGAGGTTGCCGCTACGCTTCGCAGGCAGGTGAAGGATCCAGCGTACTATGTGAAGCGCAAACTGCCTCAGCCCAACCCTCGCCTCAACGCCGGCATCTATACCTCTGACGCCGTGCCCGACGCGGCAGGCTGGCTCACCGTGTGCGAAGCAAGCCGGCTGCGGCACGCCGATGTTATCCGCTTTGACCACGGCAAGAAGACGTATGCTCTGATTCGCGATGAGGACGGAAAACTCTTCGCCACCGATGGCGTCTGCACGCACGGCAACACGCATCTCTCCGGCGGCCTGGTGAAGGATGGAATCATCGAGTGCCCCAAGCATAACGGGCGCTTTCATCTTGTTGACGGCTCGCCAGCGCGCGCGCCGATCTGCCGCGGTCTGGCCACCTATCCCGTTGAGGACCGGGACGGCTGGCTCTGGATCAATGTGGTCAGGGCTGGAGGAGCAGGAGCCCGCGCACAAAAGACCTGCCAATTCCGTGTCGTGAGTAACGCAAGCGTTGCCACCTTTATCAAGGAATTGGTTCTGGAGCCTGTGGATAGTTCCAATGGGATGGACTTTACGCCCGGCGACTATCTGCAACTCGATATTCCCGCGTACGACGCGATCCGTTTTTGCGACTTCGATATCCCCGAGCCATACGCGACAGTCTGGAAGAATCATCATGTCTTCGATCTTGTAGCGCATAATCCGGTGGAAGGGCGCCGCAGCAACTACTCGCTCGCCAGCAATCTGAAGCTCGATAACAAGCTACGCTTCAACGTGCGCATCGCTACGCCGCCTCCGGGTCAGGATTGCCCGCCGGGTGCAGGTTCCAGTTATGTATTCAGTCTCAAGCCCGGCGACATCGTCTCCGCCATCGGCCCCTTCGGCGACTTTCACATCAAGCCTACGCAACGCGAGATGGTTTACATCGGCGGCGGCGCAGGCATGGCTCCGCTGCGTGCGCACCTCTCGCACCTGCTTGAGAATGAACGCTCCGCGCGCAAGGTGAGTTTCTGGTACGGAGCGCGTTCCAGGCAGGAAATCTTCTACGAGGATTACTTCAACGTGCTTGCGAAGCTGCACCATAACTTCACCTTCCACCTCGCACTCTCGTCGCCGCTGCCGGAAGACAATTGGACCGGCTATACGGGCCTCATCCATGAGGTGGTGCTGGAGAAATATCTGGCTTCGCATCCCAATCCCGCCGCCGTTGAGTATTACCTGTGCGGCCCGCCGACGATGGTCAAAGCCTGCAACCGGATGCTGGCCAGTCTTGGCGTTTCGGCGCAGCAGATCGCCTATGACGAGTTTTGACCGCAGCTTGCTCCCTCGCTCGTGACTCGCATGTCATGCGCGAGTCACGAGGCATGGCAGGGCTGAACTTCACTGGCAACGCGCTCAGTAATCAATCTTGTTGGGTGACTCAACCCAGGCGACGAAACTGGCCCTCGCCTCGTCGGCGAGCAGTTGCCTGGCAGGTAGCGTGCGGTCAGCCGGCTCCGTGGTGAATTCCTTATAGAGACGTGCGTCGTCGAAGCCGGCGCGGTCCGCATCGGCAGCACTGGCGCCGTAGAAAATGGCGTCGACGCGCGCCCAGTAGGCCGCGGCCAGGCACATGGGACAGGGCTCGCAACTGGAATAAAGCTCGCAGCCTTCAAGCGAAAATGTCCCCAGCGCTGTTGCAGCCGCGCGGATGGCGTTTACCTCCGCGTGCGCGGTGGGATCATGGGAGGCGGTTACGGTGTTTACACCTTCGCTGATCATCCGGCCGTTGCGCACGATCACCGCGCCAAATGGGCCGCCCGCGCCATTGACGGCATTACGCGTGGCCAGGCGAATTGCGTGGCGCAGAAACTCCGGGTTGATCTCGTGGGGCATGAAAATCCGCTCTGGCAATGCCTATCTTCTATGGAAGACGCCTTCAGTATGGCACATTTCCTTTGACGGCCATTCGGTGCAGGTGGCTGCTTGACTGCGAGAGCGCTCGAAGATGTAGGGTGAAGGGTGGAAGTCAAACATCTGTCAGCTTTCAGTGGTCAGCTCTTTCGCCGGTAACATCGGCCGTGTACGGTTGCAGTGACAAGGTAGCAGTTAGAAGCTGGAAGCTCAAAAAGGAGAATCATGAAGACCCGCAGATTAGGCGCAAATGGACCGGAAGTCTCTGCAATCGGACTGGGCTGCATGGGGATGAGCGAGTTTTACGGCGGCCGCGATGAGCACGAGGCGCTGGCCACCATCGACCGCGCGCTGGAACTCGGAATCAACTTTCTGGATACGGCCGATGTTTACGGTCCGTTTACCAATGAGGAGTTGGTCGGGCGGGCGCTGAAGGGTCGGCGCAACCAGTTTTTTGTCGCCACCAAGTTCGGCATTGTGCGTGATCCCAACGATCCTAAAAAGCGCGGCGTGGACGGGAGTCCCGCGTATGTGCGCTGCTCGGTGGAGAGCAGTCTGCGGCGGCTCGGAATTGACACGATCGATCTCTACTACCAGCATCGCGTGGATCCGAATGTCCCCATCGAGGAAACCGTGGGAGCCATGAGCCGGCTGGTAGAGGAAGGCAAGGTGCGCTATCTGGGCCTGTCTGAAGCCGCACCGGCAACGCTGGAGCGCGCGGTAAAGGTGCATCCCATCGCCGCGCTGCAGACCGAATACTCGCTGTGGACGCGCGACCCGGAGCCGGAGGTGCTGCCCATGTGCCGGCAACTGGGCGTGGGCTTTGTGGCATACAGCCCGCTTGGCCGAGGCTTTCTGACAGGCGCCTTCAAAAGCCCCGAGGACTTT
>JAJZVZ010000020.1 GCA_021846945.1 Acidobacteriota bacterium | reverse complement strand
CCGCGCCGCCGAGGCCCTCAATCTGGCGCAATCGGCGGTCAGTCACGCCGTCGCCGCGCTGGAGACCCATCATCAGGTCAAACTGTTCGACCGGGTGGGGCGGCGCATCGTTCTGACCGAGGCCGGTTCTGAAACTCCGGTTGCGCCGCAGCACGGCTGAGGCGCTCTGAACAGCGTGCCGTTGCAGGCAGCGGGGCCAGCGCATGAGAGCCGTGAACCATCCTAAGCAACCATTTTTGAAGCGGAGGAACTGCCATCAGCCGTCTCCTGATCAGGCTCCCGCTTCCACTTCTCATTGCTCAATTCGTTACCCCTTCAGTAAATTGATGCTCAGTGGACATCGACAGCGCCGCCACGGCATCCCACAATAAATTTGGAGGCGGCCCAGCTTGGCACGCAAAATTCTGATCATTGACGACGAAGAGGACATACGCCAGGTCGCCGCTCTTAGCCTTGAAACCGTTGCCGGATGGGAGGTGGTGATGGCCAGTTCGGGCCCGCAGGGCCTGGCCCGCGCCGCCGAACATCAGCCAGACGCCATTCTTCTCGACGTGATGATGCCCGGGATGGACGGCCCCACCACCTTTCGCGAGCTGCGTAAGAACCCCTCCACGGCGCACATTCCCGTCCTTCTGCTCACCGCCAAAGTGCAAAGCACCGACCAACGGCGATTCGCGGACCTGGGCGTCGAGGCCGTCCTCTTCAAGCCCTTCGATCCGCTCACGCTCTCCAACGAAATCGCCCTCGTGCTCGGCTGGAATTGAACCGCGCCCAATCATGGACCCAGCCGCACATCCCGAACTGAGCCAGGCGATCAATCAGCTATGGCGCAGGCACCTCGCCGAGATACTGGCTCGGGTCAACGTTCTTGAAGACGCTGCTGCCCGAGTCCGCTCCGGTGGCGCGCTCACGCCCCAGCAGCGCGAGGAAGCCATCTCGGCAGCGCACAAACTGGCAGGCGTCCTTGGCTCCTTCGGTCTTGAAAAAGGAACTGCGCTGGCCCGTGAATGCGAGACTCTCTACGCCCGGGAAGACGGTCCCGGCGTCGTAAACGGCCCGCAACTCGCTTCGCTTGCCGCTGAGCTGCGCATCCTCGTCGCAAATCGCGAGTAAGCTGGAAGTAGCACCCATGGTCTCGGTCGGGCCGCGGGGGATTCAATTGCATCCCCTGTACCGCGCGGGGCCGGAATATGAATTCCATTCCCCATGGAGGAAAGACCTTTGAAGCCCGCAAAATCTGCTTCAACCCGAGTGCTCATTGCTTCCATCGCCGCTGTTCCCGCTCTTGCGGCGCTTTTGTTTGCTCAAACCCCACGCTTTCATAACGCGCCTGCGTCCGCTGCCGCAATGACGAACCCCTATACCGGCCAGCAGAACGCCGAGGCCGGCCGCACGGTCTTCGTTCAGAAATGCGCCGCCTGCCACGGCCAGAACGCCCAGGGAACAGGCATCATTCCCGCGCTCACAAAAGGGCCGGTACAAGCGGCGAAACCCGGCGAAATCTTCTGGTACATCACCCGCGGCGACCTGATGAATGGAATGCCCTCCTGGAAGGCGTTGCCTGAAAAGGAGCGGTGGCAGGTCGTCACCTATCTGAAAAACCTGAAAAACACCCAAGGCGCACTTGAGGGCGCCCCAGCCAGCAGCGGAGCGGACGCTTCAGGCGCGCTGAATGCGCCGCCGCCCAAGCCGCCATTTACTGACTTCCGCTTTGAGAAGCCAGGAACCACCCGCAAGATCACGGTGGCGGATCTTCCCGCCCCCTTTGCCACTGCGTCTGCCGGCAACGGACCAAGACTGGTTCCCCGGCCCGCGAATGTGTGGCCGCAGGCCCCCGAGGGGTTCAAGGTACAGCTTTACGCGGCCGACCTTGAGAATCCACGCCTCATCCGCACCGCGCCCAATGGCGACTTCTTCGTCGCCGAAGCCGGGCCCGGCCGCATTCTGATCTTCCGTGGGATCACGCCGGATGGCAAGCCGAAGCTCACCAGCACCTTCGCCACGGGCCTTAATCAGCCGTTCGGCATTGCCTTCTATCCACTTGGCCCCAACCCCCAATGGGTGTACGTGGGCAACACCAATGCCGTGGTGCGCTTCCCGTACGAGAACGGCGATTTGAAGGCACGCGGGCCGGCGCAGCACATCGCGGATCTGCCCAGCAACGGCCGCGGTCACATCACGCGCGACATCCGCTTCTCGCCGGACGGCAAGACGATGTTTGCATCGGTCGGCTCCGGCTCGAACGTGGATGACCCGGATACGCATCCCGCGGAGAAGGATCGTGCCGACATTCTCGCCTTCAATCCCGATGGCTCCGGCATGCACATCTATGCATACGGTATCCGCAATCCTGTGGGGCTGGCCATTAATCCAACGACCGGCGAGCTTTGGTGCTCCGTGAACGAGCGCGATGCGTTGGGGGACAACCTGGTGCCCGACTACATCACCCATGTGCAACCGGGCGGCTTTTATGGCTGGCCGTGGTGGTACATCGGCGGACACCAGGACCCGCGCCACCCCGGCACACATCCCGAACTGAAGAACAAGGTCATCACGCCGGACGTGCTGCTGCAGCCGCATAACGCCTCGCTCGAAATGACCTTCTATACCGGCAAGCAGTTCCCGGCAGAGTATGACGGCGATATCTTCGCCAGCGAGCACGGATCCTGGAATAAGGCCATTCGCGCCGGCTATGAGGTGATTCGTGTGCCGCTGCACCAGACCGGCCACGCCACCGGCGAGTACGAGGACTTCGTCACGGGCTTCGTACTGCCCGATGGCAATGTCTGGGGCCGCCCGGTAGGTGTTACCGTGGCGCCAGACGGCTCGCTGCTGGTTACCGACGACGGCTCGAACTCCATCTGGCGCGTTGCCTATACCGGCAAATAGGCGCCAGCATCCGGCATGACGGGCTCGCGCACTCTGCACTCCGCGTCTTGGTGGCAAGGTACAGTGGCGCGAGCCTGATGCACTTATACGTCAGGAAATTTGAAAGCGAAATGGCAGCGCCAGGCGTCGCTTCTCCATAGAGGAGCGCCGGCCTGCGAGACAGGATCACGGTTCATTTTTCAAACTCCCGATTCAGAGAAGCAGTTACACTTACTTGAAGAAAATGCCGTCCCAGCGTGCCATCTCGGCCCAGCTCGATTTCCTTTTTGCGGATGAGGCTCCGACCCGCCGCATCTGGCCGGTCAGCGAGCTTGTCGGCCATGTCCGCGAGCTGGTCGAGCGCGAGTACGCCGACGTGTGGGTTGAGGGCGAAATCTCCAACTACCGGCCCGCACCATCCGGCCACGTCTATTTCACGCTGAAGGACGCAGAAGCTCAGCTTCCCGTCGTCCTCTTCCGGCGCCAGGCGATGCTTCTCCGCTTTCGCCCAGAGGACGGCCTTCACGTCCTGGTGCGCGGTCGCATCAGCGTCTACGAGCAGCGCGGCCAGATGCAACTGGCGGCCGAAACCATGGAGCCGGTCGGCGCGGGATCGTTGCAGCTTGCCTTCGAGCAACTCAAGCAGCGCCTCAAAGACGAAGGCCTCTTCGACGCCGCCCGCAAGCGTCCGCTGCCAGCTTTTCCGCGCACGGTCGGCATCGTCACTTCGCCCACCGGCGCGGTCATCCGCGACTTCCTCAACATCGTCGCGCGCCGCCACTCCGGCCTCAACGTGCTGCTTTACCCCGTCTCGGTTCAGGGCGAGCAGGCGCCGGCTGAAATTGAAGCCGCCCTCGCCGATCTCAATGCCAGCGGCCTCGTCGACCTCATCGTCCTCGCCCGCGGCGGCGGGTCGCTTGAAGACATGGCTGCCTTCAACAGCGAGCGCGTCGCCCGCGCCATCGCATCCTCGCAATTGCCTGTCGTCTCGGCCATCGGCCACGAAACCGACTTCACCATTGCCGACTTCGCGGCTGATCTGCGCGCGCCCACACCGTCCGCCGCCGCCGAACTCGTCACCGAGGCTCACCACAGAATTGCCGAGTACCTGGCCGCGCAGTCTCAGCGCCTCGATCGCGCCATCCGCTTCCAGCTTTTGCAGGTCCGCCAGCTCTTTACCCGCATCGCTGCGCCCGACCGCGCCGAGTCGCGCGTCTCGTCGCTGCTCCGACGCCTTGCCCAGCGCCTCGACGACCTCAGCTTCCGCCAGGAGTCAGCCCTCACTACGGATCTTCGCCACCGGCAGCTTCGCGTCGCCGAACTTGGCGCGGCCGTGCTCCGCCATGATCCCCGGCAGAGTCTCGCGCAAACCCGCGAACGGCTGCTCGCCTGCCGCGCGCGCCTTGACCGCGCCATGGAACGCCTGCTTCACACCGCCTCATCTTCTCTCAGCGCATTTGACGCTCGCCTCCACTCGCTTTCGCCGCTCGCCGTCCTTGACCGCGGCTATGCTCTCGTCCTCGATGCCCAGGGCAGTCTCATCCGCTCCACCATGCAGCTTGCCCCCGGCAATGAACTCACCACGCGCCTCTCTGACGGCGCATTCACCAGCCGCGTCTTATCCACCGCATCCAACGCGCCCGCGCCCAGGAAGAAAGCAAGGAAGCCAAAGCTATGACCACTGCATCCCATCGCCAACTCTTCGGCACCGACGGCATCCGCGCCGTCGCCGGTGAATCGCCGCTCGACGCCACCACCATCTACGCGGTCGGCCTCGCCCTCGCCCACTCGCTGCGCAAAACCGAAGCCGAGCCGCGCGTACTTCTCGGCCGCGACACACGCGAATCCAGCGCCTGGATCGCCGCCACGCTCGCCGCCGGCTTGCGCGCCGCCGGAGCAAGCATCGAGAGCGCAGGCGTCATCACCACGCCCGCTGTCGCCTTCCTTGCCCGCACCCACGGCTTCCACGCCGGAGTCGTCATCTCCGCCTCGCACAATCCCTGGCAGGACAACGGCATCAAGCTCTTCGGCGCCGATGGATTCAAGCTCGCCGACGCAGTCGAGTTGGCCATCGAAGACGAGATCTTTCATCACGCCGCGCGAACTGAAGCGCCCGATCCCGCTTCCCTTCCCCCCGTCGAGGACAACCCCGCGCTCCAGGCCGATTACATCCAGTTCCTCATCGATTCCGTGCCCGGTCTCTCGCTCACAGGCCTGCGTGTTGTGGCTGACTGCGCCAATGGAGCCGCCGCCGCCATCGCGCCCGAGCTTTTCCGCCGACTGAACGCCGATGGATCCGCCGAGATCACGCTCCTCAACATCGCTCCCGATGGCCGCAACATCAACCTGAACTGCGGCGCGCTGCATCCTGACTTCGTTGCCGCGCAGGTTGCAAAACGCGGCGCCAATATCGGCCTCACCTTCGACGGCGACGCCGACCGCTGCATGCTGGCTGGCGCCCGCAGCAATGTGATCAACGGCGACGCCATCCTGCTGATGGCCGCCCGCGATCTGAAGGCCCGCAGCCTGCTCACCGGCGATCTCGTCGTCGCCACCACCATGTCAAATATGGGCCTTGAAGCCGCTCTCAAGCACAGCGGCATCCGCATGCTGCGCGCTCCGGTTGGCGACCGCTACGTCCTCGAAGAGATGCAGAAGCACAACGCCGCGCTCGGCGGCGAACAGTCCGGCCACATCCTGCTGCCTCATCTCGCCACCACCGGTGACGGCCTGCTGACTGCTCTCGTTATCCTTGATCTCATCGCTCGCACCGGCAAATCCATTGAAGAGCTGACCGCAGACCTTAAGGTTTTTCCGCAAATCATCACCAACGTCAGAGTGCGCGAGAAGAAACCGCTCGCGACGATCCCAGCGGTAGCCGCAGCGATCCGGGCCGCCGAAGAGGAACTGAAAGACTCCGGCCGCGTCGTCATCCGCTACAGCGGCACCGAACCGTTGGCCAGAGTCATGATCGAAGCCGAAAGCGAGGAAGCCATGCGGAAGCACGCTGAGGCGATTGCGGGTGCAATTCGTAAGGAACTCGGAGTCTAGCTGCCTGGCATTCCGCGTCTCGACTGCAACCAGGATCTGTGCCCCCAAAACAAGCGTAGAATTTCCCCATGAAGCGCCTCGCCGCGATCGCGATGATCGTCGCATGGATTGCACTGCCGGTCTGTGCGCAACATGGTGGATCGCACGGCGGCGGCTTCGGAGGCCATTCCGGGGCTTCTTCTCACGGCGGATTTGGCCGCGGAGGCTTCGGCAGCCTCGGCTCGGTCTCGAATGATGGCTTCGGCGCTCCCGGTCCTTCGTTCCATGGCGGATTCGCCCGATACGCGCCTCCGCAGTTCAGAGACGCCTCGCCAACAAGCATTGCCGGTTCCGAGCGCAATCTCTTCTCCGGTTCCCTCACGTTCTCCCCCGGCGCATTTCCCAACTCGGCGCAAGGCTTCCGGCACGAGGGCCTCGGCAACTCCAATCGCGGCGCCGGCTTCCAGGATCATCGGCGTCATCACCGGCCGTTCCGCCGGCCCTTCAGACGAATGTTTGGTTATGACAGTGAATACTCCGGTTACTACGCTGGGGGATGGGGTGGCTGGATCGCCCCTTATCTCTGGGCGTATCCCGGCTTCTCAGACTGTCCGGCAATGTGGAACGGTTGGGATTGCTGGAATCAAGAAGGAGATTCCGCGGCCGGCGCGAATTATGTCGCTCAAGCCCCTTACGCGGATTACAGCCCTCAGAACTCCTATCCCGATAACAGATTACCGGGATACTCCGTGCACCCCTCCAATCAAGATCAAGCACTACCGTGGCCCGGGCGGTACGCCAGGCCGCCCGCGCACTCATCCGGCCCGCCGCTTCCGTCCAGCCCCAACCCGCCTGCGCTTCCAGACCTGGATCCAAACGGCAGGGGCACGGTGATGCTTGTCTTCAAAGACGGCCGTCCGCCTGAAGAGATCCATAATTACCTCCTCACGCAGGGCACGCTCTACGTGATGGACCGGCACAGCCGCGCCATTCCCCTCGACAGCCTCGACCTGGCCGCAACCGCCCGGGCAAACGACGAGGACGGCGATTTCATCCTGCCCGTCAAATCAGATCAATAAGCGCCGCGCCGTTGCGAAGTTCTCCGCTGCTCCCCCGCGCAGGAACCTGCGTTCAGCCGCTTCACAGTATCCTGAGTGGTAGAGGACGAGGAAAGAGCGATGATGACCGGGCTGGGCAAGGCGCTGATAGGATTAGGCATTCTTCTCATCGTCATCGGCGCCGTGCTGCTGGCCGCCGGGCGCGTCGGGCTGCCGCTTGGCCGCCTGCCCGGTGACTTCACTTATAAAAGCAAGAATGTGACGGTCTTCTTTCCTCTGGGCACTTCGATCCTCATCAGCATCGTGCTCACTGCGATCCTCTACCTGATCTCGCGCCTGGGCCGCTGACAGGGGCGCTAGCCTCCGCGGCAAAGCACCGGTTCACATTGTGAACGCCTGATGCCCGCCGTGACAAAAGTCATAGCTTATCGGATGCCGGCCTCCTATCCTTCAATCCGGAAGGATCTTTCGGAGATGGCCACACAAACAGCAGCGATCAATCCCTCGCCCACCGAAAAGAAGAAATTCATCCGCCGCATTGCTCCTGACCACTCGCAGCGCATCCGCTTCCTGGTCCAGACCGTCTTCGTCGTTCTCAATGCCTGGCTGGGGTTGCAGTTCTATCTCTGGGTGCGCTACTACGAGCGCGGCGGCACGGGCCTTCATGTTGCGCGCCCCGCCGGCGTGGAAGGGTGGCTGCCCATCGCCGGCCTGATGAACTCCAAGTACTTCCTGGCCACCGGCCACGTGCCGGCCATTCATCCGGCGGCCATGTTTCTCTTCATGGCCTTCCTGCTCATGAGCTTGCTGGTCAAGAAATCCTTCTGCTCCTGGCTTTGTCCCGTCGGCACGTTCTCTGAGCGGCTCTGGAAGCTGGGTCGCAAGATCTTCCGCCGCAGCCTGCGCGTCCATCGCTGGATCGACATCCCTCTGCGCGGCCTCAAGTATCTGCTCCTCGGCTTCTTCGCCGTCATGATCGGCATGATGTCCGCCGCCACCCTCGGCGAGTTCATGCAAACCCCCTATGGCCTCATCGCTGACGTGAAGATGCTCAACTTCTTCCGCGACATGAGCACGACCGCGGCCGTCGTCATCCTTGCGCTGATTCTGCTCTCGATCCTCATCGAAAATTTCTGGTGCCGCTATCTCTGCCCCTATGGGGCTTTGATGGGACTGGCCTCGCTGCTCAGCCCGCTCAAGATTCGCCGCAATCCCGACGCCTGCATCGACTGCGCCAAGTGCGCGCACGCCTGCCCAGCCAACTTGCCCGTCGATCGCCTCGTCACCGTCCGCTCGGTGGAGTGCGCGGCCTGCATGGCCTGCGTCGCCGCCTGCCCCGCGCAGGACGCGCTGCAGCTTTCGCTTGCGCCCAACCGCGTGACGCCAGGCCAACCGGCATCGTCGCCGTTGCCGTGGTATCGCCGCGCCGTGGGCGCGCTGGCGATCACCGCGATCCTCGCCACCATCTTCTTCGGCTTCGTCCTCTACGCGCGCGCTACCAACCATTGGCAGACCAACCTGCCCAACGCCGTCTATCAGGAACTGGTGCCACACGCCAACGAAGCCAGCCACCCGGGGCTGGAGTAGAGCATCAAGGCCGCGTATCGACGCCACACGGCAGGAAGTGGACCGCCTGACGAACCTCAGGCAAGCCACCAGGATCGACCGTATTGAAGCGGCGCTCCGCGCCTTGGGTGGGCCAGCGCCTTCTTTGAACTACGCCAGCCCGCGCAGTGGGCAACAGACGGTAGCCCCATGGCGCAAGCCTGGGGTATAAAGGTTGCGTCTCATAGCTCAGCCCTGAAAGGGCGCAAGAATGGCCCACACCTTCACCAGCTTGCTCGTGCACCTCGTCTTCTCTACCTCGGGCCGGGCGCCGTTTCTTGCCGGCGCGATTCGGCCCGACGTGCATGCTTACCTCGGGGGAATCCTGCGCGAATTGCATGCCGCTCCCATTGCCATCGGTGGCACAGCCGATCACGTTCACATCCTGACGCGCCTGCCGGCCGGCCTTGCAGTTGCGGACTGCATGCGGGTGGTGAAGGCGAACTCGTCGCGTTGGTTGAAAGAGCGGTGGCCGGAACGCCGCTCCTTTGCGTGGCAGGGCGGCTATGGAGCGTTCAGCGTGAGCGAATCCAGGCGGGAGTCTGTGATTCGTTACATAGGGGACCATGCGCGGCATCACCATCGCATCTCGTTTCAGGACGAATTTCTCGCCTTGCTGAGAAAGCATGGCGTGGAGTTTGACGAGCGGTATATTTGGCGATAGATCTTGCGCCCGCTGCGCGGGCTTACGATGCGAATCCGTGCACGACATCCCCAGGCTCGCGCCTGGGGCTACCATCTGCTGCCCGCTGCGCGGGCTCAATGGCGCGGCGCATCGGCGCCACACGGCAGGAAGTAAACCGCCTGACGAACCTCAAGCACGCCACCAAGATCGACCGTATTGACGTGGCGCTCGGGGCGTTGGGGAAGTGGCTTTATCTCTTGCGCGCTTGTTCCCAGAGGAAAAACAGCTGAGTTTCCGGGAGATACAGGAGAAAATGGTGTATGCCCAAGAAGAAAACACTTATTGGCGGGGGGACAACTTTGATCGCTACCGCCGTTGGTCTCTATGCCTCAGGGTGGCCGGAGCATATTCGCGCCCATCCGTGGATGGTTCTGGCGGTTGCGCTGACCGGACTCGCCCTAATCGTCTATGGGTTATTCTTCTCCGCTTCCTCGACGAGGCCGTCAGGGCAGCAAACCATAGAGACAGGGGGAAATGTTACCGGCTCGCAATTTCAGGCAGGAAGAGACATCCACTACCACGAGGCCAATAAAGCTGCGCCGCAGGATCCGGGAACACCCGAAACTCAAGCCATCGCGAGTCGCAGGCTGTATATCAACTTCGCAGAGTACATCGCTGTGGATGGATCAGGAGAACAATACATAGTTACAGATTGTCTGCGGCAGCTTGTGAATGACGATCGACTGGTATTTGACGTTGAAAATCACAACTTCCGAGTTGGCGGTCGCAACTTTGTTCCCCAAGACCCGAGGCCAAATCTAAAGAAGAAGCTACGAATCACATATTCTTTCAACGGTGGACCTCTTCAGACCGTAGAGAGGGTTGAGGGGTCGCGGTTGGAGCTACCTGAAAGCACGAAGAAGATCCCTGCGAGGATCGAGATTCGGAGGGAGTGGAGAAACGTAATCTATGAAGCTTCTCCAGGCATTTGGAGGCTCGCAACTCCTGACGATCCCCGCGGTTTGATGATGCTCCTGGTGTGGGTGAACAATCCGTACCCGGAAACTAAAGGTGTGAGTGGAACAAGCCTGTCTGACATCATCGCCCACGTCAAGATTGAAAACTACGAAGCCGCACAGGTCACAAAAGCGTACTGGCTGGAAGAGTTTAACAATCGGATTGATCTTGGATGCGGCTCTGAGCGCGCAGTTATTGTCGGACATTTCGGGAACGGGTCCTTCGTATCGTATGAGAATCCCTATTCTCCCGAGTATCGGCCTTACTTCGAGGTTCCATATCGAGAGTTAGGAGAGGCGCGCGCCGTTCACCTAATCGAGAGGAACCCTTCAATCATTAACATTCGCGTATCCATCGTTAGCTCAGCTTCAAACGAAGTGATTGAATACGGGAAACTCAAGATACATCTGCCAGCCAGAATCACCGAATTAGTCTACGAGGAGTAGAACGGGCCTTAGGACCCTTTTGGCGCCGCCGTTTCCCGGGAGAAGTCTCGCAAGCCCTGCGCCAGATCTTCGCCTCTCTTTCGCCATCGTTCCGCTATAATCCATCCATGGACTTTCAGTTGGTGACCAGCTACAAGCCACGCGGCGACCAACCCCGCGCCATCGAGCAGCTTCTCGACGGTCTGGCAGCCGGCGAGAAGCACCAGGTTCTGCTCGGCGTCACCGGCTCGGGCAAGACCTTCACCATGGCCAAGGTCATCGAGCAGTCCAACCGCCCGGCGCTGATCCTCGCCCACAACAAGACGCTGGCCGCGCAGCTCTACCACGAGTTCAAGCAGTTCTTCCCCTCCAACGCCGTCGAATACTTCGTCAGCTACTACGACTACTACCAGCCCGAGGCCTACATCCCCGCCGGCGACCTCTACATCGAGAAGGAAGCCACCATCAACGAGGAGCTGGACAAGCTGCGCCTCTCGGCTACGCGCTCGCTCTTCGAGCGCCGTGACTCGATCATCGTCAGCTCGGTCAGTTGCATCTACGGCCTGGGCTCGCCTGAGGCTTACTACGGCATGTTGCTGCTGCTTGAGAAGGGCCAGCGCGTCAGCCGCAAGGACATCACGCGCCGGCTCGTCGAAATCCTCTACGAACGCAACGACTCGGACTTCCGCCGCGGCACCTTCCGCGCGCGGGGCGACGTCATCGAAGTCTTCCCCACCTACGACGAGAGCGCCTATCGCATCGAGATGTTCGGCGACGAGATCGAATCGCTCGCGCAGATCGATCCCCTCTTCGGCACCGTCAAACAGAAGTACGCGCGCCTGCCCATCTATCCCAAGAGCCACTACGTAGTGCAGCCGGAGCGCAAAGCCGAGGCCATTGACTCCATCCTCGCCGAATTGAACGAGTGGGTCGCCAAGCTCGAGTCCGAGGGCCGCATGGTCGAGGCGCAGCGCGTCCACCAGCGCACCCGCTTCGATCTGGAAATGATCAAGTCCATGGGCTACTGCCACGGCATTGAGAATTATTCCCGCCACTTCAGCGGCCGCCTGCCCGGCGAAGCTCCGCCCACGCTGCTCGACTACTTCCCGCGCGACTTCCTGCTCTTTATCGACGAGAGCCACGCCACCATTCCGCAGGTTCACGGCATGTGGCACGGCGACCGCAGCCGCAAGCAGACACTGGTGGACTACGGATTCCGCCTGCCCTCGGCCATGGACAACCGCCCCCTCACGTTTGAGGAATTTGAGAATCGCGTCCAACAGGCGATCTACGTCTCCGCCACACCAGGGCCTTATGAGCTTACGCGCTCAGGCGGCGTCGTCATCGAACAGGTGATCCGCCCCACGGGATTAGTTGATCCAGAGGTTGAAATCCGCCCCGTAAAAGGCCAGATTGACGACCTCCTGGCCGAGATCCGCGACCGCGCCAAGCGCAATGAGCGCGTGCTTGTCACCACCCTCACCAAGCGCATGGCTGAGGACCTGGCCGGCTACTATACCGAGGTCGGCGTGCGCTGCCGCTACATGCACTCGGAGATTGAAACGCTGGAGCGGGTGAAGTTGCTGGCCGGCCTGCGCAAGGGCGAGTTCGACGTGCTCATCGGCATCAACCTGCTGCGCGAGGGGCTCGACCTGCCTGAAGTCTCACTGGTGGCCATTCTAGATGCCGACAAGGAGGGCTTCCTGCGTTCGAGCGGCTCGCTGATCCAGACCATGGGCCGCGCCGCGCGCAACGTTCAAGGCCGCGCCATCCTCTACGCCGACACCATGACGGACTCCATGCGCCGGGCGATCGGCGAAACCGACCGCCGCCGCGCCCTGCAGCGCGCCTACAACGAGGAAAACGGCATCACGCCGCAATCCATTGTCAGCCAGGTCGATATGGGGCTCGCCCAGATCCTCAAAGCCGAGTACGGCGAGGTCACCGAGGAAGAGACGGCCGGCATCCCCGAATTCGCCTCCCAGGCCGAAGTGGACCAGTACATCGCCAAACTCGAAACCGAAATGCGCGAAGCTGCCAAGAAATTCGAGTTTGAGAAGGCCGCCAAACTGCGCGACACCATCAAGGAACTCCGCGACAAGGAGTTTCTCTTCGGCTGATGCGCCACCCCGCCTGATGGGGAATAAAACCAATCCCCTCACGCAGCTGCTCCACCGGAGGATGGCGTCAGGCAGGACGCGGGAAGCCTTAAAACCGATGGCAATTCCCCCTTGCCGGGGCTGCTGCGCCAGGCAATCTCCCCCATCGTGTCAGGTTAGTCCCTGGCACTCAGGCAACCGCACCGCCAACGCACTCATCCTAGTTGAGCAGTTAGTCAATAGCTGGGCACAGCCCACCCATTTTTATTGGGCTAAGCACTTTTAGGGGATCATGGGAACAATTTTATTAGTAGATGACGACCCTCTCCAGGCGATGCTGCGGAAGTCTATCCTGGAGAGGCGGTTCTCAGACGTGCGGCGCGTCAATGACGCCGCAGAGGCGCTTTGCCTTGTCGAGCAGCCTATTTTTGCCGAAAATCTCGACCTGGTGATTTCCGGTCACCATCGGCCTGGGATCGGCGGCCCGGCATTTGTCGAGGAGTTGCATACTCGCATGCCTTCACTCCCCGTCCTGGTGCTGGGCGATGCCGTTGAAGACTCCAGCAAATATGCTGGAGAACATGTCCGCTTCCTTGCCAAACCGATTGCCGCCGAAGAGATGCTGGGGCTGGCGGACAAAATGCTTGCCAAAGACGGACAAAAAATAGCTTGAACAGGTGAAGTCACCCGCCTCCCTTTTCGTTTCAATTCTCTCCCTAAAGTGTGAGCTGGATCACACGCAAAAGACGCCAAATAGATTGAGAATACCCGTAAAGGGAGGCTCCCCGGCTTCCTTTCGGCGTGCGAAAATCATTGTGGAGTCTTAATGGCAGCCTTCGGTAGTTTTGCTCTCCTCATCGCCTTGGCGCTGGCCGCCTACAATTTGCTGGCTGGAGCATTGGCACTGCGGCTGATTGCCACGGGGCAGCCTTCTCGGGTTTCGCCCGAACGGCTCGCCGACACCGCGCGCCGGGCTGGAATTGCAGGTTTCTGGGCCGTCTCGGCCGCCGCCTTCGCCCTGGTCTGGGCGGCCTTCACCAACGATTTTTCACTCACTTACATCCTTGAGCACTCGAACCGCGCCCTGCCCGCTCCATACAAGTTCTCGGCGCTTTGGAGCGGTCAGGAAGGCTCCCTGCTGCTGTGGGCATGGCTGCTGGGAACCTACGGCTTTGTGTTGCGCCTTCTGCACAAGACGGACGTGAAACTGTACGCATACGCCGGCACGATTCTGGCCGCGGTCCAGGTCTTTTTCCTGCTGGTGCTCAACTTTGCCGCGCCGCCCTTTGCGTTGTTCAAGGGCCCGGTTCCCGCGGACGGAAACGGCCTGAACCCCCTGCTCCAGTACCCGGAGATGGTGATCCATCCGCCGATGCTCTACTTGGGCTATGTGGGCTTCTCGGTTCCGTTCGCCTTCGCGCTGGGAGCGCTGATGATGCGCTACCCCGGGGAAAAATGGATCAAGATCACCCGAAGCTGGACGATGGTGACGTGGTTGTTTTTGACCTGCGGCATCTTCCTGGGCATGCACTGGGCCTATGCGGTGCTGGGGTGGGGTGGTTACTGGGGCTGGGATCCGGTTGAAAATGCCAGCTTCATGCCGTGGCTCACCGGAACCGCCTTTCTTCACTCCGTGATGATGCAGGAGAAGAAGGGCATGATGAAGAGCTGGAATGTGTGGCTGATCTTTTCCACCTTCCTGCTTACCCTCCTGGGGACGACGTTGACACGCGGCGGCCTGGTCAGCTCGGTGCACGCCTTCGCGCAGTCGTCGATCGGGAACTGGTTCATCGCCTTTATGGTGATTGTGCTGGCCGTCTGCATCTTCACGTACATCCTGCAGCGCAGCCATCTCAAGACCGAGAATCATCTGGAATCGCTGGTCAGCCGCGAATCCAGTTTTCTGTTCAACAACCTGGTTCTGCTCACCGCGTGCTTTGTCATCCTGTGGGGAACGCTCTTCCCGATCATCTCGGAATACGTGCAAGGCACCAAGGTGACGGTCGGCCCGCCGTTTTATAACCGCGTGGCGGTCCCCATCGGCCTGTTTCTGGTCTTCCTCACGGGCGTGGGTCCGCTGCTTCCCTGGCGCGCTACATCGATGAGGAGCATCCGGCGCAATTTTGTGCTGCCGGTTATCGCCCTCTGGGCAATGATGATTGTGTGCCTGGCCGTCGGCGTGCGCCCCTGGAAGAACGGCGCATTTGACGCCGGCGCCTTCTACGCGCTGGTAGCCTTCTCAGTCGGCGTGGGCGTCTTCACCGCCATTCTGACCGAGTTCCTGCGCGGCGCCCGCGTTGTTGCCCACCAGACCGGCCATAATCTCATTGCGGCAACCTGGCAGCTGATACGGCGTAACGGCCGACGCTATGGCGGCTACATCGTCCACATTGGGGTTGTGATTGTCGTGGTGGGACTGGCGGGTTCGGCCTTCAATCGCAACGTAGAAAGCGAGATGGGGTTGCACGACAAGATCCATATCGGCCCCTATACGCTGGAGTGCGTTGGCTTTACCCAGGATTCGAACCTCAACTACGACTCCGATTATGCGCTGCTCGACGTCTATAAGGACGGCAAGAAGGAGTTCCAGATGACGCCCGAGAAGCGCGTCTACCTGGTGAGTGGCCAACCGCAGACCATGGTGACCATTCATTCAACTCCCGCATGGGATCTGTACGTCGTGTATGAGGGCGTCAATCCCGATTCGGGCCAGCCCATTATCAAGGCATTCCTGAATCCGCTGGTTGGCTGGATCTGGGCTGGACTTGCGATCATGGTCCTCGGCACTTTCTTTGCACTGATTCCCAACCTCAGCCTGGCCAGCGTCGCGGTGCGGATGCCGGCGGCGCGTGCCGTTCCCGCCGAGCCAGCACTGAAGGGCGGAGATTGATGAGAATTCTCACGCGGCCTTCTCGCTGGACGAAGTCGGTTGAAGCGCTGATTCTTGCTCTGGCCATCTGCTTCACAGTGGGCGCAACCAATTCCAGCGCCCGGTTCAATAACCTGAACCACCGCCTGATGTGCACCTGCGGCTGCGCTGAGCTGTTGGGCGAGTGCAATCATGTCGGCTGCACGGCATCTACAAAAGAGAACGCCGAACTGCGCGCCGCTATTGCCGCGGGCGAGACCGATCAGCAGATTTTTGCGGCCTTCACCGCCGAGTACGGAGCCACGGTGCTGGCAGCGCCTCCCACGCACGGCTTTGACCTTGTGGCCTGGATTGCGCCCTTCGCGGTCTTTGCCGCGGCCCTGCTGGGAACCATCCTCCTGATCCGGCGCTGGGGTGGCCGGACGGACGGCAAAACACCACTGCCCGCAGGGCCCGATCCCGCCGGTCTTGATCCGGAAGAACGCGCGAGGCGCGAGAGAATTCGCCGGGAAACCAACATTGGCTCTGGCATCGACGGAGGCTTTTAATCCATGAACGAAACCCTTGGCATGATCGCAGGCCTGTTTCTGCTGCTGGCGCTCATGGTGTACACCTTCTGGCCGGAGAACGGCTTCGCCAGCCACCGCGAAAAGACCCGCCTGGACTTCCTGCTCGAACGTAAGGAGCAGCTCTACGAAAATCTCCGCGACCTGAACTTCGAGTATCGCGCCGGAAAGTATCCTGAAGAGGATTTCCAGGCACAGCGCGCCCTGCTTGAGAACGAAACTGCGCAGCTTCTGGCTGAAATTGACCATCTTCAGCAGGCCTGAGTGCTCTTGGCTCCGCCAATAGCCTGGGTTGAACGTTAGCTTTGTGAAAGGGCACGACTTGAGTCGTGCCGTAAGACCGGCAAAATCAACAAGGCCGCTGAGAGAATTCCCACAACCAGAAAACCGGCGCATCAATGAAGGATCTCGACACGAAATGAAATTGACACGACTGTTTGCAAGTACGTTCGCTCTTGGCCTGTTCCTGTGCGGCTCGCTGTCGCACGCCGCATCCGTCTCCGGCACCGTGACCAACAAGACCACCGGCAAGCCCGCCGTGGGCGATCCCGTGGTACTGGTCGACGTGCAGGCCGGCATGAGCGAGGTGGCAAAGGCGACCACGGATGCCCATGGACACTATTCGCTGAATGAGCCGGGCAGCGGCCCGTACCTGATTCGCGTCACCCACCAGGGCGTGGGCTACTTCATCGCGGCGCCTCAGGGCGGTGCATCAGGAGACATCCCTGTATATGACGTGGCCGCAAAAGTGCCTGGCGTCCGCCTCGAAGCAGACATTCTCCAGGTCGAGGCCGCCAACGGCCAACTCCAGGTGGATGAGCGCTTTTTTGTGCACAACACCAGCTCGCCGCCGGTAACCCAATGGAGTCCACGCTCCTTTGAGGTGGTGCTGCCCCCTGATGCTGCCATTAGCGTAACCGGCGCACAACGGCCGAGCGGCCTGCCCATTTCCGCCAAGCTTGAACCGCACGGTCCCAAAGGCCATTACACCTTCAACTTCCCGATCGAGCCTGACCAGGGCGACAAGGATACGCTCTTTCAGGTCGTCTACACGCTCCCTTACAGCGCCAGCAAGTATACCTTTCATAACGAAACCACTTTGCCGGCAGACAACATGGCTGTTCTTTTGCCCAAGAGCATGAGCTTCTCCGCCGGCTCGGGCGCGTCGTTTCAATCCGTACAGGCGGATCCGGGAGTCCAGACATTCCTGGCCAAAAATACGCCCCCGGGCAAAACTGTGGAGTTCACCATCTCGGGGACAGGCTCCATCCCGCGCGAACAACAGGCCGACAACGGCGGGCAGCAAGCGGCAGCAACCGCCAATCAGCCCGGTGGCGGGATCGGCGCGCCCATCGATTCTCCCGATCCGCTCACAAAGTACAAGTGGTGGATTCTTGGCGGCCTGGCGCTGATTCTGGCCGCGGCGGCAGCCTTCCTGCTGCGCAAGCCGACGCTGGCAGCGGCGCCGGGCGGTGCGCCCGTTGCCGTGGCCATGCCTGACTTCAGCGCCGCGCCAGCAACCGCCGCTACGGCCAGGCCCGCGGCCCCGGCAGCCGGGAACGCTGCCCTGTTGAATGCCCTCAAGGAAGAACTGTTTGCCCTGGAAAGCGAGAAACTCTCCGGCAATCTCTCGCCCGCCGAATACACCGAAGTGAAGGCAGCGCTGGAAACCGTGCTGAAGCGGGCATTGAAAAGAAGCTCCTAGCGCGCGACTCATTAGCACCTATCCATCGTGATTTCAAAGGAATGTGGCGTTTTCTACAAGCAAACGCCGCATCCCTTTTCGGCTTCCGCATGCAACCACGGGCAATACCGTTACTGCCTGCCGGTGCCCGGAACCAGTCGCCCCGGATCCGAACTGGACGAGGGACGGTTTTGGGTCTTTTTGCACGGCTTTCGCATCCAAGGAATGGACGTGATATTGTCCCGGCTAGCAGCTAGAAGCTAGCTGCTAGCTGCCAGGAGCTAGCAATGAACACCTTCAAGACCGCGTTTCTGCTGACCGCCCTGACGCTTCTTCTGATTCTAGCCGGCGAGTACTTCGGCGGCACTGACGGCGCGCTGATCGCCTTTGTCCTCGCGGCCGCCATGAACTTTTTCAGTTACTTTTACTCCGACAAGATCGCGCTGGCGATGTACGGCGCAAAGCCCGTCACCCGCGAGGAACTGCCCCGCGCTTACGACGTCGTGGAGCGCCTGACCCGGCGCGCTGGCATTCCCATGCCCAAAATCTACGTCATCCCCACTGAGTCGCCGAATGCCTTCGCTACCGGCCGCAATCCGCAACACGCCTCGGTCGCCGTCACCCACGGCATCCTGGCGCTGCTGAATGACGAAGAACTGGAAGGCGTGCTGGCTCATGAACTGGGGCACGTGCGCAACCGCGACATTCTCACCAGCTCCATTGCCGCCACGCTGGCCGGCGCCATCACCATTCTGGCACGCATGGCCTTCTGGTTCGGAGCCATCGGCGGCATGGGCGGCGGCGACCGCCGCGACCGCGAAGGCGGCCTGGGCGCGCTGGTCATGCTGCTGCTGGCGCCGCTTGCGGCCATGCTGATCCAGCTTTGGGTTTCGCGTACGCGCGAGTACGAGGCGGACGCGTCAGGCGCGCACCTCACCGGCAATCCCTACGCGCTGGCCAGCGCGCTCGAGAAAATCTCCGCTGTCAGCCGGAGGGTTCCACTCATGGCTTCGCCCAGTTCGGCCCATCTGTTTATCGTTGCGCCGCTGCTCTCGGGCGAAACTCTCGCCAGTCTGTTCAGCACGCATCCGCCCATCCAGAAGCGCATCGAGCGCCTCATCGGCCGGCCCTCGGTCTACGGGAGCTTGCGGTAAGACAGTTGTCAGTGAACAGTTGTCAGGGATCAGGGATCAGTTGTCATCTGTGAATGTGCCCAGGTCAGACTCGCGGCAGTTCAACGCTTCATTCTCGACGCGAATTTGCTGAGGGCAGGCTTGAAGGTTACAGGAAGTGCTTGACTCCACGATTTTCCTTGACAATCGAAGTAGAACTGCAATGCTGGCACTGACAACTGACCTATGAAAACCCTCATCCGCACGCTTCTTTATCTCGCTCTCATCGTCTGGCTCGGCGCGGAGATCTTCTTTCCCGTGGTGGCCGCCGTCACGTTCACGACGCTGCAGCCGGAGACGCACGTTGCCGGCACGATCGTAGGCCAGTTGATCCGAATCCTGCACGGCATGGGACTGGTTTCCGGCATGGTTGCGCTGGCTTTGCTGGCGCTGGCTCCCGCCTTGGGTGTCTATAAGCCGCGCGCCGTGCTGGCGCCGATGGCGCTTGTGGTGCTGATGATGGCCTTCACCGTCTACTCGCAGTTCGGTATCATCCCGGCCATGGAGCACGACCGCATCGCCGTTGGCGGAGACATCGATGCGGCGCCTCCCATGAATCCGTATCGCATTCACTTCAACAAGCTGCACAACCGCAGCGAGCATGTGGAGGAAGCAATCCTGCTGCTGGGGCTGGCGACTTTGGTGCTGGTAGCGCATGCGGAAACGTCGCGGGTGTAAGAGAACAAGGAGTTCCTGACGCACCCGCGATGGCGTCCACATCGCAGCCGTTAAAATGCCTGCGGCCTTTCCGTTTTACTGGAAAGGCCGCGCCGGGTTTCTTGGTCTATTGAAGGCGATTACCGGCCTCCGTGGTCATCGCGATCCCCGCGGCCGAAATTGAACATGTCGAAGAGGTCCCCGATTGCAGGGCCATTCGTCGGCACGTAGGGATTCGCTTCGGTGGCGGCCGGGTCGGGCAGGTTGTCGCGGCTGCGGTTAGTGATCGGATTCAGGTCCCAGTTCCTTTCGAGGAACTTGAGGATCGAGACGTGATCGGCGTACGTGTGCGAAATGTGGCCAGCCTGCGTGAACGGCGAAACCACAAGCAGGGGAACGCGCGTCCCGTCACCGAAGAAGTCGAGCGGCTGGACGTATCCGGAGTCATAATAGCCGCCGCCCTCGTCGAAGGTGATAAAGATCGCGGTGCTGGCCCAGAGCTTGCGATTGGCCTGCACCTCATTCACGATCTTCATCACGAAGCCCTCGAACAAATCAAGCTTGGACGAGGCCGGATGTCCATCAACGAATGCGCTTGGCTTTACGAAGGAAACCGCCGGCAGTGTTCCGTTCCTGATATCGGAGTAGAGATTGACGGTGTCCTGGATATGCGCGGCGCGCAGGGTGGGATTGGTCATGATCGACGCCGAGTACTGCAGGAAGTCGCAGATGTTGCAATACTCGTCTCCCGGCTTCTGGTAATAGGGATCATTGGCGTAGAGGTTCCATTGATCGCCGTAATACTTGAAGGAGATATTCTTCGCCAGCAGAGCATCGCCGATCGTGCGTACTGTCGAAGGTGGAATAGTGAACACCGTGTTGTGATTGTTGGTATCGGTGTAGGCATTGGTCCCGTTGCCAAAGTAGCCCGGGTTGTAGTTGTTCAGCAGATAGTAGTGGCCGGGCGCGCATTTCGGATCGACGCGATGGGGCAGCGTGGCCAGGTAGTCCAGTTCCGCCGCAACGCCGGGCGCATTGGGATCGGCGCATTCGCTGTAGCTTCCACCGCCATACGAGGGCGATCCATTCGATCCCCCGCCGTAGCCGTCTTCGCTATACCAGTTGTTGGTGCCGGATGCTGCATTTGGATTTTCGATCTCGTCCACCACGCCGGCATTCGCTGTTCCTGCCGCTACGAGCTGGTTATGCGGCGGAACGGCGGGATTTCCCTTGCCGTCGCTGAACCAGAGCGCGTCGCCCGTGCCCAGTTCGATGTGATTCATGCCGGTGCCGCCTGTTGCCGCCTGGTGATAGTTGTCACTCAGCGCGTAGTGGTCCGCAAGATACTTCAGATAAGGCGCGTCTCCTTCCTGCATGTTGTAGAAGCCCATGGAGGCCGAGCCTTCGCGCGTGGACTCCTCGGTAAACGGCGAAGGCTGAGGCCGGCCGTTGGAACCCGCTCCAATGGTGGTCTCGACCCACGGAAACAGATCGGCCCTGCATCCGCTGGGATTGTTGCGATCGGCGTAGCTCATACTGCAGTCCAGTTGCTGCGCCATCTGGTAGTAGCGGTGCACGGGACTGGCCGTGTACGCATCGTAGGGAATTCCCGGTGTGATCTGGAATGGTCCCGGTGGCAGCGAATCTACATTGGGAATGCGCGTATCGGGCGTACCCGCCTTCAGGCCGGTGCCGCCGGTGGTCAGGTAAGTGTAATAGGTGTCGTTGGGCAGGCCCGTCTCCGCGGCTTTGGCTTCAGCCAGCGTGGAGAAGAAAGGCTTTGTGGGGCCACCAGCCAGCGGCGTGGGAAGAGTGGTATAAAGCTCCTTCTGCTGAGGGCTTACCTGGTACCCTTCACTGGCCTCATCCACCGCCGAATACTGCTCCGCTTTCCAATAATTCGGGCCTGGGGCGCCATCCGCATTGATAATCCCCTCAGAAAGAAGATTCATGACCCTCTGGTGGCGAATGGGCTTATAGGTTGCGAAAACGTGGTCAAAGCTGCGATTTTCACCGATGATCACTATCACATGCTTGATGGGCGTGCGTGTCTCGACCTTCTGGGCGGAATCCTCCGCGAATGCAGGCACCGGCATTCCTGCAAACACTTGCAGCGCAGCGAGTATTGCCGCACCGCTCTTCAGGCAAATTGATTCGAACTGACTCCTGAACATAATTCTCTCCACAGGGGGAATGAGAGTCTGCACGCGCCCTTGATGCTTCACGCGAGCAGCTTGCGTAGAATAGCCAGCGTTTTCAAAACAGCGCATAAACGCCGGAAGAATGCACGATGAAATTCCGGGCAGCCTGTGGATTGCTGTGCCGGACAAAGTTCCAGTGGCGCAGCCGATCGAGCGGGATCGTCTGGCTGCGGCATGGGCTATGATCGAGAATGGTCCTTCAACAATTGGACCCTTAATGGAACGATCATGAAGACTGGCATTATCGGCCTGCCGCAGGTAGGCAAGACCTCGTTGTTCAAGATTCTGACCAAGGCCAAGCTCACCGAGCACGGCTACTCGAACCCGCGCGAGGCGCATATTGGCGTGGCGCGCGTCCCCGACGAACGGCTTGACAAACTGTCGGAACTCTACTCGCCGAAGAAGACCACCTATGCCTCGGTCGAGTACGTCGACGTCGCCGCTATCGGGCAGGAGGCCCTCAAGGAATCGGCGTTTCTTGCCAACCTCCGCAATGTGGATGCGCTCATTCACGTGCTGCGCGCCTTCGAGGATGACTCGATTCCCCATGTCGGCCCCATCGATCCGCTGCGCGACATCAAGAATGTCGAGTTCGACCTGATGGTCAGCGATCTGACGCAGATTGAAAAGCGCCTGGAGCGCGTGGAGAAAGACCTGCGCAAGATGCGTTCGAGCGAGCTGGAGCAGGAGCACGCGCTGCTTCTGCGCTCAAAGGAGGCACTCGAAAAGGAGCAGCCTCTGCGCGAGCTGGAGATGACGCCCGAGGAGAAAAAGCTCATCAAGGGCTTCATGTTCCTTTCGCAAAAGCCCATCCTGTATGTTCTGAACATCGGTGAAAGCACCTCGCTGGGTGCGGACCTTGAAGCGGCGGCAAGCCGCTTCAAGCTGGATGAGGTCTCTCACCGGCCCAATGCCGCGGCTACAGCCATCTGCGGCAAGGTGGAGGCCGAGCTGGCGGAGATGGACGATGCCGAAGCCGGTGATTTTCTGGCGAGCTATGAACTCCACGAAAGCGGCCTGGTGCGCCTGATCCGGAAGAGCTATGAGCTGCTCGGGTTGATCAGCTTCTTCACCGCGGGCGAGGACGAGTGCCGCGCCTGGACCGTGCCCGTTGGCTCAAAGGCGCCGCAGGCTGCCGGAGCCATCCACTCCGACCTCGAACATCACTTCATCCGCGCCGAGACGATCCGCTGGGATCAGCTACTGGAAGCAGGCTCCGAGGCGGCAGCGCGGGCCAAAGGAACATTGCGGCTTGAAGGCAAGGAATACATCGTCCAGGATGGCGACGTGCTGCATATCCGGCACAGCGGGTAAGTAAGAATGCTGAAGATCTCACTTCTTCTCGGGCTGGTTGCCGGGCTGGCCGATGTGGCCGGTGGACTGGTGCTGGTGCGCGCGCGTGGCGTGGACCGTTACCTGCGTTACTTTGTCGCGCTGGGCGCCGGCTTTCTGATGGCTACGGCTCTTCTGGAAATGGCGCCTGAAAGCCTGAGCCTGAGCCCGCGGCTGGGGCCTATCCTCATCATGGGCGGCTACTGCGTAGTGCACCTGCTGGAACATACCATCAACGCCCACTTCCACTACGGCGAGGAGACCCATCACGACGAATTCGTTTCAGCGCGCACCGGCTACTCGGTGCTGGGCGGCCTCAGCGTTCACGCCCTCTTTGACGGCGTGGCCATCGGCTCCGGCTTTGTGGTTTCAAACTGGCTGGGCTGGCTGATCTTTCTCGCGATTCTGCTGCATAAGGCCCCTGAGGGCTTCACCATGGCCAGCGTGATGCTTGCCAGTGGGCGCAGCCGCGCCGTCGCATTCTACTCCGCGGTGGCTCTGGCGGCGGCCACTCTGGGCGGCGTGCTGATCATCGAACTGGTTCCCCGCTGGACAAACTTCGGGTTGCCCATCTCCGCGGGCGTGGCCCTCTATGTGGGCGCAAGCGACCTGGTGCCCGAGGTCAACCGCGAACCCGGAATCCGGATGGCGCTGGTATTTTTTCTTGGCGTTGCAGGCTTCCTGCTGCTACGGCTGCTGCTGCCCGCGCTCTAAAGGTTTGGGGGCGCTGCCACGGCTCCGCGTCCGTCTTCCGAAGCCGATCTTTCCCGCGTAGAGCCTCGCCAGCAACCGCCCATAATCCCAGGCAACCTTGAAGTTGGCCTTGCTTGAGCCTCTGTAGCGCTGGCCAAAGGCAAATGGCACTTCCTTCATCGATTGAATCCGCGAGCGGACGAGAATCTCCAGCAGCAGCTTGAAGCCCGCCCGCTGGAACGCGATGGATTCGAGGCAACGGCGGCGGACCATAAAGTAGCCAGACATGGGGTCTTTGGCGCGGAGGCCCCTCCGCTGCAGGGGCAATGTGACCCAGACGGCCGCAGCCGACAGGAACTTGCGGAAGGGATTCCATGCGCCCAGTTCGCCGCCCGGGGTATAGCGGCTGCCGATCGCGATGTCACAGCCCTCTCTGATCACCGCAATCAACTGCGGCAGTAGTTCAGGAGGATGCTGCAAATCGGCATCCATGACGCCGAGCACCGTCGCGTCTGAGCGCTGCCAGCCGTGCAGGACAGCTCCGGAGAGCCCGCGTTCTCCCTTGCGCACCAGCAGCCGGACATGCGGATCTTTCTCCGCGATGGCTGAAACCACAGCGCCGGTTCCATCGATGCTGTCATCATCCACCACCAGAATTTCGTATGAAATACCCAGAGGATCGATGACGGAGCGGACATGATCGAGCAGGCGTCCGATGTTCTCGGCCTCGCAAAGCGTTGGTATAACGAGCGCGAGCTTTTCCTCCGCTTCGCATCGGGAGCCCCCGAGCGGCAAGGGAACGGCCTCATCAGCCGTAACGCCGGGTTGATTGAAACTTCGCCTGAACATGCCCATAACAGGGTACACGGAACCCAACTCTTCTGGCTCACTCAGTTGCTCATTTGTCCAGCGCATATTGCCAGGAGGTACCAAACTGGTTCAGCCCGGGATGGATGAAGGCTCCCGTTGAGGCAAACGTTTTCAACCAGAGCCCCGGCACATATCTGCTTCGGATGCGGTTTGATTCCGGCAGACACCGATTTCCGTCAAGGCAAGAAGACATTCACTGCTTCCGTCCCATACAATCAGAAAGGTAATGTTCTGGGCACAAGGCGAAAACTTCCTCCTGAGCAGTACGGCGCACTCGAGTTCCCCCGCAGTCTGGGAGGAGTAGCTAAGAAGCATAGGGCCTGCGCTGTTGATCTCGCCAGTTCGGGGCATGTCAGGCTAAGCCCTGCAATTCGCGCAATATCTCTTGAAAAAACAAGGATTTATCACGTGGTAAGATTCCGTAATCGCAACGTTTTTTTGCTGCTTGCATTCTCGATTCTCGCGATTGCGGTAATGGGGTACCATCCCGGCATCGAGGATGACGGAGTGTATCTTCCGGCAGTCAAGCATGACTTGAATCCGGCCCTCTACCCCCACGACTCCGCGTTTTTCTGCAGGCAGCTTCAGGCGACCTTCTTCGACAAGTGGGTTGCCGGCTTCATCCGCCTGACCCACATTCCGGTAGCGATGACCGAGTTGCTCTGGCAGTTCGGGTCCATCCTGCTCATCCTCTACGGATGCTGGAGCATCGCCCGCAAATTGTTCGATGACGAGTGGGTGCAGTGGGCAGGGGTTGCCATGGTCGCAGCGATGCTGACGCTCCCCGTGTCCGGGACCGCCCTTTATCTGGCCGATCAGCATCTCCATCCGCGCAATATTGCCACTGCGCTGGTTCTTGTTGCAATATCGCGAATTTTCTCCGAGAAGCTATGGCAGGCAGTGCCCCTGCTGATGCTGGCCTTTGTGCTGCACCCCATCATGGCGGCATTGGGCGTCTCGTATTGCTTTTTTCTTACCATGGCCCTGCGCGAGCCGGCGCCCGTCTGGCTGCGCGCGCTGCGCCGCTCGCCGGCCGCCGTCGCCCCGCTGGCCTGGATCTTCGAGCCCCCCAATCGCCTCTGGCTCAAGGCCCTTCATACCCGGGACTATTGCTTTCTGTACCACTGGACCTGGTACGAGTGGCTCGGCGTCATTGCACCGTTGTTTCTCTTTTGGCTGCTGTGGCGGATTGCAAAGAAACAGGGCAAGACAACTTTGTCCCGTTTCGCTTTTTCTGTATTCGTTTACGGCATCTTTCAGCTCATTGTCGCCCTCATCATGATCACCCCACCGTCATTCATCCGGCTGATGCCCCTCCAGCCGATGCGCTTTTTACAACTGATTTACTACTTTATGGCCCTGTTGGCAGGCTGTCTGCTGGGCAAGTACTTCCTGAAGGCGAGTGTCTGGCGCTGGGCGGTCTTCCTGCTGGTCATCAACGGCGGCATGCTGATCTCGCAGTTGATGTTATTCCCCAGCAGCCCACATCTGGAACTGCCGGGCGAGCGACCGTCCAACCCCTGGCTGCAGGCATTTTCGTGGATTCGCCACAATACTCCCACGGACGCATACTTTGCGCTAAACCCGTACTATCTGGCCGCGCCGGGAGAGGATTATCACAGCTTTCGTGCTCTGGCCGAACGCAGCCAGATGGCCGACGCCATCAAGGATACGGCAGTCGTAACCCAGGTTCCCGACCTCGCCCAGGATTGGTACGATCAGGTAGAGGCCGAAACGGGCTGGAGTCACTTTCAACTGGCCGACTTTGAGCGGCTGAAGAAGCAATTCGGCGTCAACTGGGCGCTGGTCGAATATCCCCCACCAGCAGGGTTGGCCTGCCAGTGGCAGAAGGGCGGTATTTCCGTTTGCCGTATCCCGTAACGGCAGCGAAGTCCGCTTGCGACCCCGGCCATTACCGCTTTTCACGGCAAACCGGCGGATTTCCTGGTCTAAGGGCACACAAATTCTTTAATATCTGCTTACGGGACGGAAGATTCCGCGTCGTAGTATTAACCTTAGGCTCCCCACTACCGAATTCGACAAAGCGAATGATGCATGGGAGAAGAGTTGGTCATTGCGTTTCCTATCGACAATCCACAAAGCAAAAAGGACACCAGCATCAGACAGGCAAGGAGAGCCCATGAGATCCTCCCATGAGGGGCGCGTGCCGGTCCTCCGCCTGATCTGCCTGACCGCGGCTGCTCTGGTTATTCATGGTTATCACCTGGGCGTTGAAGACGGGGAGATTTACGTCCCGGGAGCGCGTCGGCTGCTGCATCCTCACCTGTATCCATTCGCGCCGCAGTTTTTTCTTGCGCAGACACATCTGTCCATCTTCAGTTCGATCCTGGCCTGGACGGCCCGGTTGACGCATCTATCGATGGACTGGACGATGTTTGCCTGGTATGTGGTCAGCCTCTTCGGATTGCTGGTCGCTGGCTGGCTCTTCGCCGTAGCCTGTTTTTCCAGTTCCCGCGCTCGCTGGACCGCCATCATGGTGCTGACGGCGGTGCTGGCCATGCCGGTAGCAGATACGGCCCTGCTGCTCATTGACCCCTATCTGACGGCGAGATCGTTTTCAACGCCGCTCACGCTGTTCGCGCTGGCCAGCTTCCTGGAGCGCCGTTACGCGCGCACGGTAGCAGCCATGCTGGTGATGGCAGCGATCCATCCCCTGATGGTGGTTTACCTGCTCGCCCTTATCGGCATAACGCTGGTGGCAGAGCGGCGCAAAAAGCTGATGCCCAATCCTGTCGCGGTTCCGGTCTCGGCTTTAGCCATTGGCATCATGCCTGCCGGGTTCCATCTCGCGCCGGCCACAGGGCCGTATCGCGAAGTGCTCTTTTCAAGAGATTACTTCTTCCTCTACAACTGGACCTGGTATCACTGGCTTGGCCTTCTCGGGCCCCTGGCCATTCTCGCGTTTTTCTGGAAAGCCAATCTGCGCGGCACGCGTCCGGCCTTCCGCCGTATCAGTTTTGCGCTCATTCCCTTCGGACTGGTCTCGATTCTAGTGGCCGGAATCCTTTGTTCCTCGCCCGAGTTCGAGATGTTCCTCCGGCTTCAGCCGCTGCGCTCCTTTCACGTGATCACCCTGGCGTTTGTGATCCTCTTTGCGGGAATCCTGGGAGAATATCTTGCCAAGGATCGTCCGTGGGTGATCGCGGCACTATGCCTGCCGCTCGCGGTGGGCATGTTTATTGTGGCCCGGGCGACTTATCCCAACAGCCCGCAGATCGAGCTGCCTTCGGCTACAAGCAGCAATCCGTGGGTAAATGCGCTGCTATGGATCAGAAGCAATACGCCACGGGACGCAGTATTCGCCGTTGACTCGCGCTATTTTCGAGACCCGATCGGCGACTCGCACGGCTTTCGCGCCCTGTCAGAGCGGTCTGCCCTGGCGGATTATTACAAAGACAGCGGCGTGGTTGCGCTGTTTCCAACACTGGCGCCCGAATGGAAGCAGATGACCAATGCGACTTATGGCTTGAATCACTTTACCTTGAAGCAGTTCCAGTACTTGAGGACGGAATACCCCCGGATCTCCTGGACAGTGATTCACGGCCCTGCGCCCAATGGCATGGATTGCCCGTACCAGCGGCAGTCTTACAGCGTCTGCCGCATGCCTCCGTTGCCGCCCGGCGCAACCGCTTTGCAACAATGAGATTGCATCCTGCGGCCTCTGGCTTGGCGTAGCGCAGTCCGTTCCTCCACAATAGAGGGAGGTTATTCTAACAACGGTACTTCTCTGCCGGCATGGAGACCGGGTCATGCTCAATCTTTCCCAGCGACTGATCCTTGGTTGTGCGCTGCTTGCGTGCCTCACCATCGGCCTGGTGGCGATGACCCATCACGCCCTGGCGGCGGCCGGGCAGACGACCCTGGCCTACAGCTTTGTTGCGATGGCGCTCCTGCTGGAACTGGGCACGATTTACTTTGTTCTGAATCCGATCCGCACGGTGGCCCGCGATGCTCATAAGATTGCGCAGGGCAATCTCGATCACCGAGTCGAGTGGAGCAGCCACGACGATTTCGGCCTCATTGCCGGCGAGCTGAACCGGATTGCGGTGAGGCTGCGCGAGTTGCGCGACACCGAGGCTGGACGGAAGCAGATGGAGTTTCAACTCTCCGATGCCGTGCTTCAATCCATCTTTGAACCCATCATCGTGACTGACGGAAAAGGCCACGTGCTCAAGGTAAACCAGTCGGCGGCCGAGATCCTCGGCGACGCCGCCACTGATCGCATGGCATTGGCCAATACTCCCGGCGGCGGCAAGATCCTGAATGCCATTCGCGATGCCGTCTCCATGCAAAAGGCCGTTGCCGCGGAGGACGAGGCAGCCATGCTCCCGCTGCGCATCGGCCAGCGGGAACGCAGCTACCGGTTGCGCACCACGCCCATGCGCGACTCGGACGGAAGGCTGCTGGGCGCTGTTACCACGCTCGAAGACGTCACCACGCTGCAGGACACCGACCGCTTCAAAACGCAGTTCATTGCCGTAGCCAGCCGCAAGCTCCGCGACCCGCTTTTGCAGTTGCGCCGCGGACTCTACGCGCTGAGCCAGGGCTTTGGCGGCGAATTGACTCCGCTGCAGGCGGAGCTGACCGCAACCGCCAGCAATGAAGCGGAAAAGCTCGAAGACCTCATGAGTGACCTGATCGACGTGGCCGAACTCGACACGGGCAAGCGTGAACTCAAGCTCGAACGGCTGCGCCCGCTGCAGGTATTGGAAAAAGCTCGCGACCGCTATTGCGATGAAGCCGCCGAGAAGCATATCCGAATGGAAGTGAAGGCCTACGCCGACTTGTCCGCTGTGTACGCCGATCGCCGCGCGGTACGTTCCATTCTCGACAATCTGTTGTCGAACGCGCTCCGCTACACGCCGTCCGAAGGCGAGATTCTTTTGGCCGCCGAAGAGATCAAGGACTTTGTGCAGTTCACCGTGCGCGACACCGGCCGCGGCATCGAAGCTGAGCGGCTCAGCTCCATCTTCGACCGTTTCAGCGCGTCCTCAGAGAGCGGCACCGGCATGGGTCTGGCTCTGGTGCGCCGCCTGGTCGAGTCTCTGGGCGGCCAAACCGCCGTCGAAAGCCGCCTCGGCCATGGAACCACCTTCCGCTTCACTCTTCCCGTGGCGCCCGTTGAAATCGTACGCCACCCCGTCGAGGTGGGCTGATCTATGGCTGAGATCATCCTGGGGAAAAAGCCGGAACCGGGCAAGCTGCGCATTTACATCGGCGCCGCGGCGGGCGTGGGCAAAACCTACCAGATGCTGAACGATGCCTACATCATGAAACACCAGCAGGGCATCGAGGTTGTCATCGGCATTGTGGAGACGCACGGACGCAAGGAAACCGAGTCTCGCATCCGCGACATTGAGGTCATTCCCCTGCGAGTGATTCCATATCGTGGCGTCAACCTGAAGGAAATGGACCTGGACGCGATCCTGGCCCGCCATCCTCGCACCGTACTGGTGGACGAACTGGCGCACACCAACGTCCCCGGCTCCAGAAATCAAAAGCGCTACGAAGATGTGCTGGAGTTACTTGACGCCGGCATCAATGTGATGGCGACCGTCAACATCCAGCACCTGGAAACGCTCAATGACGCTGTTAACCGCTCCGCAAACACGGTCATTCGCGAGACCATTCCCGACAACTTCCTCAAGCGCGCCGACGAGGTTGTCAATATCGACATAACCGTGGACGAGCTGCGCACCCGCCTGCGCCAGGGCAAGATCTACCCGCAGGAGAAGGTGGAGCAGGCGCTCTCGAACTTTTTCCGCAAGGGAAATCTGAATATGCTGCGCGAGCTGGCGCTCCGCACCACGGCCGAGCAGGTAAGCAAGCGCGCCTCAGAGTATCGCCGAACGCAGGGACTGGAGCAGGCCCCCATTCCGGAAAAGGTCATGGTTTGCCTGAGCACACGACCCGGCACAGAAAGGTTGCTGCGCGTGGGCGCCCGCGTGGCCGGCCGGCTGGCCAGCAATTGGTACGCCGTCTACGTTCATCGCCCCGACGACAAGGGCCACAGCGATCCCGAAGCCTTCCACCGCTTCGAAGAGTATCAGCGCATGGCGCGCGATCTGGGCGCGCAGGTGGTCAATCTCACTGACCGCAATGTTTCAGACGCCCTGATCCGCTTCGCTCAGCAGGAGAATATCTCGCACGTCGTCTTCGGCCAGTCGGCCCGCTCGCGCTGGGACATCCTGCTGCGCGGCTCGGTGCTCAATCGCTTCCTCAACGAGGTCCGCGACGTCACCGTGCAGGTGGTGCCGATGCAAAAGCCGCTGCGGCGCGGATAATTCCAGGCTTTTCCAGTGCCCGCGGTTGTGGCTCTGGTTTTCCGGCGAGCAGGCAATATCGCGACCTAACCACATGCCTTCGCGACCATGCGCTGAATCAGCCGCTGTGTTAGTTTGGAAGTAGCACTGCTGTGCGAGCTCGTAGCTCAGTTGGTAGAGCAACGCCCTTTTAAGGCGTGGGTCCTGGGTTCGATTCCCAGCGAGCTCACCATCCCTCAGGCCAGACATAATCCATGAGGCTTCGGCGCTGCGCGTTCGCGGATGGCAGCCCTTTCCCGGCGCGGCAGCGGCATGCAACACGACAATATAGCAGCCTTCTTCTCACCCTTTAGACCAGCAGGGAATTTATGTATGTTTTCTTTTGGGCAGAACAACCGGAATTCAAGCCATCGGGAGCGGCCTGACGAATTACGAACCGGGAATCTTGCCATCTAGCACTGTGCCCGCAGGCGAAGCCTAAGGTGTGCCCACGGCTGTGACTGCCGGCGTGACACGTACATCGGCAGGAGCTACATGCACGCGTTGAGTGATTCTGCTGATTCATCAATGAGGAGCGGTGGTCCATGAAAAAGACCGTGCTGTTTTTACTCGCGATTCTTAACG
This sequence comes from Acidobacteriota bacterium, assembly GCA_021846945.1. Lineage (GTDB taxonomy): Bacteria > Acidobacteriota > Terriglobia > Terriglobales > Acidobacteriaceae > Telmatobacter. The sequence goes on along the minus strand of JAJZVZ010000020.1, from coordinate 9,373 downwards.
TTGTGGCATTTGCCCAACTGCCGAATACGTCCAAGTGGTACACGGTTAACAACTACGATGAAGGCGCGTGGTGCGCAAATGCCACACAGGCGGCTTCCGGCGGACTTCTGACACTGACCGCCGCATCCGGTTCATTTGCCTGCGGCGGCCATTCACACATCCCCTATGACATCGGCATGGTCGTATCCTCTCCTTTTTATTTCCAATATGGCACTGTCAAAGCCGTGATTAAGTTCCCCGGGCGCGGTGTTCATTCCGTATTTTGGCTGTGGGGAGGCGCCCCAGGCACAAGCGGGTATCCGCCGGTCTGCGTGAGCAGTATCAAGCACAACCCGGCCGGCTATATGGGCGTCTGTACGGCGGATGCAAACCCGGCGTACGAAATCGACATCGCGGAATTCATGCCCGCCTCGCTTGGTCTGACCTATATCGAAAACAACACTCACACCTGGATAAACGGCTCAACCACGGCAGGATCGGTAAACGATCCGAATGTAGGGGTTAACCTCACGACGGGTTTTCATACGTACGAACTGGACTGGACGCCCACCAAGCTCACCTTCAAACTGGACGGGAAAACTACGTCAACGATTCAGCAAAGCATTAACGTTCCCATGTTTCTCATACTTGACGAGGAGATCGACGTCAATGGTGGGAAGGGGTCTTATCCGCTCCAGATGCAGGTACGGTCGGTCGATGTCTGGGACCGGAATAACAATCTGATCTTCACCGATCATTTCGGTTCGGTGCGGTAGCTCCCGTCAACGCGAGGCTGAGCGGCAATGCCGCGCTGACAGGGGGGTGCGTCATTGCAGTAGGCACCCGAAAGCTCAGAGCCAGAAGCTCAGGACTTCGTCTTTGCCATGCGGACTGTCCTGCCACGATCGTCGCTCATAACCTCGGCCAGAAGTGTTCTTCGGCGCAGGCGCGCAGACGTTCGGCCGCGCTCTCGGCGGTAATATCCCGCTGCGGCATCCCCAGCATCTCAAAGCCGACCATGTACTTCCGCACCGTGGCCGAACGCAGCAGCGGCGGATAGAAATGCGCATGGAAGTGCCACTCCGGATGCGCCTCGCCGGTTGTGGGTGTCTGGTGAAAACCCATGGTGTAGGGGAAGCTCGTCGCAAACAGGTTGTCGTAGCGGGTGGTCATCCGCTTGAGCGCATCCGCCAGCCCGCTGCGCTCGCCACTCGTGAACTCCGGCAGCGCTCCCATGTGACGCCGCGAAAGCAGCAGCACCTCGAACGGCCACACGGCCCACCAGGGCACCAGTGCCGTGAAGTACTCGTTCTCAAAGATCACCCGCTCGCCCGCAGCCCGCTCTGTCTCCAGATAGTCGCAGAGCAGGCAATGGCCGGTGCGTGCAAGATGCTCCTTCTGCGCGGCCGTCTCCGCTGCCGGCTCGTCCGGCACAAAGCCCGTAGACCAGATCTGGCAGTGCGGATGCGGATTGCTGGCGCCCATCATGGCTCCGCGATTCTCGAAGATCTGCACGTACTGGATCCAATCCAGCGCGGCCAATTCCTGGTGCTCCTGCGCCCAGGCATCCACCACACAGCGAATCTCCTCGCGCGTCATGCGCGCCACGGTCAGGCTGTGGTCGGGATGGAAGCACAGCACCTTGCAGATGCCGCGGACGGCCTCGGCCGCCAGCAACGGCGAAGCCGGCGCCTCCACCGTCGGCGGAGCCTCAGGAAGCAGAGCGGCATAGTCGTTGACAAACGAAAATACACTTTCGTAGGCCGGATTCTGGTCTCCGCCGGCCCTCTTGTTGCCGGGGCACAGATAACACTCCGGATCATAAGCCGCTCCTGGAGGTACTGCCGTCTGCCCAACCTCACCCAGCCACGGACGCTGCGTGCGATGCGGCGAGACCATCACCCAAGCCTGCCGCAGGGAATTCCAGCGCCGATGGGGATTCTGCCATTTCTTTTCCATGCTTTCTCCAAATCCCATTCTAAGATGCTGAACTGAGGGGTCTTTGGCGGCATCACACCTGCCGGTATTCTGAATCGGGAAAAACCATCCGGCGTTTGTTGACGGGGCGAGGATGGTTCTACCATAGACGCTGCGCGGCAGCCCTCCATTCCGCGCCAGGATGGATTTGTTCAGAATGCTTTCAGCTCCAGCCATCGTCGCAATGCACGACCAGCGGACCCGTGCCTGGCATCAGCAGGCGGAGACTCCACGCGAGGATGCATCCCCTTCAGATGTCGACAATGCAGCAGACTCAAAGCCAGCCGGATGGCTGCGCATGCTAGCACTCCACCACCGCGCCAATTTTGATTTGTGGCACATTGAAGACGAAGCTCGGGCGCCCGGCGCCACAGACGCGGAACTGGCCGCCGTCAAGCGCCGCATCGACACGGCCAATCAACTGCGCAACGACCTGACCGAGCAGCTCGACCGGGCACTGATCACCTGGCTCGAAGAGCGCGGCCTGCCCAACCCGGCGGCTCCGCTCAACTCCGAGTCGCCCGGCCTGATCATCGACCGGCTTTCCATCCTTTCGCTCAAGATCTATCACACGGAAGAAGAAGCCGTGCGCAACGGCGCTCCTCCGGACCACGCCAGCCGGAACCGCGAGCGCCTCGCCATTCTTCAGGAACAGCGGGCCGACCTGGCTGGCTGCCTCGACGCCTTGTGGCGCGAGACTCTGGGGGGAACGCGGCGTTTCAAGCTTTACCGCCAGTTGAAAATGTACAACGATCCATCCCTGAACCCCGCCATCTACCGTAAAAAGGGTGCCGTCGAAGGCCACTGAATCGGTCTCCGAAAGACAGCCCATTGACGGAATGCGGGGTTCTGCGTATAAAAGATGGCCTAAGGAGCTTTCTCCCTTGTGGACGATCCCGGCCGAACAGAAGCCGGGTGATTTATCGTACGGGTTGGGAGGGCTCCGGATAAACTCATGACGCAAGACGCCCGCTCCACGGCACACAGCCGCAAAAAGAACTCTCCCTCGTCGGCCCCCAAATCCGGTGGCTCCGCTGTTGCGAATACGGGTCCGGCTTTTCAGCACTATCAGGCCGCCGTCCAACTGTTGCAGCAAGGCAAATACGAAAAGGCGCTCACGGCTTTTCAAAAGGTGCTTCCTGGAGCGCCCGCCGCGCTTCTCGACCGCTGCCAGATCTACATCACCACCTGCCAGCGGCAACTGGAAAAACCGGCCTTGACCTTCCTCACTCCGGAGGAACACTACGACTATGCGGTTTCGCAGTTGAACACCGGCTACTACGAGGACGCCCGCGAGCAGTTCAGGCAGATCCTGGCAAACTATCCCGACACGGACTATGCGTTTTACGGGCTCGCCCTGCTGGACGCGATTACAGGCCGTGTTCAGGATTGCCTCGCGAATCTTGCGCGCGCCATCGAGCTGAATCCCAAGAACCGCCTCCAGGCCCGGGCGGATAACGACTTTCAGAGCATGGTCGATGATCCCCGTTTCACGGAATTGCTGTATCCTGAGATTCCGTGAGGCATCCACAAAATACTGCGCCTCCAGCGAACGATGGGTCCATACCGCAACCGGCCAACGGCACGGAACCTACGGGTGCGATCCGGCCTTTGCGCGTGCTGGCCATCGGGGGCGGCACCGGGCTCTCGACATTGCTCCGTGGGCTGCGCCGTCATGTGGCCGCTCCGGGACAAACCCCACCCCTGCCGGGGACCATCTCCGACCTCGCCGCGGTCGTCACCGTAACCGACGACGGCGGATCCTCTGGACGCCTGCGCAAGGACTTCAACATGCTGCCCCCCGGCGACCTGCGCAACTGCATGGTGGCGCTCAGCGAAGAAGAGGACCTTCTGGCCCAGCTCTTCAGCCACCGCTTCCGCGCCGGCCAGTCCCTGCAAGGTCACAACTTCGGCAATCTCTTCGTCGCGGCGCTCACTGAGATTACCGGCGACTTTGCCCTGGCAATCGAGCTTTCCTCCAAAATTCTCGCCACCCGCGGACGCATCTATCCTGTCACCACGGCCAACGCCACCCTGGTAGCCCGGATGGATGACGGCTCCCTGGTCCGCGGCGAAACCAACATTACCGCCAGCCGGCGCCGCATCGTCGAATTGATGCTTGATCCTCCCGACCCGGCGCCACTGCCGGAGACGCTGGAAGCTATCGAACATGCCAATCTCATCACGGTGGGGCCGGGCTCGCTGTACACCTCGCTCATCACCAACCTTCTGGTACAGGACATTTCCACCGCGCTGGCCAACGCCCGCGGCCTGCGCGTCTTCGTCTGCAACCTGATGACTCAGGCCAACGAAAGCCTGGGCCTCACCGCCTCCGAGCACATCGAGCGCATCTACGAGCACACTCGCGAACCGATCTTCGATTGCGCCCTGGTCAATACCGCGCCCTTTTCGCAAGAGACGCTGGACCGCTACGCGGCCGAAGGCGCATCGCCCATTGTTGCGGACATTGACCGCATCCAGGCGCTTGGCGTCCGCGTCATCGCCGGCGACTTTGCCAGCGAGGGAAACGTCGTCCGCCACGCCGCCGGCCGCGTCACAGGCGCACTGCTGGCGATGGGGCTGTCGGCCGCTCGCAGGCAGGACTGAAGCGCAACGGTCATCCCAAAAATTCCGCTTCCCTCCCGCATCGGAAATGGGTAGAGTAGGGAACACGCCAATCATCGCTGGCAGAACGAGGAGGAATCCAATGCGCGTCCGTCGCAATGTGCTCGCAGTGAGTGTGTCTGTTCTGGTTCTTGGCCTGCTCGCCTGGGCGCAGACCCGCAAACCCGGGCTCTGGGAAGTAACCTCAACGATGACGTGGCAGCAGTCTCCGTTCCCGGCGGGCATGGCGCAAATGGGAGGCGGTCCCCATACCATGCAGGTCTGCGTCACGCAGGCAGAGATCGACAAATATGGCACCGTGCCGCCGCAGGCGCACGGCAACTGCAAGATGACGAACGTCGTGAAGAAAGCGAATGGCATGACCGCGGAGATGGTCTGCTCAGGACCGATGGAAGGCAAAGGCACTGTGGAAGCATCATGGACCGATGGCGCGCACTCAGCGGCCAAGGTGCACTTTACAGGCGCCATGCAGATGGGCCCCGCATCGAAGCCGTTCGAGTGGACCGTCGAAAGCACCTCCGTCTACAAAGGACCGGATTGCGGCAGCGTCAAACCCATCGAGGAGAAGTAGCGCTACACGCGGAAGTAGCAGATCAAAAGACCTTCATCCACGCTGCTCCCTGCCGCCATGTGAGCACAGACCACGGCAGCAAGCGCTGGATGGCCGTCGCGCTTGTTTGTCAGGCTTCCACCGTGCGCTTGAGTTGCCCGCAGGCCGCGTAAATGTCGCGCCCGCGCGGTTTGCGCACATAGGCCGGAATCCCCCGCGCCGCCAGCGCCGCGCGAAACTGCTCCGCCGTCTCCGGTTTTGGAGTTGTGTAAGGCAACTCCGGGCCTGGATTCCACGCAATCAGGTTCACCTTGGCGGGCAGCCCCGTGCGCTGCACCAGCTGGGCCACCTCGGCGGCGTGTTCGGGCCGGTCAGTGACGCCACCCAGCAGCACGTACTCGAAGGTGATGCGCTCGCGCGGCCGCAGCTTTACCTGCCGCACCGCATCCACCACCGCCGCGATCGGCCACTTGCGGTTGATCGGCATCACCTCGCCGCGCACTTCGTCGCTGGGTGCATTCAGGCTGATGGCCAGTTTGGGCCTCAACTCTGGCGGTTCCTGGGCAAAGCGCTCAATGCCCGGCACGATTCCCGAGGTGGACACCGTCATCCGCAACGGGCTGAGCCCAACCTCCTCCACCAGCAGCCGCACCGCCGCCATGAAATTGTCGTAGTTCAGGAACGGCTCGCCCATCCCCATAAAGACCAGGTTCACGCGGTCACGACCCACCTCCACGCCATGGCGATCCAGGACCGCGACCACCTGCCCGGCGATCTCGCCCGCGCTGAGGTTGCGCTGGAAGCCGAGCCGGGCCGTGAGGCAGAACTGGCAGTTGACGGCGCAGCCCACCTGGCTGGAGACGCAGATCGTGGCCCGGCTCCACGGCTTCGCCTCTTCTTCGCTTCCGTCACCCGTCTCTCCGCCGTCCCCTTCCGGCATCCACACCGTCTCGAAGGTCCGCGCATCCGTTCCGCTGCCCCGCACCAGGTAGCGTTCCGTACCATCCACTGAGCGGAAGACCTGCTCGATCGCGGGCCGGCCCACCTCCCAACCCTCGATCCGCAGCCGGCCGCGCAACGCCAGAGGCAGGGTTGTAATCTGGTCAAGCTCCGCAACCCATTGACGATACAACGCTTCTGTCAGTTGCCGGCCGCGCCACAGTGGTTCGCCGAGGTCCGCCATGCGGGAGGCCAGCGCTACCGCATCCAACCCAAAGAGTGGCTTCCGGCCCACTGGAGTGGCGCCTACGGCATCCAATTTCATCAGATGGTTTAGATTTCCGGTCACGGCTGGGCTCAGAATAGAGCATTTCCCCATTTCTCGCAGCTTTTCGTCAGATAAGCCAGAATCCCTTTCCGTACCTTTGTGGCGTGTAAAGTGGCATTGCCATAAAATTGAGAGTGAGCGTATGACGTTGAACACCGAACGCAACCTTCGGCGCACGGTACTGCCAAACGGTCTGATCGTACTGACCGAGCGTATGGAGCATTTGCGTTCAGTGGCCATGGGCGTCTGGATCAAATCCGGCTCCCGGTGCGAGCCGGCCGAAACCAACGGCATCTCGCACTTTGTCGAGCACATGCTCTTCAAGGGCACCCGTTCCCGTTCCGCGCAACTCATCGCCCGCGAGATGGATTCGATCGGCGGCAACCTTGACGCCTTCACCGGCAAAGAGACCATCTGCTTCAATGTGAAATCGCTCTCCGACCACGTGCCGATTGCGCTCGACATCCTCACGGACCTGGTGTTGAATCCCGTCTTCGCCACCCCCGACATTGAACGCGAGCGCGGCGTAATCCTCGAAGAGATCAAGATCGACGAGGACAACCCCGACGTGCTCGTCCATGAGCTCTTCACGCAAAGTTTCTGGAAGGGCCATCCCCTCGGCAAGCCCATCCTCGGTACCACGGAAACCGTGGCGCGGCTCGACCAGGGACAGCTCTTCGCTTATCATGGCGACCGTTTTCACGGCGGCAACATTGTCTTCTCAGCGGCCGGCAACCTGGATCATGATCTTTTCGCAGAGGCGGTGGCGAAAAAGTTCTCGAATCTGGCAGGTGGCGCAACCCTGCACGAACTGGCGGCACCGCTTCCCAGCGCCCGTATTGTTCTGCGGAATAAGAAGGCCCTCGAACAGGTGCAAATCTGCCTGGGTGTGCCCGCTCCGCCGATCACGGACCAGAACCGTTATGCCACGCTCATTCTCAACACGGTACTGGGCGGCGGCATGAGCTCGCGGCTCTTTCAGACGATTCGCGAAGAACGGGGCATGGTGTATTCCATTTTCTCCGACTTGAGCCCCTATCGCGACACCGGAACGCTCTGCGTCTACGCCGGAACATCAGCCGGCAAGGTCCTTGAAGTGGTTGACCTCATTCTGGCCGAGTTCCGCAAGCTCAAGGACACGCCGCTTCCGCAGGACGAATTGACCCGCGCCAAGGATCAGCTCAAGGGCAACATCCTGCTTGGCCTGGAAAGCTCCAACTCGCGCATGGCCAATCTGGCGCGGCAGGAGATGTATTTTCACCAGTTCTTTAGCGTCGATGAAGTGATTGCCCGCATCGATCTGGTGGACGCCTCACAGGTGCAAGCCATGGCGCAACGGCTCTTCGATCCGGCGCGCATCGCAGTGACCCTGCTCGGTCGGCTTGATGGCGTCAAGCTCAGCCGGGCGCGGCTGGTGTGCTGAAAGCGCAGTGATCGGTTGTCAGCGGTCAGGGGTCAGGGGTCAGCGCTGGTGCCGGCATATGGGGTGTGTTGGCGGGCAGGAAATCACATGCATGATACGGAAATCTGACACTTTGCTTCTGCTCCGCAGTGTCAATCACGGCCTACACCGGAAAACTGACAACTGACCCCTGACAAGTGGTACCGAGCACTTAACTTCCCTTCCGCGTCTGTACGTTGTAGCATTTTCACGAATGGACCGGGAGTCTCCGGCCCTCTCCACGAGGCATTTAAAGTCTATGAATCGCAAGTTTTCGCTCTCGTTCCCCCGCCGAGGCAGGCGCGGCCCAGTCACGACCAATGGCTTTACGCTGATGGAACTGCTGATCGTTATCGCCATCATTCTGATCCTCATGCTGATGGCGATTCCCACAATCGGCAGCTTGAAGAAAAAGGCCAATGAGACTTCGGCCATCAACTCCATCCAAACGATTAACAGCGCAGAGACGCAGTATGAATCCAGCTTTCCCGCCAACGGATATGCCTGCAACCTGTCGGCTTTGGGTGGCGATCCTAACTCCGGCGCTCCCTCACCGACCGCTGCTCAGTTGGTCCAGGGCGATCTGGCATCCGGCTACAAAGCCGGCTACATCTTCACCGTTACCTGCAAAGACAAGGTATCCGTGAACGGCATGGACCGGAACACGAGCTACATCCTCACTGCGGTCCCGCAGACCGTCGGCAAGACCGGTGACCGCGGCTTCTGCAGTGACCAGTTTGGCGCTATCAAGTACGATCCGGCCGGGGGAACCAACTGCACGCAAAACCTGCAATGAAGATCAGCATGTTCCTAAGGCGCGGCGGCCTTTTTATTTTGGCCGCCGTGCTGCTCTCCATCGGCGTGTCGAGCCGTGCAAGTGCGCAGGTATTGGACGCAAAGACGCTTGCCCAGCGCGTCAATCGCCACTACAACAGCCTGCGCTCGCTCAAGGTGGACTTTACCGAGAATTATCAGGGCATGGGCATGAATCGCACCGAGAGCGGCACGCTCTACCTGCTCAAGCCCGGCCGCATGAAGTGGGATTACAGTTCGCCTGCCGGCAAGCTCTTTCTGGTCGATGGGAAATACGCCTGGTTTTACAGCCGGGGCGCTCCGCAGGTGCAGCGGATTTCAGCCAAGCAGCTGGACGATCTCCGCTCGCCGCTGCGCTTTCTGCTCGGCCATTCCGAGATTGAGAAGGAGTTCGATCATCTCACCGCGGCAAGCGCACCCAACGGCTTATTTACTCTGACCGGCCAGCCCAGGGGCCAGGAAAACCGCATCGCGCGCGTCACCCTCACAGTCACCGCATCGGGATCCATCACCGGCATTGAGGTGGAGGAAAATGACGGCGCGGTAACGCGGTTTACCTTCACTGACGAAGTGCAGAATGCGCCCATCGCACCGCGAACCTTCCACTTCACGCCGCCACCGGGCATCCCTGTTGTGAACACCATGCCGCCGGTGTAGAACCGGCCCCGTACTTCTTGCCGATAACGGATCAATGTCGCCCTCGTGCGGGTGTTCTACTGTC
>JAJZVZ010000188.1 GCA_021846945.1 Acidobacteriota bacterium | reverse complement strand
GTATATGGCTGACGCCCGGTTTCATCGATCTTCAGGTCAATGGCTATTGCGGCTGCGATCTGAATGCGGATACCGTTGACGCCGATGTGGTCATCGCGCTCACGCGCAAGCTGTTCGCCACCGGCGTTACCACTTTTCTTCCCACCATCATTACGGCATCTGAAGCTCAGATCATCAAGGCCCTGCGCGCTGTTGCAAAGGCTCGGCAGGTCGACGCCCTCGTCGCTCATGCCATCCCTTTCGCGCATGTCGAAGGACCGCACATCTCGCCACTAGACGGCCCGCGGGGTGCGCACCCACGCGAGCATGTGCGTCCGCCGGACCTCTGGGAATTCGCGCGGTGGCAGGCCACCTCCGGCAATCTCGTCGGCATGGTGACCGTCTCACCGCACGGGGACGATGCGGCGGAGTACATCGCCACCCTCGTGGCCAAGGGCATCTTCGTCGCGATCGGCCACACGCACGCCACGCCCGCTCAAATCCACCGGGCCGCCGATGCGGGCGCGAGCTTGTCCACTCATCTCGGCAATGGAGTCGGCAGTCAGCTTCCCCGTCATCCAAATCTCATCTGGGCACAGCTTGCCGATGACAGGCTCACGGCTACTTTTATCGCCGACGGCCATCATCTGCCTGCGGACACATTGAAGGCCATGCTGCGCGCCAAAGGCGTCGAGCGAAGCATTCTTATCTCGGATGCCGTCGCCCCGGCTGGATTGGCGCCGGGAATCTACGATGCGGCCATCGGAGGCCGGGTGGAACTGCGCGCCGACGGCCGCCTGAACATGCTGGATACAGGATTTCTGGCAGGCGCCGGACTTCCCCTCAAAGACGGTATCGCCCGGTCTTCGCTCTCTGGAGCATGCGCACTCGGCGACGCCGTCCGCATGGCCACCGCAAATCCGGGCCGCTTTGCCGGCAATCGCGGCCTGCTGCGTTCCGGCGCTAGCGCAGACCTGGTCCGCTTCACGCTCGATGCAGAAAAGCAGAACTTGCAAATTCTTTCGGTCATGGTAAAAGGCGTCGAGTGGCCAACAAACCGTGATCTTCTGCCGGTGAAACCTATCGATTGAGATTTGTCGACGGCCGCGGATTAAAGTCCGCGGGAACGTGATTGGCAATGCCCAGTTTGCGATCCGTCGTGACAATGCCCAGAGCTTTGCAGCCATAGCCCGTCTCTTCCGGCAGGTTCACAATCAGGTTTTCCGGCACCATCACATAAGACGAGGAAAGCGGCCGCGTCTTCCCTTCCAGCCGCGAAGGGCTGAACGCGTCCAGCAGATTCGTAATGCCAGGCGTCAATGCGTCTTCGGGTCCCAGACCCTTCTCGTGAAACTCCTTTTCGCCGAGCTTGCGCCCGCGGAGTTCGTCGGGCAGCGTTGCCAGCGGCGGCAGGTTGAAAACCATATCCACAAATTTCACCACGGACGACTGGCTGCCCTGCGCATGTTCAATCGCACGCGTCCGGGCGTAAGGCGAGATCAGGACAAGGGGAACTCGGGGACCGTCAGTGATTACCGAACCATCTGGTCCAAAGGTCCGGATCGGCGGCGGTACATGATCGTAATCGCCCTCCGAGTCATCCCAGGTGATAATAATCGCGCTCTGCTGCCAATATGGGCTGGATGCGATGCGATTGATCGCTTCGGCGACCATCGCCTCACTGATCTGCCCATCCGAGTAAGATGGGTGATCATCGTCTCCAAGAAACTTCTTCTGAACATGCCCATCCGGATCCGCGGGCTTTAGCTGAAAGATGTTATCGTATCCGCCCTTGACGAAGAAGAGACCACCCTGCTGCGGCAAGGTGTGCTCCTTGAGCGCCGTGAAGAAATCCTCAAGCCCGTGAAGCTGCTGCCGCATCTGCGAGTTATTTGAGATATAACCGAAATACTGCGGGCCATTGTGATGCGTAATATAGGACGCGTGCATCCCATTCGCATCCACCGGATCAGCCGGATCCGTTGGCTCCTTGTCGTAACCCTCCTCAAACCATCCAAAAGGCACGGATTTTCGCTTGAGTTGTGTAATAAATCCGACATCCTGCTTCACGTCGGCCAGGTCATCGTCGGGATCTTTATCCGCCTTCACCACGCTCTGCAGGTTACCACCTGCCAGAGTCAGCGGGAGTGTCGCATAAGTAAGGTTCAGCTGCGTGCGGTAGCTGGCAAAATCCTTTGGATTAACCGGCACCTTCTCTCCCGCCGGAGTGTGGTCGGCATGAGAGCCCCAGAAAGGATCGGCGTCGTTCAACACCGGAACGCCCGGCCCCGATGCCCCGTTGCCCGCATAATGTTCGTCAGGATGCAGCGCCCATTGCGTCTGGCCGGTCTGTGCGCCGATGATGGCAAGATTGCCGGGCGTCGACGGCCCGGTCATCGTCTGAAAGATGTGGTCGAACAGAACGAACTTATGCGCATAGTTCCACAGCAAAGGAATCGTGTCGCAGTCTTCGTGCGCCATGGCCAGCTCGCCAAACTGCTTCGCCCGCAGGTTGGGATTGCCCGTTGGGCTATACTTCAGCTCTTCACTCGCGGCAAACAGGTCCATCCGCGGAACGCCCTTCTGGACATCCATCTTGGCAACGATCCCCGGGTGCGAATGATCCACGTCGTCGGTATCCGCGGCGAAGCACTGGGTAGTGGCAGCGCCATTCACCAGGGCCAATGCGCAGTGGTCCTGCGGTCCGATGCGGAAGGGCTGAATCGTGGTCTTGCTTCCATCAGTATTGATCAGCGTCTGCGTAAAACCGGGAGTCCGGCTTGCAGGCTGGCTATACAGCCCGTCGGCGCCCGGAAAGGTGCCAAAGTATGAATCGAAGGAGCGATTCTCCTGATACAGGACGAAGACGTACTTAACCTTCCTCCTCAGCAGGTTGACGAGATCCGCTTGCGAGCGCTGCTGCGCAGGCGCATTTTTGGCAGAGTACGCGGTAGTCGCATTGCGATGGCCCGGCGCCTGAGCCGTCGTGAAGATCGATTGCGTCAGAACCAGCGCAAACAGAAGCGCACAATACTTCAATATCCCCTGGAATTGCATCAGCACCTCAGATCAGAAAGGAATGTACTCCTGACAGCGCAGCAAGCTTTCCTGCCAAGATCGCGTTTGCCACAGGCTTCTACGGCCCTCACTCGATGCAACGCCGGCCTGCTATAAGCACTCGCCAACTCGCTACCGCGCGCGGCAGAGAGAACTTGCCGATTTTGCTTCAAATCTCCCATCGCACATTGCAGAAATACGATCCACTTGAGCTGCAACCGGATCGCACCGCACTTGTTGCGCAATGAACGCTTTCGCTTTGCAGACACGGGCTACCGACGCGAGTACAGGCTCATTCAAAAAATCTCTCGCGGTTCCAACGGACCCTGCCAGCAAAGAATCTCCAGTATAGGTGAAGGCGTATGTGGCAACAACTCGCAGCATCGGCTTGTTCGTCCGCAATCCGCGACCTGAGCCGCATCCCCTCGCGCACAACCGGCATCCAGACGCTGCTCGCAACACTCCCTCAATCCGTTACACTGCTGAGGACTCCGATTGCGCCGGTGAGGAACCCAGCGGATGCCTCAACTTTATGCTGCTGTCTTGGCTGTTATCGTCATTTCGCTTCTGGCGGTTGCCCTCTATCGCACCTTCCGCGTGAAGACCAAGGCCGACTACCTGGTCGCCGGCCGGTCATTGCCGGCCCTCGTGCTCGTGCTTACCCTGCTCACCTCGTGGATCGGCGCGGGGTCGCTCTTTGCCGGAGCTGAGAACGCCTACCAGAACGGATTTGCCGCGCTGTGGCAGCCGGCCGGCGGCTGGCTGGGCCTGGTGCTCATCTACTTCATCGCTCCACGAGCCCGCAAATTCGCGCAGTTTACGCTGCCCGATTTGCTCGAAGCCCGCTACAACCAGACCGCTCGCATCCTCGGCACCATCGCCATCCTCTTTGCCTTCACCGCCATCACCAGCTACCAGTTCCGTGGCGGCGGCGATGTCCTGCACCTCATCTTTCCCGATGTAATCACGTCTGACCTCGGCACCTTCATCATCGCCGCCTTTGTCATCATGACCACGGCCATGGCCGGCATGTCGTCGGTCGCCTACATGGATGTAGCCATCGGCTCTCTGGTCACCGTCATCTGCATCATCGCCGGGCCCATGCTCTACATGAAGGCCGGCGGCTGGGCCGGCCTGCACGCCGCGCTCCCGCCAGAGTACTTCCAGGTCTTCGGCAACTACCGCTACGGCCCCGGCCACGTGCGCGAATCCGCCGGTATGGGCTTCATTCGCGCCATGGAGTTCCTCGTGCCTACGCTGCTGCTGATGCTCGGCAACCAGGTGATGTACCAGAAGTTCTTCTCGGCGCGGAGTGAAAAGGATGCGCGGGTGTCCGTCATCGGCTGGACGCTGGGCACGCTGGTGCTGGAGACGCTGATTGTGGCCATCGCCGTCATTGGACGCGCCCTCTACCCCACCGGTGAAGTGGCCATGCGCCCGCGCGAGATTATCCCCTACACCGCCCGCCACGGCCTGCCCGCCATGATGGGCGCGCTGCTGCTCGGTGCGGTCTTCGCCAAGGTCATCTCCACGGCCTCGAACTACCTCTTCTCGCCGGCCACCAACCTGGTGAACGATATCTTCGTGCGCTACCTGGCGCCCCAGGCCTCAAACAAGCGCGTCCTTATCGTTTCGCGGCTGGCCGTCGTGCTGCTCGGCTGCTGGGCTCTCTATCAGGCGGTTTATGCGCAGAGCATCCTCGAGAAAATGCTCTACGCCTACACCATCTACTCCGCCGCGCTGACGCCAGTGGTACTGGCGGCCTTCTATTCAAAGCGCACTACCGCCTGGGGCGCGGTGGCTGCCATCGCTACCGGCACGTTGGTCACGCTCGTCTGGGATTTTCCCGGTGTCAAGGAGCTATTCCCGCCCATCCTGGCGCAGCGCGACGCCATCTTTCCCTCGCTGATTGCCGCCGTCGCCGTGCTGGTTCTGGTGAGCCTGCTCACCCGGAAACCGTCGCCGGAGCAACTGGCGCAATTCTCCGATTAGGACCGGCCTGCGGTCGGCCAAGAAAAAAATTCCTCGACAGGCGCAATCAGTCTTACACTGGCGGGGGAAATTTCATCAGCCTATGCCCGTCGCGGAACTTACGCTCGAACTGCGCATCGAGCACGCCCAGTCGCTCAAGGACCGGCGCCAGGTGGTGCGCTCGCTCAAAGACCAGCTTCGCCAGAGCTTCAACGTCTCCGTCGCCGAGATGGACGAAGCCGTCACCTGGAAGTCGGCCACGCTGGGCGTGGCGGCCATCTCCCGGTCACGCGACTACCTCCACGGACTCATCGAGGAAGTGGAACGCGCCGCCCACCGCATGGCCAACGAACTCGGCGCCGAACTGGCCGACTCCTTCTGGGAGTACGTCGAGCGCTGACGGATGCGAGCGGCGGCTACTCACCGCCCCGCTCATGCGCCTCAGCCTCTTGGTCCCATCGGTTTCTCGTGAATGATCATCCAGTTCGTGCCGAACTGATCGCGCAACTGCGCGAAGCGATGGGCAAAGAACGTCTCGGCCATGGGTATAAAGACCTCGCCGCCATCAGACAGCACCTTGTAAATACGTTCGGCTTCGGCTGAGCTGTCAGCCGAAAGGGTGAGATAGGCGCTGCGCATCGGCTGCACGCGATCCAGTGGCCCGTCGCTGGCCATCACCACCGCGTCTCCGAGCATGAAGCGGGCATGCAGAATGCCCTTCTCAAGTCCCGGCGGAATCTGCCTCGGCTCGGGCATCTGGTCGAAGGTCATCTTTACAAGAATCTTTGCGCCAAGATGCTTTTCATAGTACTGGAGCGCCTTGTCGCATTTGCCGGCGTAGTTCACATAGGTATTCAGCTTCATCGCTTGGCTTTTCCTTTCGGGGAATTGGTTGTTTTAGGATTGGCTCGCGGACTGAAGGGTGGAATCAAGGGCGTGGGGTCGCGCTGCTCCCAGCGGCGATAGGTTTCCGCCAGCACGGCGGCGCGGTTCTGCTCCATCTGCGCGATGAACTCGCAGGGCGCGGCCGTCTCCTCGTGGTGCGCGGCCCAGAACAGCAGCTCAAGCAGCACGGGAGCCAGGGCGATGCCTTTGGGCGTAAGCCGGTAGTGAGCGCTGCGGCCGTCGTCGGCCGCCGGCTCGACGGTGAGAATGCCGGCCGCTTCGAGCTTGTGCAGCCGGTCCGCCAGGATGTTGGTGGCGATGCCCTCGCCCGAGTGCTGGAACTCGCGGAAGGTGCGGTAGCCGCGCACCATCATGTCGCGGACGATGAGCAGCGACCAGCGGTCGCCAAGGATCTCCAGCGAGATGCTTACGGGGCATCCTGAGCGGCGCTGCGGTTGTAGTTTTCCGGCCACAAGGGCATCGTACAAATATCACTTGCATTTCGCAAGTTAAATATGTTTCTATGGCTGGGACGCTGTTCGCAGCCCGGTTCGCTGGCCTCTGGTCTACCGTGGTGGACGAGGAGGATGCGCGGAAAGGTCTTCGCGCGGCCGCGACGGCGGGGCAATTTTATCTCCCTGAGGTCACAATGAGCACTCTGGCAAACTCTCCCCGCATCACGCCGTTTCTGTGGTTCGATGCGAACGCCGAAGAAGCGGTCGACTTCTACCTGAGCATCTTCAAAAACTCGCGCCGCCTCGGCGAACTGCGCAACACCGGTGACGCGCCCGGGCCGAAGGGCTGCGTCCTTACCATCACCTTTGAGTTGGATGGCCAGCGCTTCACGGCGCTCAATGGCGGCCCGGCGTATAAGTTTACTGAGGCCGTCTCGTTTGTGGTGCGCTGCGACTCGCAGGAGGAGGTGGACGGCTACTGGTCGAAGCTTACGGCCGACGGCAGCGAAATCGCATGCGGCTGGCTGAAGGACAAGTTCGGCCTCTGCTGGCAGATCGTGCCCGCGCGCCTGCCGGAACTGCTCAGGCACCCCAGGGCGATGCAGGCGATGATGAAGATGAAGAAGCTCGACATCGCCGAACTGGAGCGGGCCGCGGAAGGGTGACCGGCGTTGTGCTGTTCGGCTATGGCAATCCTCCCATGCCTCGGAAGCGAAACCTGGGGCACCCAGATTTTCAATCGACTCCTCCCGAAAGGTGGGAACGCAGCCGGGGCCCAAGATTGTTCAATCCACGGCTTCAATCCGTGCCCCGGGTACTGGGTCAGTTTGGATTTCCACAGAGATTACTTTAAGATTGCAGCAAATAGAAAGGCCGCACTGGACATGCGGCTCCTTCAGATCTTGTGACACATTCTCATATCATGAACTGGAGTGTGCGCTATGTCAACCGATTCTAAACTTCCGTCTACTAAATCGTTGCCCTTCTCAAAATTTCCTCGTGAAGAGTGCGGATCAGAGCGCCATCGGGAATATCTCCGCGAAATGCAGATTCAAGCTCAGAAACTCGTTGCTGATGCCGCTTGCTTGTCAGATGTTGATTTAGAAGAGACTGGACCTTCTTTTCAATCTGGCGATTGTTCGGACGACCAAGTTCAGCGTTCAGAATTTGAATCTCCGCTTCCAATTGAAGAATCTTCTCGGCAAGTTCCATAACTCTGTCTCGGTTTGTCATTTTTCTCCTTCGGTGACGGAATTATAGAACGCAAGCATCGACGCCTTGACCTGCTAAAGCAGCTTGCGCATAATGGGAGGGTGACTGTCGGCAAAGGAAAACGGCCCCGCGATCCGAACCAGCTTGCGAAGTGGATTGTAGAGCAATCTACGGCTGTGGAATCGCCCAAGGAAAAGCCTGTTTCGGTCCCTTCCGATCTATCGGCGTACATGGCCGCGATGGGACGTAGAGGCGGTATAGTCGGCGGAAAAAGGCGTTTGGTGACTATGACAGCGGCACAGAGGAAAAAGGCGGCGGCTAAGGCTGCTCAGGCGAGATGGGGAAAGAAGAAGTAGGTATGCCTACGGGCAGGTATGCTTTTCAAGCAGTTGGACTCTGGCTATTGAGTCGTTTCCGATCCGCACTCCGATGCTACTCATCTCTGGTATGAATCTCTCGAAGTGCGACGGGGGTAGATTGGTATCCATTGCTTCTACTGCTAATTCTGATGACATTGATTCATATAATTCTTGGACGAAATTATTAAGAGTGACCTCTCCTGAAACTGTACGCTTCTGTCTTTGCTTTTCTATCTCAGTGCGGATGTCGTCAATCTGCATCAATCCCACGGCTCGGTTCTCCGCGACAACTTGGCCGATCGCATAGGAGATTTGCGGGTCATTCTCAGGTTTTAGATTCTGAAAATCCACCTTTAATCCCGGCAAGACTGCCGCGACCTGCGACAAGAAGGCTTTGTATTGAGCGTTGGTCATTAGCCGAAAATCAGCCTTTTGTGTTTGGCCATCAGCGCTGGTAAGGCAGAGCAAGAAGAGCACACCGAGCACGAGGTTTCTTCGCATGGAATCGCCTTTCTGTGTGGCAAACCTGACGATAACGTGTATTATAAGCAGCAAATAGAAAACCCGCCTGGCAGGGCGGGTCTCTGATCTTTGAGATGCGACACGGTCTCTAGGCGCATATTAGCGCATAGGAGGATTGTGTGCAACCTAAGACCACGGCCAATATATCCGGTGTCCATCGGGCGCTCGCAAATGGTCGCTCTTCCAAGTTCTCACGGCGCATTCTTTTTCCTCTACAGTGGTATCGGCACTCCATGTTACGAATAGTGGTGCTCGAAATTCGCAGTTTCCCCCTACGCATTGTAGCGGCAATAAGAACTCCGTTTCTCCAGTTGGGGAACACTCTTTACTCTGCCAGCCGGGATCGAAGTATGGGGACTTTTGAAGAGGAGAGAAAATATCGACGCGTTTGCAG
>JAJZVZ010000187.1 GCA_021846945.1 Acidobacteriota bacterium | reverse complement strand
CCGCCCATAGGCATGGGAGAGAACCGGAAGCACCGTCGAAGAAATTCCGACGATGAACAAATTGACGCCAGCACGCGCAAATGCCAGCGCCAACGAGAAATATGCCACCGCAGCCGCCCCGACAGTGCGCTCCAATAGGTATATCTCTATCGAACTTGCGCTGAACGTCGCCAGCAGCGCAAAAAGCGCGCTCCATCTCCAGTTCAGCGAAAGGCGCGCTGCGACCTCGGGGTTCAACCCATTTCGAGAGATTTCGATCCCGGCCCTGGCTGCCAAGGGTCTGGCCAATAAAAGATGCGCAACGCAGAGCGCGAGAAAGAAGACGGCAAAACCTAGCAAGGGCGCCCGATAGAAGGCAAGAACGAGCACACCGACGACATTTCCCACGGCCAGGACACTACTCGCTACTGACTCGATCTCAAATCGCCCATACCCCTTCCCGAATGACGCCAATAATGTGAATCCGGACTTCGCCATCGCCCCGAAAACCGCCATGGCCAGCAACAGCAAGGAAATCTTCGCTTCGGCATTCGGTTTGAGCCACGGCCCCGCGACGACAAATCCCACCGTGGCCACCGCCATCCAAATCAGGTATCTCCGAACAACCCATCCCATCACAGCCCGGCTCTGCCCTGGAAGGCCGCGCCCGATATTTTCCGAGATAAAGCGAATCGACGTACTGACAAAGCCGCTGTTATATACAGCCCAAAGCAACCCAGTCAACCATACAAAGTACGCATAGACCCCATACGTCGCCGGTCCGAGTGTTCGCGCAAGCACTGCCGTACTAATCAGCCCGGCGAGATAGCTAATGTAGGCAGAGCCAGTTGTCATGAGCGCGGCTCGGACTGTCGACCGTCGTCCGAATCGATTGCCGTCAGAGCCGGCATCCCCGGGTCGATTGGAATTCACCTCTGCCTCCGCGGCCTGGTCTTGCGTTGCCTTACAGGATGGTCTCGATCAGAGACTTGTAGTCCGCGCCCGAGTCCTCCGCCGTGTACCGCTCCCGATCCTGCCAGGCTGCATCCTTCATCGCGCTCAATTTTTCTCGGTCCGAGAGCTGGCGAGAGAGGTCCGTCCAGTCCGCGAATTCTATTACAGCACGGTAAGACCGGAGGTAATTTCTGGAAGCTGTATAACCCGCCCTACTGATTGCAATCGGAACGCCGGCGGCCACACTTGAAATAAGGCGATCCGGAACCGTGAGGTCAAAACGCTCTTTTCGCCTGCAATCCTCGCGATTATATATCATGAGACTCGCATCGTAACGCCCCATAACCTCGATCAACTCCTTGATCTCGAGCGGCGGAAACAGATGACGCCTCGGGTCCGGCGGAAAGGGGGTCTGGGAAGATGCATGAAATATGTCGATTCCCGCCCCCATGATTTCGTCTAGCTGTCGCCGCACATCGTCACCCTTCTGAGCATTTCTTGAATGCAGATCGGTGCGCCCTGCGAAGACGATATTTGGTGAATTCATTGCGGGGCTGGAGCGCGCGCGTGCCAGGTAAGAGCGCGGCCAATATGGAGCGATCTCGGCCAGATATGGGGAACGTTTTCCAAAAACATTTGCCCGGAGATAGCTCGACATATCCATCGTGGGGCAGATTATCACGTCTATCGAGTCGGCGACACTGCGCAAGGCGAAGTGCTGACGTGCGATCTCTCCAGCGGAAAGACCCAATGGATAGCACAGCATCACGAGCACCACCTTTAGCTCCGGGTGGTAGCGACGCAGCATCTTGATTTCAACCAGGGG
This sequence comes from Acidobacteriota bacterium, assembly GCA_021846945.1. GTDB lineage: Bacteria > Acidobacteriota > Terriglobia > Terriglobales > Acidobacteriaceae > Telmatobacter. The sequence continues at coordinate 7,080 of JAJZVZ010000187.1, read as the reverse complement.
AAGTGTTCCCCAGTACGCCATTACGAGCGAAGGCTTTGTCCGCTCTATCTCCGAATTCACCAGAGCCCGGTACGCCCCATCCCTAAGGCCGAAGGCCAGGTCGCAGAACCGGCGGCTGGTGCTTCGGCGCCTACCGCTCCCTCGAAGAAAGCTTGCCAGATCAGGAAGCCACGCGACGTTCGGTGTGAATGTGCGCAGCGCCGCCAAGAGCGAGTCGCGGTGAGCGATGGGAGGACCAAGAAGACAGATGCTAGGCGCACACGAATCGTCGGACACGGAACACGTAGGAAGTTGATCTTTTTCTAAGGACTTCAGCCGATAAGTAGAAGCAGCCGAAGCAGTTTGATTTGTGCCTAGCTTTGTCTGGATCTACCTAGCCAAGTGCCCCTCTGCTCGTTGCTGCAAATGTGAGGAGGGGCTCGATCTCGGGCATTTTCGCTCGAGCAGGTCGTCCGGTTGGGCCGGCGGGGACTGCCAGAGCAATCGCCCTTTGCCTGGCTCCACGGCTGCTTGGAACAATTCGGACGCTGGCAGGCCTCATTCGAGGCCGAGACGGGTGATCCGACATTTCCGCGGCCGCCCATCTGCCGCCTTGGCCGCGGCTGAGGTGAGTCTCGCTGTAGCATCGAAAATGGCCCGGCGCGGCCGCCCCTTGCAGAAAATCGGAGAGTTGACTTCGCTCCTTGATTACCTAGCTGCGCGGTGCGAGCAGGCGAGCCCTGCATCCGGCCCCGCAACGCGCCCTGCGGGTGGGTGTCGCGCCCTCGATAGGCCATTCCGTTTACGTTGGGCAGGTCCGACGGGCGCATTCTGACGTCCGTGCGGGGTGACAATCCCACTAGACTAGACGCCATCAGCAGATGATTCGGTACACCGCCCTAAGGCGCCGTTTGGCCACTGTCCGCGCTCACCATTAGGCTGGACACATTGACGGGCACAAAATCAGAGAGTTTCAGTTGACCTAGGCACGCAAGGTCGGCATCGTCCCACCGCGAATCCGGAGTGCCGATCAGGGCACCGCTGATGCCGTTGTCAGCCAGAATGATGCCATAGTTGCGCATGGCCGTCATGATGATTTTGGCCTGCGGGCTCGTTGCAGCGCACGCAGGATCGGAGGTGTTTAGCCGATAGATTTCCCCCGCGGGCCCCGATGACGTGCAATTCGCAGGGGGGCTGGACTGGGAAAGGCGCTGCCTGACCGTGAGCAGGGCTCCACCCGTACCTGTGCAGGTGCCGATCCCGGCAGTTGAGGTTGCAGGCCATACCCAGTAATTGAGCATGTGGTTCAGGGTGAACCGTATGGGGTGCGTGACGATGCCATTTGGATTCGTCGGAGTCCCGCTTCCGATCACTTCGTCCGCGTTGAGCAACAGCGGGGCGATCGGCAGTCCTGCAGCATCCGAGGTGCCTTGATCTTGAGGTGTCAAGGCATTCGAATCGGTGTCCGGCCACAAGGCATTGGAGGAATCAGTCCAGGAGGAGTTTGCCGAGTTATAAATCCCCTGCCACATCTCGTACAGGGCGGGAGTCTGGCCGTTTCCGGCCTGGCGATACACCAGGACATGGCGGTCACCGTTGGAGTTGGCCGTTCCTTCCACTGGCGCATAAGGCGGAATCGGGCCTGTCGTGAAGTAGCTTTGATATAGAGTAGTCGTGACTGGCACGTTTGGCTGTGTTGCCGGCACCTCGATTACTGGTATCCCGTTGGGAAACGGCGCACCCGAGGTGTTGCCGAAGAAGACTTTTAGGGGCACTGATGCATAAGCCGCGGGGATGGGCGCTGCGGGCGATAGGTCTACGGGCAGCCCAGCCACGGAATGGTGGAAGATGGAGGTGCTTGGGAAGATTTTCGATAGGTATGCGTTGTTTCCCGCGATTGAAAAGGCGACCTGGGTGGTCGCCTGTGCGCCCGTGGAATCCGTGACAATGAACTGTGGCTGATAGTAGCCCTGGCCACCGACAATGTTCGCACTAATTGCGCCGGAGCAGGCATTCAGGCTCATCCCTTCGGGGAGGCTTGGATAGTTCTGTGATGAACCTATCGAGAAGATATAGGGTGGAGTACCGCCAGCTGCCGCGAGCGTACAGCCGGTATAGGCGCTCCCCTGGGTGGTCGCCGGGCACGTCTGGGTGGTGATGCGCAGCGCCCCGCTGATGGGATGGCTGACTTGAATGGGGGTGCAGGTCAGCGCGCTCGCGTTGGGCGATCCCCCTCCGCCACCGCATGCAGCGAGCACTGCGCCAAGTAGAAAGGCGGATTGCCGTAGCTTGCGTAACATGATCTTTAGAAGCACGAGAGGCCCTATGTCGTTGAGGCTAATGTACCTGGCACCCCTGAAGCGCAACCAATGGTTTCGGAAAAATGGATGCGCATATGGTCGCATAAGCTCCGCACGTGTCGTACAGCCGCCAGCTGCCATGCGAGGACTCTAGCAGAGGCGGAGGGGATTGCACGCCCCGACGGCGTACATCTTCCTCTGGGCAGACCGCATCGATCCCGAGCGGCTCGACGCGACCGAGCGTGCTGAAGTAGTGCCTTTCGTCTATGGCCGGCGCCAACTGGTCGTCCCTGCCCTGGCGGCGCTTGCGGCCACCGAGACTTGGTTCAGCTCGACGACCTTGCACCTCTGGGGCGGATGATTCGGTGCCAGCACAGCGCCCACTGTGGGCGCCGATGCAAATCTGAGCCACGGAGGTTCGGACGAATTCTTGGACTACTTCGGAGGTAGTTCACGTATTCATGCGAGAAGCGGCTTCGAGCCGTGCAGCTGTACATCAGACTTGGCAAGCGGGGCGGCTTGACCATCCGGCAGCTGGGCTATCCGACGAAGAACGCGCTCAAGGGCTGGTATGGGGAGTGCGAGCAGAGGCTCGAGTTGTACGCTGGCTATTTGCGCCAGCCGAAGTACATGAAGGCTCAGAAGGACCAGGCGTTCACCGTCCGGAGCTCCCCGCGGCGCTGCACCCGAGCATGGGTGTGGACGTGGCGGTAGTCCTCGAACAGGGCCACCGCGCCGCCGGTGGCGCGCAACCACAGCACCTTACTGACCAAGGCGAACGGGACCGAGTACAGGCCGACGTTGAACTTGACGTGGCAGCCGCGGGGCACGGTGAGCGGCGCCAGCTTCCCAGGTCGGACGCGACCGCCTGCAGCGGCATCATCAGCGGCCGCTCCCGCTTGAACAGCGCCAGCGGCTGCTGGCGCGTGGCGCCGTGGTCGCGCCGGCCGGCTTCCTCCATCACCTAGGTGCGCGCCTGGGCGTTGAGGTCGGTCAGGTCGCGGAAGGCGCGCGTGGGCAGGAAGTTGCCCTTGGCGTACTTCGCGCCGGACTCGACGATGCCCTTCTTCTTTGGATCATGCGGCGGGCAGGCCTCAATGTGCAAGCCATAGCCTTCGGCGCACTCGGCGTAGGCGCGCTGTACCAGCGGGTCGTGGCTGCAGGCCTTGGTGATCGCACACTTGGCGTTATCGACGATGACCCGCACCGGCACGGCGCCGAACCACTCGAAGGCGCGACAGTGGCAACCCGGCCAAGTCGCCACCGTCTGGTCCCAGGGGAACTCCACGTACTGGTCGCGGCTGTGCGCCAGGGTCAGCACGAAGGCCCAGGTGCGGCGCTCGCGCCCGTCGGAGTGCAGGGGCATGGGGCCGGCGCCGAAGTCCACCTGCGCGGCGTCGCCTGGGGCGAAGCTCACACGCACCGTGACGTCGGGCGGCTGCGCCTCGCGCAACCTCTGCAGCATGCGCATCACCGCCGAGTAGCTGCCGGGGAATCCATGCTCGCGTTTGTGCGCGGCGTGGATGGCCCGGCCCTGCACTCCGACGCGAACCAGTGCCGCACCACCTCGCGCACCCGCTCGACGCTGGAGATGGTCGAGGCCGCCCACTTCGGCGAGCCCAGCGCCCCAGCCAGCGTGGCGTCGTCGGGCAGTTCCCTGCCTGGCGACGACCATCATCCCTGCGCCTCGGCCAGCGCGCGCAAGGTGCCCAGCCAGTCGCATCCCATCAGCCCGCTGCGCACGATCTCACGCACCGTGTCGCCTGCGCGCCTCCGCACGAGCGCTCGCCAATGCTGAAACAGCTCGATCCTCCTGCGTCGCACCGGGCTCCTCCTGCCACGCTCAAAGCTTGGGAAGATAGCCCGCAGGGTCAGGTTCGAGACGCCTCGCCGGCTTCAGGTGGCAGGTATATGCCGACTCCGGCCGGCGCCGCCGCCGACCTCAGCTGGCCTGATTACGCCGACTCTGAAGTGGCCCGTATACGCCGATCCGTGACACTGGGCGAGGATTGGCGAACTGGATCACGTGAATTTCAATTCAGTTAGCACAAATTGGTGTTATCCCAGTATGCGAGGGCGTTATGACGGGCCGCGTTCTTCGCCAGCCTACCGGCAATGCCAATTGGATAGGGCGTATTTCAAGTCGAGCGCCGGTCGCTACGATTTCGTGGTGCTTGGTGGAGCATGGGGAACGATCTATCGGTTCGGGCAACTTCCCGATGTGATCGGCGCGATTCGGTATGCGGCAAGCCACAGCCCTCTGGTCGTGATCATGCCCTCACCGAAGCAATTCGATGGCAGCCCCAACCAGAAAATTGCCTTGTTTTATCGCCTAGGCTTTAAGAAGCCTATCAGCAATGACTGGCTTCCGCACGCAAGCGATGCCGATGCGGCTCGCGCAGATCAGATGCTTCGCGTCGAGGCGGCAAGATTCGGGAACGTTTTTTATATTCCACGACGCGATTTATTCAAAAACGCCGACGGTCAACCCAGCGATTTTTCACGCACGGGCCGCCCCTATAGCTGGGATGACAACCATATCAGTGTCTACGGCGCGGAACAGGCGGCGAGCAATTTCATCGGAAGCCGCGATTACAGAGAATTGATAACCCGGATAAGCGTGGCCGTGGCAAGTCGTTAGGTCACTGCACCCCTTGTGGCGCAGTCTAGGAATGCCCGGCCAGGCGCTGTCCGATGACAAAGGCGTATAACAACACCAGAATGCCGGAGGACCACAACGCGCTGGAGAGTTTCCATTTTCGGCGGTCGGAGCCGATTCGGCCAGCCGCATGGCTGGCAGCCATGCAGATGCCCAGCAGGATGTACAGCACGGGATCGTACGTGCGCGAGAGAAACCAGGCGCACGTGAGGAAGCCCGCCAGGGCGGCACGCAGTCCGGTGGCCATGCGCTGCACTTCTGCTGTGTCGCTACTGCTTCGAATCACTTCCGCCACGGACTGAAAGGAAAAGACCAGCAGCGATGCGAACAGGAACAAGCCGATCAGTCCCAGTTCTGCGGCACAGAGCAGGAAGGTGTTGTGGGCGGTCTGGCCGGTTTGGGTGTTGAGGTTGTGGAAATTGTCCATTCCGATACCGAACAGCGGATGGCTCGCCGTCAGGTGTAGCCCCAGGTTCCAGTAATCGATCCGATGGGCTGCTGATTCTCCGGCATCGGAAATTGCCCGCCCGCCGCTGAACTGGACCGCCTTGGCCAGCAGGCCGCCTAGGCCTAGCAGAATGGCCGAGCGCGTTGGGCCGAGGCTGTTCCAGAAGGCGGCGATGGTCGCCATACCCAAGCCGAGCAAGGCTCCGCGGGAGTGGCTGAGGTACATGCCCCACAACAAGATGGCGCCTGGCAGGGCAAAGGTGAACAGCCAGCGCAGCTTGCCCTTGCGCCTGCGCAGGCCCCATACCAGCGCCAGCGCCACCAGCATCATCTGCGAAAAGTCGTTCGGATCCGCGAAAATCCCGACGCTTCGGATCCTGATCAGGTCGCCTTGGCGCGCAACCTCGGCGGGGATGAAGGACTTCAGATCCGCGGTGGCTATCGGCCCTCCATCCTCGATGACATAGCGATGAGCGTCGTAGCCGGTGTAGTAGGAGTCCAGGCTCAGCGCGGTAAGCCCGGTCATGCAGCAGACGATGATCCATCCGGCGATGCGCAGCCTCCGCCACGTCGTAAGGTTCAGCATGGTGAGAGCTCCGGCCAGCGCGGCCGGCAGGAAATCTGCGATGGCGCGCAGGCCGCCACCCAGCCACCCATTGGCAGCGACCGAAATGCCGCCCATCAGCACGAGGAGTCCTAAATTGGCAAAGGCGGCTGGCCGCGCCGGCCATTGCTTGCGTCTCAGCGTATACGGCAGCACGGACAGCAGACCAATCAACATCACCGCGGCCACCGGGCGATAGGCAGCCAGTGCGGGGGCGAAGGCGCCCGGCCGGACAAAGGTGATGGTCAGGAACAGCAGGTACCAGAAGAAGCCCATCGGCGCGAATCCATGGTCGGGTGCAGCGGAAGAAACAACGGGCACCCCTTGGGGAACTGCCAAGGAATTCCGCTGCATGGCGCAGAGGGATTGGCATTGGCCCCATGCACCCAAGCTGGGTGCCTTACGAGGCCATTTTGCCTCAGGCTACCCGCCGCATCATCAGCAATTCGCCGGCAAGAGCGGAGTTTGCCCGATCGATGGGTGCCAATGGGTCGCACCTGGGTGCCGTCCGGACTGTATCCGGAAGACAGGAAGTCACAAGCATCCAGGCTTCTACGGCCTCTGGAGTCTGCAAGCACTAGAGCGCCAGGATGACCTTCACCTGGCGACACTGGACTGCTCAGCAGATGGCCTAACAGGGGTCCCGCGTCGCCTCGGCGGGGCGGCCTGACGCCGCCCACGGCATGCAAGTAGCTGGGCCGCTTCAACGCCATGAACCTGGGAGCCGCGCCTGGCGCATCGGGCATCGCCTTACGGACCACGGCCACGACTGTGGCAAAGAAACCGGCTGGGAAAGCGTCTTCGTTCGCACCGAGGACCATGCGCGCAACCGCCGCGGCCTGCGCGGGGTCAAGCTCGTCATCAGCGACAGCCACGAAGGGATCAAGGCAGCGGTCGCCAAGGTTCTGAAGGCCACCTGGCAGCGCTGCCGCGTGCACTTCATGCGCAACGCTCTGGCCCATGCTGGCAAGACCCAGCGCCGCATGGTCGCAGCTGCGATCGGCACGGTGTTCGTTCAGGACACGGCCGAGGCAGCACGAACGCAGTGGCGGACGGTGGCCGACCAGCTGCGTGAGCGCTTCCCCAAGCTG
>JAJZVZ010000186.1 GCA_021846945.1 Acidobacteriota bacterium | reverse complement strand
GCCGACATCACGCGCGGTGGACCGGGGCTCGGCAACCTGGGCAGCGAGCAGAGCGATTACCATCAGGTGGTGAAGGGTGGCGGCCATGGCAGCTACCGCACCCTCGTGCTGGCGCCGAATTCGGTGCAGGAGATGGCCGATCTGACGGCGCTGGCCTTTGATCTGGCAGACCGCTACCGCAATCCGGTGGTGCTGATGGCCGATGGCTTCATTGGCCAGACGATGGAGCCGGTGGAATTTCCGCAAGTGGCCACCCTGCCGAAACTACCCGCCTGGGCGGTGGCGGGAACAGCGGCCTCGCGCGGCAATCTGATCAATTCGCTGCATATCGACTTCGACGAGATGGAGCAGCACTCGCTGGTTCTTGAAGCCAAGTACAAACAGGCGGAGCAGAACGAAACCCGCGCCGAGGAGTGGAGAACCGAAGACGCGGAGATCGTGCTGGTGGGCTACGGCATTGTGAGCCGGATTCTGAAGGCGGTGACGGCTGAGGCGCGCGCGGATGGGCTGAAGGTGGGCCTGCTGCGGCCAGTATCGCTCTATCCGTTTCCCAAGGCGCGCATAGCGCAGGTCGCCGAACGGGCCAAGCTGTTCATCGTGGTGGAGCTGAGCCACGGGCAGATGATTGAGGACGTTGAATTGGCGCTCCGAGGCGCGCGCCCCGTGGAGTTTCTGAGCCGCGTGGGCGGCAATGTGCCGACGCACGAAGACGTGTTGCAATTTGTCCGGCAGATTGCCGGCCGTGAGGGCCTCACCCAAGGCCCGATTGCGCCAGCGCGAGAATCAAGGGAGAGAGAAGCACTGGAAAAGGAGCGGATGGCCCATGTCTAGTTCACCGGTTGCCGGCTACACCGTGGCGCACGCCAAATCGCGTTCCTTTTACGATCGTTACGAGCGCAAGACGGAGTTGCAGCACCAGACGCACTTCTGCCCGGGCTGCGGCCATGGAATCGTTCACAAGATGATTGCCGCGGCCATCGATGAACTCGGTGTACAGGATCGCACGATCCTGGTTGGCCCGGTGGGTTGCAGTGTTTTCACGTACTACTACTTCGACGTGGGCAATGTGCAAGCCGCGCACGGGCGCGCGCCGGCAGTGGCCACAGCCGTAAGCCGCAGCCTCCCCGGCAGCGTCGTGATCAGCTACCAGGGCGACGGCGATCTCTGCGCGATCGGTTCGGCGGAGATTCTGCACGCGGCCAATCGCGGCGAAAACATCGCCGTGATCTTTGTCAACAACGCCATTTACAGCATGACCGGCGGTCAGGCCGCGCCCACGACGCTGCTGGGGCAGAAGAGCACGACCACCCCGCTGGGCCGCAAGGCCGCCACTGAGGGGTACCCGCTGCACGTCAGCGAACTGCTGGCCACGCTCGAAGCGCCTGTCTACATCGAGCGCGTCGGTCTGGGCGACAACAAGCAGATCGCGCAGACGGCCCGCGCCATCCGGCGCGCCCTCGAAAACCAGGTGCGTGGACTGGGCTTTTCGCTGGTTGAGGTGCTTTCGCCCTGCCCGACCATCTGGGAGATGTCGCCGGTGGAGGCGCAGCACTGGGTACGCGAGACGATGGAGAAGACCTTTCCGCTGGGTGTCTTCCGCGACCAGACCAAGGAACGGCTGGCTGCGCCGAAGCCGGAGCTCGCGCCCGCGCCCGCGCTCGACGAGTTGCCGCGGATTCTGGGCGTGGCCGAGGCCGATCTGCCGGAGGGCAACGCGCATGCGCTGGACGCCGGGCAAACGATCGATCTGCAGGTGCGCATCGCGGGTTTTGGCGGACAGGGCGTGCTGCTGCTGGGCGAGGTGCTGGCCGAGGCCGGCCTCGATGCGGGCCTGGAAGTCTCGTGGCTGCCTTCCTACGGGCCGGAGATGCGCTCGGGAACCTCGAACTGCCATGTACGCCTGGCGCGCGAGGCCATCGATTCGCCGCTGGTCTCGGCTCCGAATGTGCTGGTGGCCATGAACGAGCCCTCGCTGCGCAAGTTCGACCAGAGCGTGCGCCCCGGGGGATGGGTGATCTTTGATGGCGAGGAGTTTCCGGCCGACTGCCGGCGTGAGGGCGTGCATGTGCTCGCGCTCCCGTTTACCGAACTGGCCAACGGAACAGGCGACAAGCGCGCGGCCAACATGGTGATGCTGGGCGCGGTGCTGGAGCTGGCCGGCGTTTTGCCGGAGGCCGGCATCGCTGCCGCACTACGCCGTCTGATTCGCAATCCGCGCTGGGTTGAACTGGACGAGCGCGCAATCGCGCGGGGAAGGCAACTGTTCCAGAGAGCGCTCGCGGAGGTGTGAGCTGAAAGAGGCCGCCATGGCCGGAGCACCTGCATCGCAACACGGCTTTGACGGTTCGCTGGCGACGATCGACAAGAGCGGGATCGCAAGTCATCTGGCGGCGTGGACGGAAACCGTGCCAGCCGCGCAGCCCATCCGAGCCGCGAATGAAAAGATGGTCATTGCCGACGGCGGACCCAACCCCATCCGGTACGTCCTGTACATCATCAAGGAGAACCGCACATACGATCAGATTCTGGGCAATCTTGCGTAAGGCGGAAGGCCTGTGGGCAACGTCGATTCCAAGGTGGCCTAATCCGGGCGGAGGGCCGCTGCTCGAGTTGGAGGCGCAGGTCCGTAACGTCAATCTGCCCGATGCGAACGAGCCGAAGGAGCAGTTGCCCAAGATGTGCCGTTGACGCAGCGTGGGGTACAACGGAGCAGAGAGGCTGGCGGAACGCTGATTCTAAGGCGTTTTCAGTTCAGGCGAACCCGGGCCCCTCGACCTCGGTGGGCGTTTTCCTTGATGAAAACGCGGCTGCCGGCCCGCGGGGTGTCCATCAACACTGAAAACGCTTTAAACGCCGCGTTGCCCCCTCATCCGCACCGCAGCCAGTTCTTCCGCCAGCCCCTGCGGTTCGGTCCACAACGCCACCGCCTGCGGCAAGCTCAGCACATACACCACCAGCATCCACACCAGCACTGGCAGTTGTTTGCCCAGGTCCCATCGCCCTCCCGCGTACGTCCAGTTCAGGCTAAGCACATACGCCCCAGCCCCCAACCCCACGGTCCACCGCAAAATCCGATACGCCGTGTAGTGCGCCTGATTGCGTTCCATCCGTTCACGCTCATCCAGCGGCGTCCACCAACGGCTCTCCCTCCGCCCACTCAGGTTCAGCGTCTGGGGCCCGTCCTGATCCAGCGGCACGGTTAGTCTCTCGTAAGCCTTCACCGGACCCTCATACGAAATTCCACCCAGCAGTATCGCCATCACAAACGCGACCTGAATCATGACCGGCCACGACTTTGGCCCCACCCGGAATTCCACCGCCGCCGTCGCCACAAACAACACGTAATACCCCACCGCCAACATGCGCCGCTGCCGCCGCGTCTTCAGCGGCATCCCCCAGAACTTGGTCTGCTGCACCATGCTTCCTCCTTCCGCGTGTTTGCCTGCGATCACAAGATCCCAACAACATCAACCCGCATCCATATCCGGCTCGTTCCACAAAAGAATCGCCTGCGGCAGCGTCAACACATAGATCAGCACCACCATCGTCAGCGTCGGCAGCCTTCCATTGATCCAGGAATAGGCCCAGTGCAGGCTCAGCCAGTAACCTACTATCGCGAAGCCTAGCGACCAGCGCAGAATTCTGTAAGCCTGATAGTGCGCATGATCGCGCTCAGCCGTCTCGCGTTCATCCAGCGGCGTCCAGTCGTCGCTGTCGCGATCGACACGGTTCGCGCTGTCGATGCTGAGCCCAAGTTCCAGCAACCGCTCCGGCTGTTTATCCCAGAGGGTGCCGCTCCTCCCTCCCATATCCAGCGGCAGGATGGGCCGTTGATAGGCCTTGACCGGCCCCCAGCCATAGATGCCGCCGAGGAAAAGCGCCATCCAGAACGTAAAGTAAATCATGAACCACGCATCGCGGAACCCGATCTGCATCAGTCCGGCAGCAGCCACAAGCATCAGCACAGCGTAATAGCTTGCCACCAGCGTCCGCCGTTGACTGCGCGTCCGCAGCCGCATTCCCCAAAAGCTCATCTGTCTGACCATCACTCCCTCTCCTTTCGTGTCACTGTCTGGTTTGAAGTCACATCAACCTGCATCCATATCCGGCTCGTTCCACAAAATGATCGCTGACGGCAGCGTCAATACCAGCACGCTCGTCATCAACGCCACCAGGACCAGCACGTTACGCAACACTTTCTCGGAGATCAGTTGTTGCCGCGGATCGAACGCACAGAACGCGAGAAGGAGGGTCAACATTACGCCAATACCCACCGCCTGAAACGCCTGATCGTGCGCTCGATCCCGCCGCGCTATCTCTCGCTCGTCATTTCTCCAGTCCGACTCATTCGCCTGGAGCAGCGATTCCGGCGACAACTGCAGCCGGACCAGCGTCACCATCGGAGGCTCCGGGCAGGGCGGCCTGTTCGCGAACGGCTTGATCAGTCCCCACCGCCCTCCAAATCCTCTAAGGCCGCCGAACAAGAAGATGCCCACCACAATCGATCCATTGATCACAACGCTGAACGGCAGAAGCTCGTTGTTGCCGTAGAGCAGATGCATTACAAACGTTGATCCGCACAACAACAGCAGCACCGCATACGCGGCCATCACCAACTTCCGCCGCGCACTCCGCTTCTGCATCGGTATTCCCAAAGTCCTGTACCTCCCAGACGTCATCGTGCCCTCCCCTTCATCGCCTTCCTTTTTTCGGCGAGTCGCCGTACACCGTCTCGCTCAACGGACGTAACGGCTTGCGCGAAAAGATCGCCTCTACCGGAAGCCCGAAGTACGCGCTTAAATCCAGCGCCAGCGTCAGCGACGGGTTGTAGTCCCCGCGCTCCAGAAATCCCACTGTCTGGTAATTGATCCCCAGAGCGTCCGCAAGATCCTGCCGCGAAAGATCTCTCTCCGCCCGTAGCACTGCGATCCGGTTATATAAATCGTTTCCCATATTCGACTTCATGTTGCTTATAAGCAATATATTCTTACATATCCCCAACATGCAAGGAAAATCGTTTGGCCATACTTGCGCCGCAGTGAATCACTCGGTCGCCGCCGCCGCCTCCATACTCCTTACTTCGCCTTCGGCTACCCACGAATTCCACGGAAGAACCCGTTTTGCGGGGGCAGGGCCGATGGTGACGGGGTCCACCAGGTTGCCGAGTCCATCGACCTGAGGCCGGAACATCGCATACTCTCGCCGAATAGGGATGTATGGCGGGAAGCCGGCATCCTCGCTGGGCTCCTTGGACGGCTGCAGCACTACGGCAAGAACGAGCGGCGCAAAGTGCTCGATGATGCGTTACTCTATCTCACGGCGACCAGGAACGGTTGCGTGGTGCTGACTCGCTACGTCCTGGATTTTGATCTGCCGATGCAACTCGACGGCACGGAGGAAGCCGTTTTTTATAGCTAGTAGCATGGATGAGTTAGCTGTCCGCTTGGACAATAGCCTGCCTTTTGAGGAGATCCCGAGATGTATCCGATTCGCTTCCTGTCACTTCTTCTTCTTTCGTTCCTTCCTGCTGCCACGGCGCCGAGGGCAGGCGCTCAGACAAATGCCGGCTCTGCCGCGCTCGCCGCCACCCCTCCCATGGGCTGGAATAGCTGGAATTACTTCGCGGGTAAGGTCACTGACGCTGACATTCGAGCTGCCGCCGATTTCATGGTCTCCAGCGGCATGAGGGATGCAGGCTACAAATACATCAACATTGATGACACCTGGGAGGGACAGCGCGATGCGCAGGGAGTCATTCACTCCAACAGCAAGTTTCCCGACATGAAGGCCCTCGCGGATTATGTCCATTCGAAGGGCCTGCTGCTTGGCATCTACTCGTCTCCGGGCCCCAAAACCTGCGGGGGTTACGAGGGCAGCTATGGCCATGTCCAGCAGGATGCCGACACCTACGCGAAGTGGGGTGTCGATTACCTCAAGTACGACCTCTGCAGCTTCGGCAATGTAATGCAGAAGCAGGCGCCAAACGATCCGGCGGAGAGAATGCGGCTGATGGAAGATGCCTACGGAAAGATGCACCTTGCGCTGCAGCGAACCGGAAGACCAATTGTCCTCTCTCTCTGCCAGTACGGCATGGACGCTGTCTGGGAGTGGGCGCCATCGGTGGGTGGAAATCTGTGGCGGACCACGGGCGACATCAATCCCCACTGGGATCGCATCTATGCGATCCTGAGCCAGCAGTCGGGGCTTGCGCAGTATGCCGGCCCTGGCCATTGGAATGATCCCGACATGCTTGAGGTCGGCAATGGCAAACTGTCTCTGGCCGAGAACCGCTCTCACTTCTCCATGTGGGCCATGCTGGCTGCGCCCCTGATCGCGGGCAACGATCTTGCCACAATGACCCCTGCGGTACAGTCGATTCTCACCAACCGGGATGTGATTGCCATTGACCAGGACAAGCTGGGACAGCAGGCCAGGCGTGCCTATACCGACGGCGAGGTGGAAGTGTGGACGCGGCGGCTTTCAGGCGGCGGCCTGGCGATTGCGGTGCTGAACGCCGGCTCCCAGCGCTATTCCACGCATCCGTTTCACCTCAGTCTGGCAAAACTTCAGTTGCAAGGACGGCAGCAAGGCAGGAACCTGTGGACCGGCGAACAGATCACGCTAACTGATGGCATGCCCCTGGAGATTGGTACTCACGATATCCTTCTGGTCCGCATCTCGTCTCCGCGCTACATCCAGAGATGAGGGCGCTCAGGGGACGCTCTTTGAATCCCGTGGCAATGCGCAGCCTCTGCACATTTCACCTTCCTGAGCGTTCCTAGGAGTCTGTCGCTCATAGCGTTTTTGCAGGTAGGGTGGGGGCAGTGCTGTGCCGTAGCTGGCGTGGCAAGGGCGGAGCCAGATTGCCGCCGGTAGCGTCTTTCCCTCGTGCCGGTTCCGTTTTTAGCAGCATTTTTGAGGCCGGCGGGACGATTTTCCGCTGATCTATGCTCCCTGAATCGCCATCTCCGGCGTCCTGCCGGAACGGAACAGCTTCAACAGATTGCTCACCGCGCACACCAGCCGCCATTCGCGGCGCGCGTTCTCGCGACCGCGCAAACTGAAACGGCGAAAACCAAGCTGCTCCTCGATCTGCCCGAAGATCGGCTCGACGATCGCCTTGCGCATCTTGTAAGTGGCGCGCCTGGACTCGGTCCGAAACTTATGCCGCATCTTCTCTTTCGCCGTGGCGCCGGGGGGCGGCTCGACCGGGATAACTTCCGCTGGTATGCTGTGATTCTCGCGGCCCGTAGCGATGTATAAGTCGATGCCTTCCAGAGAAGGATCGGTCGCATTGGCCTCGCTGAAGTACCCCGCATCGGCGGTGGCCCGTTCCGGCTTCTGTTCTAGATTCTCCTCGACCTGCTGGAGCATCGGCGTCGACTGCTGTTTGTCGTTGGTTTCCTGCGTCACATCGGCGGCCACGATCACCTGCGCCGCCGCGTCGACGGCGATCTGCGCGTTATAGCCTTGCACGAAGCTGCCTTTGTTCGCGCCATCCGGCATGATGCGGCTCTCGGGATCGGTGAAGTTATACTGCGACTTATCTTCGGGCCTGGCCGCGGCGGGATCGGGTATTGCCGGCGCACGACCGCACGGCTTGTTGCCGGTACGCCCGGCTTCGTCTTCACGCCTGGCCAGTTTCTTCTCGGCTTCGGAGCGTTGCTGCTCGGCTTCCTTGCGCGCCGCCGCCTCCAGCGCCGCCTTGGCCTGCTGGATCTTCTGCGGGCGGCTCTCCCGCCGTTGTAACTCGGCGGGTAACTCGTCGCCGCGCCGCTACCGGCCAAACTGCGCGTCCTCCTGGGCATCGGCCTGCTCGGCCCATCCTTATCCAAATAGGACTTATAAATCGCGCTTAGATCCAGCGACGAGACCACATCAGCCGGACACCGCGCCAGATGGCCCTCCGGCAGCCATTCATGCAGCCAAGGGGGGAGACATGAGCGTCTGGTTGATCGTGTCGGGAAGCAAGTTCTGACCCATGACTAGAACATAAACCACGCGAAGCTCGCCGTGCTGTAGCCCCCCGTCACCCTTCTATGCCCGACAGGCTCCTAGGGGCCGGCTCATCAGATAGCTCTGAACATTGCGACTCTTGGTCCTGCCGGCCGTATCCAACGATCTTTGGAAAGAAACACCACCATTTGGAAACGCGCCGTCGATTTGGCCTCTGAACGGTCGCAGCGCTGACTTGCTCCTTCCCAATGCCGCCATACACCGTGCCCTCATCAGAAGCGTACTGTCCGTGCCGCCCCGTCATATTCGACGGTGCGGCCCCCGCCTGACACGGCTTCTCCAGTACCTTGGCCTGGCTCGACGAGAACAACGACAAATTCGAGGTGTGTCTTCATTCCCGGATAGCTGCCACGCCTCGCGTCTAAGGTAAAGACTCGAGTCTTGTCATTCCACTGCATGCCGATCCAGGCATAAAGCCCCTTTTCGTAATCATAGGATGTACCGTCGTCTTCGTATAAACGGTATTTGCCATCGTTTCCAGGATAAATTCTCACCTCAATCGGGCCATTTGGATGTTGATCGCTAAATTCTGACTCCGGCCCCATCGGAACTATGCTTCCCGCGCGGACATAGAGCGGTAAAGTGTCGAGCGGCGTCGCGCGCTCCTCATCCTGTCCGCCTCGAACGCGCTCTCCGGTCCAGAAATCGTACCAGTCCGCACCCTGGGGCAGGTACACATGCCGGAAGCTGACGCCCGGATCGGTCACGGGTGCTACCAGCAGTGACGGACCAAACATGAACTCATCGGAGATATCCAGGATCTTCGGGTCTACACGAAAATCAAAAGGCAAGGCACGCATAGGAGTGTAGCTTTCGTAGGTGGTCATGGCGGCAAGAGTATAGATATAAGGCAGCAGTCTGTATCGGAGCCGGTCGTAAAGCGTCAAAATCTTTTGCG
>JAJZVZ010000185.1 GCA_021846945.1 Acidobacteriota bacterium | reverse complement strand
CCACGTTAGAAAAGGAGCGTCGGCATGAAGGATCAACGTGCTGCGCGCAACTTCATGTTCGGCAGGAAGGCATTGGTTGCCCTCGCCTGCATCGCCGCCGGACTGCTTCCGGCCCTTTATGCGCGCCGGGCAGGTGCGCAGGCCGCGGCCGCAGCGCCGAACCACGACATTGCAGGAACATGGCAGGGCACGCTGCACGTGCCCGCTGCGGGCAACCGTCCTGCTATCGACCTGCGCATTGTGAACCAAATCAGCAGGACAGATAAGGGCGTGCTGAAGGTAGTGGATTACAGCATCGACCAGGGCGGCCAGGGCATGACGGCCAGCTCGGCGAGCTTTGAGAGTGGCGTATTCAAGTACGCCATTCAGATCATTGATGGCAGCTATGAGGGCACGATGTCCAAAGACGGCAAGTCGATTGCAGGGACGTGGACGCAGGGCCCGCACCCGCTGCCGCTGCTGCTGGAGCGGGCTACGCCAGAGACCGAGTGGACCATTCCCAAACCGCCCCCCAGAGTGCCGCAGATGGCCGCTGACGCCAAACCCAGCTTCGAAGTGGCGACCGTCAAGCCCAGCAAGCCAGATGAGCCGGGCAAGCTCTTCGGCGTGCGCGGCCACCGGGTTCTCACGGTCAACACCACGCTGATGGACCTCATCACCTTCGCTTACAACGTACAGCAGAAGCAGGTGATCGGCGCGCCATCCTGGGCGGGCTCGGAAAAGTTCGATATTAACGGCGAGCCCGATCAGCCGGGCACGCCCAACCGGGCGCAGTTGCAGGGCATGTACCAGAAGCTGCTGGCTGACCGCTTCCAGCTCAAGTTTCACACAGACAAGAAGGAACTCTCAGCCTACCTGCTGACGGTGGCAAAGGGCGGGCCGAAGATGACCCAGAACACGGGGAGTCCAAACGGGCTGCCGGGCTTGTTCTTCCGCGGCCTCGGCGTGCTCACGGTGCGCAACGCCACCATGGGCGACTTTGCGGAGCTTATGCAGTCGGCCGTGCTCGATCGCCCGGTGGTGGATCAGACAGGGCTGACCGGCAAGTGGGATTTTCTGCTGAAGTGGACCCCAGATGAGTCGCAGTTTGGCGGCATGGGTATCCGCGTTCCGCCTCCCAGCAACGCCCCCGATGCGCCTCCGCCGCTGTTCACGGCCATTCAGGAGCAGATCGGGCTGAAGCTGGAATCGGGCAAGGCCGACGTGGAGACGATGGTGCTCGACCACGTGACGCAGCCTTCACCGAATTAGCACAAGGTTGGAGTCAATATCGGTGAGATTGCGGCGCTTTGCTCACATTTCGTTCGTCTGTTCGGTGCTGTGGCTTTGCGCCGCGATTCCTGCATGGGCCACGCAGTATTACGGGCAGGTCTTCTATGGCGCGGTGCCGGTGCCGGGGGCGACGGTGACGGTAACGCAAGGCGCGAAGCACTTCAGCGCCGTGACCGATCAGCAAGGCGTGTACGACTTCCAGGACCTTGCCGACGGCGTTTGGAAAATTGAGATCCAGATGCCGGGCTTTGCCACGGTCAAGGGGCAGGTGACGGTTGCGCCCAGCATGCCGCAGGGCAAGTGGGAACTGAAGCTTCTGCCGCTCCATCAGCTTGTGGCCGAGTCGCAGGTGACAAAGCCCCTGGAGACGCGGCCCGCCACGGAGTCGCAAGCAGCCGCGAACGAGCAGGCTGCCCGGCCAGCTGCGGCCAATGTTCCCGAGGCTCCGCCCGCGCCCGCGGCATCAGAGGCGGAAAAAGCGGCGAACGGCCTGTTAATCAATGGCAGCGTGAATAATGCCGATACGTCGCCGTTTTCGCTCTCGCCGGCCTTCGGCAATCGCCGGCCCGGCGTGCGCGGCCTTTACAACGGCAGCATTGGCGCCATCTCCGGCAACTCGATCTTCGATGCGCGGCCGTACTCGCTGACCGGGCAGCAGACGCCCAAAGCCGCCTACAACCGCATTACCACGCTGGTCACGCTGGGCGGGCCGCTGCGGATTCCGCATCTTCTGCCGCGAGGACCGAATTTTTTTGTTGCCTATCAATGGACGCGTTACGCAAACGACTCCAACGCGACTGGCCTGGTGCCGGACGCGGCGGAGCGCAACGGCAATCTCGCGGGCCTCGTCAATCCGCTGGGGCAGCCGGTGACCATCTACAATCCCGCTACCGGCCAGCCTTTCACCGGCAACATCCCCGTGAGCCCGCAGGCGGCGGCGCTGCTCAATCTCTATCCGCTCCCGAACCTGCCGGGCAACGCGCGCTATAACTACCAAGCCGAAGTGCTGAGCAACGCGCATACGGATGCGCTGCAGTCGAGGCTGAACAAGACCCTCGGCCATCGCGATCAGCTTTACGGCGGATTCGGCTTTCAAAGCCAGCGATCGGGCAACGTGAACCTGTTCAACTTTCTCGATACGACGGACACACTGGGCCTCGACGCGAACATGAACTGGCAGCACCGCTACCTGCACCAGACCTTCGTGCTGCTCGGCTATCACTTTACACGGCTGCGGACTCTGGTACGGCCCGAGTTCGAGGGGTACACAAACATTTCTGGCCTGGCGGGCATCAAAGGCAACGATCAGGATCCGTCCAACTGGGGTCCGCCCAGTCTTTCGTTCGCGAGCATCACATCGCTCAGCGATGCCAACAGCCAGTTCAACCGCAACCGCACCGATGCTTTGGTTGTCCAGGTTTCCACCGCGCATGGGCGCCACTACTTCACCTTCGGCGGCGACTTTCGGCGGCAGGAGTTCAACCAATTCGGGCAGCAGAATCCGCGTGGAGGCTTCTCGTTCACGGGTGCGGCAACCCAGGCGCCGGGCACGTCAAACACGGGCGCGACCGGCTCCGACCTCGCGGATTTTCTGCTCGGCATCCCCGACACCAGCACCATTGCCTACGGCAATCCAGACAAATATTTTCGTCAATCCGTCTACGACCTCTACCTGAACGACGACTGGCGCATGCGCCCCGAACTGACGATCGACGCCGGAGTACGCTGGGACTACGGCGCGCCCATGACTGAGCTGTTCGGCAGACTCGTGAACCTCGACGTTGTGCCGGGATTCAGCGCGGTTGCGCCGCTCATCGGCAACAACCCCATCGGCGCGCTCACCGGCATACACTATCCGCGCTCGCTGGTGCGGCCGGACCTGCTCGGCTACGAGCCGCGCGTCGGCATCTCGTGGCGGCCAATTCCCGCATCCACACTGGTGATTCGCGCCGGTTACGGCGTCTATGACGATACGTCGGTCTATCTTTCGGCTGCCGAAAGCATGTCACAGCAGGCGCCGCTCTCGACGAGCTTCAACGTCGCCAACAGCAGCACATGCCCGCTGACGCTGGCCGATGGTTTTCGCAACTGTGCCGGAACCACCCCTGACAACTTCGCCATCGATCCCAACTTTCGCGTAGGCTATGCGCAAAACTGGCAGTTGTCCGCGCAGCGCGACATGCCCTGGGCGCTGGTGATGACACTTACTTATATGGGCACAAAAGGCACACGCGGAATGCAGCAGTTTCTTCCGAACACCTATCCCATTGGCGCAACTAATCCCTGTCCATCGTGCCCCAGGGGATTCATTTACCGCACCTCGGGCGGCAACTCGACGCGAGAGGCCGGCATGATTCAGTTGCGGCGCAGGCTGCGCGGCGGCTTCACGGCCACCGTCGATTACACCTACGCCAAGGCCATAGACGACGATGCACAGGTGGGCGCGCAGGGACACGCGGCGGCGACGACAGCGTCGAGCACGGCGCAAACGTCCGCTTCAGCAACGGTTGCGCAGAACTGGCTCGACCTGAGCGCCGAGCGCGGGCTTTCGACCTTCGATCAGCGGCACCTCGTCACCGCGCTCATTCAATACACCAGCGGGATGGGCCTTGGCGGCGGCTCGCTGATGAGTGGATGGCGCGGTCGGCTGCTGAAAGAATGGACCGCGCGCACCCAGATTTCGGCCGGCACCGGTTTCCCGGAGACTCCGATTTATCTGGCCGCGGTGCCCGGCACAGGCTTTGCCAACACGATCCGCGCCGACCTGACTGGCGCGCCGGTGTATGCGGGTTCAGGTGGTTATCATCTGAATGCGGCAGCATTCAGCGCGCCAGCCGCGGGCCAGTGGGGAACGGCGCGGCGCGACTCCATCACCGGCCCTTCGCAATTCAGCCTCAATGAGTCGCTTGCGCGCACCTTCCGCCTGCACGAGCCGTTCAATCTGGACGTTCGGATCGATGCCACAAACCTGCTTAACCATGCGGTCTTTACCTCATGGAACACGATCGTGAACGGCACGACTTTTGGGCTGCCAGCGAACACCAGCGGCATGCGTACCATGCAGATTACCGGGAGGTTGAGGTTCTGATGATGCGCCGGCTCATTATTGCCTTACTTGTCGCGGGACTGCCCGCGAGCGTTGCCGCGCAGACGATCGGTACAAACTCGACGCCGGGCCAGACTCCCTCCTACACCATGCGGCTCAACTCGCAGTTGGTGATAGAAACTGTGACGGTGAAGGACAAGAAGGGCAACTTCATCAGCGGGCTGACGGCGAAAAACTTTGTCGTCACGGAAGATGGCGTACCGCAGACGGTGCGCATCTGCGAGCATCAGCGCCTCTCGAATGAAGTGGCGACCATGCCCGCGATGAAACCTTCCGAGGAAGACATTACCCTCTACAATCACCTGGTCCGCACGCAGATAGCGCCGGAAAAGCCAGGCAGCACGGCATATAACGACCGTCGGCTGATTGCTCTTTACTTCGACATGTCGGCCATGCCGCCGCAGGATCAGGAGCGCGCGCTCACCGCCGCGCAAACCTTCATCCGCACGCAGATGACGCCCGCCGATCTGGTTGCCGTTCTTCGTTTCAACGGCGGCTCGGTCGATGTGCTCCAGGACTTCACCGCGGACCGCAACCGCCTGCTGAGCATTCTGGAAACCATGATCGTGGGCGAAGGTCAGGGCAATGATGAGTCCGTTGATGACTCCGGCAGCGCCGATACGGGCGCCGCCTTCGGCCAGGATGATAGCGAGTTCAACATCTTCAACACTGATCGGCAGCTCTCCGCGTTGCAAACCGCTGCCAAGATGCTGGGAGACCTGAGCGAGAAGAAGGTGCTTGTCTACTTTGCCAGCGGCATGCGCCTCAACGGCGTCGATAACCAGGCACAGTTGCATGCAACGATCGATGCTGCCATCCGTTCCGGTGTCTCCTTCTGGCCCATTGATGCGCGCGGGCTGGTAGCCATGCCGCCGCTCGGTGATGCGACGCAAGGCTCGCCGGGCAATGTGAACATGTACTCGGGCGCGGGCATGCAGGCAGTCACCGACCGCTTTCAGCAGTCGCAAGACACGATGTACTCGCTGGCCGCCGACACCGGCGGCAAGGCGCTTTTCGACAACAACGACCTTACCCGCGGAATCGTGCAGGCGCAGCATGCCATCTCCGACTATTACATCGTCGGCTACTACACCACCAATACAGCGCAGAACGGCCGCTTCCGCCGCATCAAGATCACGCTCAATCCCGCGCAGGACGCCGCCCTCGACTACCGCCGCGGATACTATGCCGGCAAGGTCTTCGCCAAATTTACCGAGGCTGACAAGGAGCGCCAGCTTGAAGATGCGCTGATGCAGGAAGATCCTATTACCGATCTCACCATCTCCATGGAGATCGATTATTTCCAGCTCAACCGCGCCGAATACTTCGTGCCTATCATCGTCAAGATTCCCGGCCGCGAACTTGCCTTGGCCAAGCGGTTTGGGACGCAACGCACGCTGATCGATTTCGTTGGCGAAATCAAGGACGAAGTGGGCGGTTTCACGGTCCAGAATATTCGCGATTTCGTGAACCCTAAAATCAGCGATGAAACAGCGGCGCAATTGGCCAAAAGCCCCATTGAGTATGACACCGGCTTCACGCTTCTGCCCGGCCGCTATTCCATCAAGTTCCTGGCGCGTGACGACGAGACGGGAAGGATCGGAACCTATCAGACCGAATTCACGATTCCCAACCTGAACAAGGTAACTACTCGTCTTCCGATCAGCTCCGTGGTGTTGAGCAGCCAGCGCGTGGACCTGAAGGACGCGCTCTTCAACGTCGAAAAGGGCAAGCAGCAGGCCAGGAACAACGCGAACGATCCCCTCGTTCAGGAAGGCTCCAAGCTTGTTCCCAGCGTGACGCGGGTCTTCCGCATCGGCCGCGAGATGTACGTCTATCTCCAGGCCTATGCGGGCGCGCCGGCCGCCGCCTCATCCACGACATCTGCGACAGCTCATTCCGCCGCGCCGCCCGTCAAGGCTGCGTCCCCGCTTATCGCTTATGTGAGCTTCTATCACGATGGCAAGCAAGCTTTTGCATCAAGGCCCCTTGCCGTCACGCCTCTGCCCACGAGCCGTCTGGGGATGACGCCGTTCACCTTTCATATCCCGTTAAATGGACTTGCGCCGGGCAGATATCAGTGCCAGATCAACGTGCTCGATCCGACCGGCCATCGCGTTGCATTCTGGGGCGCGCCTATGATGCTGGTGCAGTGAGAGGCCCGGCGATCATATCCGGAGCAATTCGTAATCACTCAACGTAATTGAAACAGCTCGTTCGGAGTTAGCATCAGAGATAAGTGACGTCGTTTTAGGGGGAGCGTGCAAGGGATGCGAAGCGACCGCTCATCGGGAAGGAACAAGCTATGGCCAGACGCGCGTTCAGCGCTCGACGGCATTGTCCATGACGGCATGTTGCTGGCCATCGGCGGCTTTGGCCTGTGTGGCATTCCCGAAGCGCTGATTCTCGCCTTGCGCGATACCGGTGTGCGCGATCTCACCATCGCCAGCAATAACGCGGGTGTGGATGACTGGGGCCTGGGGCTGCTGCTCCAGACCCGCCAGGTGAAAAAAATGATTTCCAGTTACGTAGGTGAAAACGCCGAGTTCGAGCGCCAGTATATCTCTGGCGAGCTGGAGGTTGAGTTCTGCCCGCAAGGAACGCTTGCAGAGCGAATGAGAGCGGGCGGCGCCGGCATCCCCGGTTTCTATACGCGCACGGGCGTTGGCACGCTGGTCGCCGAAGGCAAAGAGCGTAAGGAGTTCGACGGCCTAACCTACATTCTCGAGCGCGGCATTCGCGCCGACGTCTCACTGGTCAAGGCGTGGAAGGCCGACCTTCACGGCAATCTCGTCTATCGCCGTACCGCGCGTAACTTCAATCCGCATGCGGCCGCCTGCGGCAGAATCACCGTGGCTGAAGCCGAGATCGTAGTTGAGCCCGGCGAACTCGATCCCGACGAGATTCATACGCCGGGCATTTATGTGCAACGCCTCGTGCATCATCCGCATCCGGAAAGACGCATCGAGAAGAGAACCACACGCAAGGAGTAGAGCCGTGGCTTGGACCCGCCAACAGATGGCCGCGCGTGCGGCAGAGGAGCTGCAAGACGGCTTTTACGTGAATCTCGGCATCGGCATCCCTACACTGGTCGCCAACTATATTCCTGCGGGGATGACCGTAACTCTGCAATCAGAGAACGGCCTGCTCGGCATGGGGCCGTTCCCGCGCGAAGCAGAGATTGACGCCGACTTGATCAACGCGGGCAAGGAGACTGTGACGCTCGTCCCGGGCGCATCAATCTTTTCGAGCGCCGAGTCGTTCGCCATGATTCGCGGCGGGCATATCGACCTTACCATTCTCGGCGCCATGCAGGTTTCGGAGCGCGGCGACCTTGCCAATTGGATGATTCCCGGCAAGCGCGTAAAAGGCATGGGCGGCGCCATGGACATCGTCTCAGGCGTGCGGCGCGTGCTGGTCGTCATGGAGCACACCACCGCGGACGGCGGCGCCAAGCTGCTGCGTCAATGTACGTTGCCCCTTACCGGAGCAGGCGTCGTCCATCGCGTGATTACGGATTTGTGCGTGCTTGACATTACTCCTGCGGGCTTTGAAGCTGTCGAACTCGCAGAGGGCGTCACGCGCGAGCAGTTGCAACAGCGAACGGAGGTGCGCATCCGCTTTCGCTAAAGGTCCGCGGCGCTCGCTCGAATCACTTCGCCCACACCGGCTTGCGCTTCTCCAGAAACGCCGCGAGCCCTTCGCGAAAATCCTCCGTCTCGCGCGCCTGGACACTCGCCTCAATCGCCTCAACCAGCGCCGCATCGAGCCACGCCCGGTGCTGCGCCGCCATCAGCCGCTTCGTCGTACTCAGTGATTGCGGACTGTTGGCTGTCAGCATCTGAGTGAGTGCATCCACGGATCGCATCAGCTCGCCGGGTGGCGCGACTTCGTTTATCAGCCCCAGCCGCAAAGCCTCTTCCGCATCGATGATGCGCCCGGTCAGAAGCAGGTCACGGCTGCGCTTGTCGCCGATCTGCAAGGCGAGAAAGGCCGACACCACCGCAGGCACAAAGCCGATCCTTGTTTCCGTAAAGCCAAATTTCGCCTCGGGTGTGGCCAGCGTGAAGTCGCAAATTGCAGCCAGGCCCGCTCCGCCGGCGATCGCCGCGCCGTGCACTGCCGCAATTGCAGGCAATGGCAGCTCGTACAAGGCAAGAAAAAGTCTGGCGATCCGTTCGGCATCGACGCGGTACTCCACGGCTGTCGTATTGCGCATCGACTGCAATACCGACAAGTCGAGGCCCGAGCAAAACGCTTCGCCCGCTCCGGCCAGCACGAGCACGCGGCAACCGCTCTGCGCGGCATCTTCCAGCGCAGCGATCAGCTCCACCTGCATCTCGGGAGTCATCGCGTTTCGGCGCTCGGGGCGGTTCAGTGTGATCGTCCGCACCGGGGCTTTGTCTGTAACCACAATCGTCGAGTAGGTCACCTGTTCACTCCGCCCGGCGGCTGCCTTACATGCAAGCTCGGGACCATCCACTAGTGCGTCCGTCCTCCAAAGGCTGCGCCCATTTCCGTAGCCGAGCTTATCAATTCTTTCAGCGGTCCCAGCTTGGGCAGTTCAGCTCCACGTTCCGCCAGCGTTGCAAGCAATATT
>JAJZVZ010000184.1 GCA_021846945.1 Acidobacteriota bacterium | reverse complement strand
TAGCTCGCAAGGGAGAGGGTATTGAGATTTCTTCATAACAGCAGTTGGAATCGGCGGCGAGGATTTTCTGCGCCAGATGGTAGAGCGGGCGGTGCAGCAGGTTCTGGAGGCCGAGATAACCAGTTTTCTGGGCGCCGAGACCTACGAGCGGACGGGAGAGCGGCGGGGCCGGCGCGACGGATACAAGCCGCGCATGTTGATGGAAGCCGACCAGGAGTGGATGGGCAGGCTCAACCAACAAGAGTAGAAACCAACAATCATGAGGAATGGGATTCTACAGAAAACTTCGGACTTGACTTCTCGGCTATACTGGCTGCGCTTCAGCAAAGGAGTTTATCGCATGTCTTCCTCCATCTTCATGGTCGCCAGTGGCGATCTTCGCCTATTGGCCAATCAACTGTGCTGGCCTGCCCAGAATGCAGTCGAAGAGGCCCTGACAGGAGTCATTCGGCGGCTTGGCCACGATGTCGTCCGTGCCCATCCGATTCTGGCAGACAAAGGCCATGGATTTATCGATAGCCAGCGCTATGGGCTCGAGGTATTTCAAGGAATCCCAACGAATGCCCCGGTGGTGGTAGTGGAAGCGGTGTGGCAGTATAGCCACCATGTCCTGGGAGGCCTGATTCATCACCGCGGTCCGATCCTGACGGTCGCGAACTGGAGCGGGCAATGGCCTGGTCTGGTGGGCATGTTGAATCTGAACGCCTGCCTGTCGAAGGCAGGCGTGCCCTACGACACTTTGTGGAGCACGGATTTTTCGGATGAGTACTTCCTGCGGAAGCTAGAAACCTGGCTCGGCGGCAGGAGGATTGAGCACGACGCCTCACATGTGATGCCGTTGAAATCTTGCGCCGTGACCGCCGACGCCGATCGTGTCGGTCGACGGGTAGCCGAGAAAATTCTGCACGACAAAGCCATTCTTGGAGTCTTCGACGAGGGATGCATGGGCATGTACAACGCCATCATCCCGGATGAATTACTTCACCCTATGGGCATCTTCAAAGAGCGCCTCAGCCAATCGGCGCTGTATGCTGCGATGCGGGAAATACCGCGGGAGGAGGCGCAAGAGGTGTACTCGTGGCTGCTGTCCCGGGGCATGAGCTTCCACACGGGCTTGGACACGGCCACGGAACTGACCGAGGATCAGATTTTGGAGCAATGCCGAATGTACATTGCCGCGGTTCGCATTGCGGACGGGTTTGGTTGTGATGCTATTGGAATCCAGTATCAGCAAGGTCTGAAAGACCTGACACCCGCATCCGATCTCGTCGAAGGTCTGCTCAACAATGTTGACCGGCCGCCCGTAACCGCGGTGAATAGAAGCCGTGTGCTTTACCCAAGCCAGGCGCTGCCC
Source organism: Acidobacteriota bacterium (assembly GCA_021846945.1). Taxonomy (GTDB): domain Bacteria; phylum Acidobacteriota; class Terriglobia; order Terriglobales; family Acidobacteriaceae; genus Telmatobacter. The sequence continues at coordinate 7,645 of JAJZVZ010000184.1, read as the reverse complement.
CACTTTAACGAAGTGGATGAGTGCGCGGGTGTGGATGCTCTCGTAACTAACCGTGTCTGGCAGCAACTGGGCCTCGACCCGGAAACGACATTGCACGATATTCGTTTCGGGGAGGAATACTGTGGCCAATTCGTATGGGTGCTCGAGATCTCAGGCGCTGTGCCGGCGCGGCACCTGACCGGCGGCTATAAGGGCGCGACGAGTGAGCGGCAGCCAAGCATGTATTTCCCACTTGGCGGCGGCACGCTGAAAGGGGTAAGTAAGCCGGGCGAGATTGTCTGGAGCCGTGTTTACGTGATGAACAATAAACTAAACGCGGACCTCGGCAGGGCGACGGTTGTCGATCTGCCGCAAGATGAGGTCGAACGCCGCTGGCGGATCACCACGCCTCAGTGGCCAATGATGAACGCTGTATTACACGGGGTAACGCGCGACCAACTCATGGCTCGGCATAAGTCAAACCATATTCAGGTCGCTTACGCGAACGACAACGCTTCAGCCGACAAAGCTCTTATGGCCAAGGCGGTGGCATTCAGTCAGTTGGGTATTGAAGTGTTTCTCTGCAACGGCGCAGCGCAATGAACTTTGGCCTCCTAAGCAGAATCTGTGGGTAGCTGAAGGCGGCAAAAGCGGGTCAAGAATTCGGTTTGGCCGCGTCAAATTGGATGAGTTTTCGAGGGATGGGCGATCTATCCCCCGATGTAATCGGCAGGAACCGGGAACAAGCCTTTGAACTTGTTCCCGGTGCTCATTGGTAGGGCTGAGTCGCAGCCCATTATTCCTTCGCTGGTCCGGCGTGTTTTCGCTTGACTCGAAAGTCTCCGCAAACGAAGAGTCCGACAACAGGCAGCCGGCAGAGAAGGGAAGACGCCTGGATCTCAGTCGCGAGCCCCGACGGCCACAATCCCGTTGCCTTGCTCTCCCGGCGCCGGGCTGAAGCGGCGTTCCTTGACGTCACGCATGGGCGACTGGCCAAAGAAACGGCGGTACTCGCGGCTGAACTGGCTGGCGCTTTCGTACCCGACCTCAAAGGCCGCACTGGCAGCGTCCAACCCGTCGTTCATCATGCGTTCCCGCGCCACGTGCAGACGCAATTGCTTCTGATACTGAATCGGGCTCATGGCGGTGAGCGTGCGGAAGTGGTGATGCAGGGTAGAGACGCCCATCTGCGCCATCTCCGCCAGATCTTCCACCCGCAGTGGCTTGGAGTAGTTCCTGCGCAGCCATCCTACGGCTTTGGCGGTGCGCTGGCTCTGCTCCCCCAGCGTAGCGATGGCGCGCAGATGCTTTCCCTGCGGACTGCGCAGCAGGCGGTAGATAATCTCGCGTTCGATCAGGCCGCTGAGAAAGCCGATGTCCTGAGGAGCATCCAGCAGATCAACCAGCCGCGAACAGGCGTCGAGCATTGCCGTTGTCGTGGTCCCCACAGCTATGCCGTGAGTCCCGGCTGCATCCTGGGAAGCATTGGGCGACGCTGCGTAGTTGCGCCTGACTCTGGGTGTATCTTTGGACGTGTCTTCGTCCCAGGAGAACTCCTCTTCGCCAAGAATCTTGCGAACCAACGGCATCTCCAACCGCAGTAGCAGGCCCAGCATGGGCCTCTCTCGCGTGGCTGAGACCACTTGACTCAGTACCGGAAGATCGACCGTTGCAATGAGAAAGTTCGATCCATCGCAGAGGTAGGAGACAGCGCCGGCGTCAATGCGCTTCTGTCCCTGCACGAAGACGACCAGACGCGGCTCATAGGCTGCCGAGGAGCAGGCCGTGGGCGTGGACTGACGATAGAGAGCCAGGCCGGGCACGGAAGTCTCCAGAGCTCCTTCGCTGGGAAAATGGCTTGCGATCCTGCGCGCCAACCCCTGTCGCGCCTCGTTCAGGCGCAGGGAAGCTTCTCCATCCCTCATGTTCTGCTGCAACCGCATCACTGTCCACCCTCCACGACTCCCGCTCCCAATCTCAGCCTACGACGAGTCGGGCACATCTGGGAATAAAACTCTGCTACTCGGCAGAAATAGGCAAAGAAAAAGCAGGATCGGGATACCGTCCGGCGGCGGCTTTCCCGTACTCTTGGGATCGGAAGGAAGAGAGCGCTGCTGCTTGCGCGTCCATCCCCAACTCTACCCAGCAACTGAGGTGAACTGATGTATTCCGCCAAAGCCTACTCTGTCTCCAGCGCCACGTCGCCGTTTTTGCCTGCGACCATTGACCGCCGCGACCCCGGCGCCGACGACGTGCAGATAGAGATTCTCTTCTGCGGCGTTTGCCACTCCGATCTGCACCAGGCGCGCAACCAGTGGAGCGGCGTGATGCCGACTGTCTACCCCTGCGTCCCCGGTCACGAGATCGTGGGCCGCATCACCAAGGTAGGGTCCCGGGTGACGAAGTTCAAAATCGGCGATTTGGCTGCCGTGGGATGCATGGTCGACTCTGACGGCGTCTGCCCGGAGTGCAAGGCCGGCTTCGAGCAGTTCTGCGCCAACGGAGTCTTCACCTACAACTCACCGGACAAACACCTGAGCGGGGTCACCTACGGCGGTTACTCGGACAGCATCGTCGTCAAGGAGCACTTCGTCCTGCGCGTCCCGGGAAATCTTGATTTGGCCGGTGCGGCGCCGCTGCTTTGCGCAGGCATCACCACTTACTCACCCCTGCGCCGACATGCCGTGAGCAAAGGGAAAAAGGTCGGCGTGGCCGGCCTTGGGGGTCTGGGCCACATGGGGGTCAAGTTCGCGCATGCGCTGGGCGCGCATACCGTCGTCTTCACCTCCTCGCCCGGCAAGATCGAAGACGCGCGGCGCCTCGGTGCCGATGAGGTTGTCCTCTCCAACGATGCTAACGCGATGGCCAAGCATGCAGGCAGCTTTGACTTCATCCTGGATACCGTCTCGGCTCCGCATGACCTCAACTCATACATCCACCTTCTCGCCCGGGACGGCAATATCACCATGGTAGGCGCGCCCGAACAGCCGCTACCGGTGAACATCTTCGGGCTGCTCTTCCGGCGGCGCAGCTTCTCCGGTTCGCTCATCGGCGGTATCGCCGAGACCCAGGAGATGCTCGACTTCTGCTCCCAGCACAACATCGTCTCCGATGTCGAGGTGATACCCATTCAGAAGATCGACGAAGCCTACGAGCGGCTGCTCCGGTCGGACGTGAAGTACCGCTTCTCGATCGACATGGCTTCGCTCAAATCCGAATAAACCAACACGGCCTGTGGCCGCCGGCCACGGCCCTCGACAATCGCAGTCACCCTCACGGGAAGATGGAGGAATATCGTGCAAACGCGCAAAATCGGAAAAAGCAATCTGGAAGTTTCGGCGCTCGGCCTCGGTTGCATGGGGATGAGTTTCAGCTACGGCGCGCCCAAGGACAAGAACGCGATGATCGCGCTCATCCGCGCCGCGGTCGATCGCGGCGTCACCTTCTTTGATACGGCTGAGGTCTACGGCCCATACACCAACGAAGAGTTGCTCGGCGAGGCGCTGGCCCCGGTACGCGGTAACGTGGTCATCGCCACCAAATTCGGATTCCGCATGAAGCCTGACGGCAGCCCCGGCTGGCAGGGACTCGACAGCCGGCCCGAGCACATCGTCGAAGCCGTCGAAGGCTCGCTGCGGCGGCTCAAAACCGAAGTCGTCGACCTCTACTATCAGCATCGCGTCGACCCCGACGTTCCCATCGAGGAGGTCGCAGGCGCGGTCAAGCGGCTGATTGAGGCCGGCAAGGTCAAGCACTTCGGCCTCTCGGAGCCTGGCGTGGCAACCATTCGCCGTGCGCACGCCGTGCAGCCTGTGGCCGCCGTGCAGAATGAGTACTCGCTCTGGTGGCGAAAACCGGAGGCGGAGGTGCTTCCGGTGCTCGAAGAGCTGGGAATCGGCTTGGTTCCCTATAGTCCGCTGGGCAAGGGATTTCTCACCGGCGCCATGGACGCGAACACCAAGCTCGGCGATAACGATTTTCGCAGCACTCTGCCACGTTTTATGCCGGAGGCAATGCAGACTAACCGGGCTTTGGTGGAGCTGCTGCACGCCATCGCGGTGGAGAAGCATGCAACCCCGGCGCAGATCGCGCTCGCCTGGTTGCTGGCGCAAAAGCCCTGGATCGCGCCCATCCCTGGAACGACTAGGCTGGAGCGTCTGGAGGAGAACCTCGGCGCAGTTGCCATCGGGCTCTCAGCCTCCGACTTGCGGGAGATCAGCGAAGCTGCGGAGAAGATCAAAATCGTAGGCGCACGCTATCCTGAGCATCTTGAGGCCCTGACCGGTCGCTGAACGACAACTCATCTCAAAACAGGACAGGGCGAAGCGCCTGGAGCCGGCCGTTCCTGCAATCTCCTTCACCCTGCCCGCCCGCATCGCTAGAAGCCGGAAGATTGGTTCTGCTCATTCAGCCGCCTCCCGTTGTTCGTTAACGCGAAACCCGCGCCGCACCCGCTCTCGCCGGACGCGGAACCCCCGTAGGATCTCCACCGTCTTCCGCATATACTGCGCCATCAAGCTCCGGCAGCGCTGCATCCATCCGGCGTCATCCGTTCGGCGAGTCACCACGACCGAGCCTGTGCCGGAGTAGGGGAGTCGTGAGAACAGAAGCCGCCAGGCCCGCCGTCAGCGGGCAATGGGTTTGCGAAGAACCCAGGTGGTCATCGCGCGGTGGCCTTGGACAAGGGTGGTTTTGAGCGGATCGACCTGCTCGCCGCCGAGTTGGTGGGTATAGTGGAGCAGCATCGGTTCGTCGACGAGAAACCACTCCGCGTCGCCAACCCTGTAAATCCCCTCGCGAACCAGTTCAAACGCCATGCCGATGCGTGAAGCCAGCCGGCAAAAGAGCAATCCGCCCGGCCGCAGCGTGCGCCACAACTCGTGAAGCATGGCTTCAAAATGTTCCTTGCTTCGGGCGAAGTGGAGAACGGCGCTGCAGATCACCGCATCGGCAACCGCGTCGGCAAAGGGCATCTGCTCCACAGTAGCCACACGGAAGTTCTCCGCCGGGGAGGGATCTCCATACGAGAGAGCTAGCCCGCGCAGGTGCTCCACGGCTTGCGCATCTACATCAACGCCGAACACCTTGCAACCATGGCGCATCAGGTAAATCAGGTTCCTTCCAGAGCCCGCGCCGGCATCCAGCACGCGCATCGCCGGGGTGATGTTCCCGCGCAGAATCTGATCGAAGAGGTAAATGTCGATCTGGCCAAACTGCTCCTGAGCGTCACGTAACCAGATCCTTTCGGGCCAAGAGGGTGGGAATCCGCTCTCTACTTTTTATCATCGGCTTCGACGGCAGAGTGTGGAGTTCGAGCCGATGGCCCACGATCATGCACCTTACCGTTGCCTGTTTTGTCCGCATTCAAGGTAAAAAACCGGCAACAGCCCTCCGGTCGCGCATCATGCTTGCGCGGTGTCCAGGGTGCAGCGCACGGTTGCATGCAGCATTGACGCCATTGCGCGGCCTGCGGAATCTATTCCTTGGTCTTCAGGTGCGGCTCGTTTTCGCGGATGAACGCCTCGATCTCCGGCGCGGCGGCCAGAAGGCGCAGCCACTGCTCTTTATAGAGCGTCACCGGAAAGCGGCCCATGCCATACACGGAAACCGCGCCCTTCTCGCTCACCTTCAGGGTGAGGCCACCCTTCTCTTTGCCCTTGAGCCGTGCATTCTCCGCCCGCAGCCGCTCCAGTTCCGCTTGCATCTCCGATTCGCTCATCGTGCTTCTCCCGCGCAACTCTCAACTGATCCTTGCATAGAATACCGGCAGGAGCCGGCCATGCTCAATGGCAGAGAATCCTTGCACGGCGCACCATGCAGAGAGCAGGCGCAGGGTGCGCGCAGTTAAAGAGGCGCACGCGGCACAACCTAACGCATCTGGCGTAGCACCCAGCAATCTCATGGACACCCCAATGTCCCTGGAAACCGACAACCGGCTCAGCCTGCTATCACACTGGCAAAGCTTGCAACTCAGCTAAGCCAACGCCTGAAAACTCCAGCAGAATTTTGTTTTGCGATTCCTAGATCCGGCCGGGCTGCCTGGCCGTGGCCGGCGTTATGCTTCCATCGTAACGCATGGGAAGAGGAGGTGGCGGAGAGACAGGGATCATCGGCAGTGCATTGATAACAAGGAACTTACTTGTATTGTTGAATGTTTGTCGGATCCCAGGCCGCAATCAAAAACCAGCATCAGGCATTCCACCATGCCCGAAGCCACTCTCATGCTTCGCTTCAGGCGGCGGTCTGACCCAGCCTGGATGCGGAAGCCAGAAGCCCTTGGAGATTCTCTCCTGTGACCCGACATGAAACGAGTACCTGAGTGCAACCTGTCATTTCGGCAAGCTTGCGGTGAGCGCAATGGGAGAAGATGTCACCCGAATCTCCAAACAGCGAGAGTGACCTGTCGACATCACCGCATGGACTGGTGGATCCGCTCCGCCGTGGGTCTATCTCATTCTGGCCTACTGTGCAGTGGGCGAAACCGCGAAGAATGCGCAGAGACTCCCTCCGACGTCAAGCATGGTGATCGGATCGCTGCGCGGACCATGGAAGAAACGAATGCATCCGCTGCACAAGCCGGAATAATCTCCACCGGAAAAGGAAATCACTTCCTGTTCTATGCCAGTCCGTTTCGTTTAATTACTTGGCGGTAGAATTCGGCGCTCAACTTCGGTGTCCTTTTTTGTGTGGCGAAATCAACGTAGTGGATACCAAAGCGTCTCTGATATCCATCGGACCATTCAAAATTGTCCAAGAAACTCCACAGAAAGTAGCCGCGGACCGGGACGCCCTCGGTGACCGCCCGCTGAAGGTGCATAAGATAATTTCGCAGATACATGACCCGTCCGGTATCCAGCACCGTCCCTTCCGGAGTAAGTGAATCCTCGGCTGAGGCCCCATTTTCCGTAATGTAGATCTTCCTCGGCTTCCACACCTCGGCCACTAGTTTTGGCGTCCAGTAGAGAGCCTCGGGGCCGATGGTGAGCCATGAGCTGTACATGCGCGGATACGAAGCAGGAAATGGCAGTATTTCGTATCCCTGAAGGGAGTCGGCCGCTCGAACGTAAGACGGCGTATAAACATTCAGCCCCACGAAATCAAGCGGACTGGCTATCGTCCGCATCTCCTCCGCGTTGAACCTGGGTGCAGCTTTGCCCAGCCGCTCTAGATATGCTTCAGGGTATTTGCCTTCTTGAATGACCGTAAAGATTCTCGCATTCTCTTCGCGGATGGCCTTGGCCGCAGCCTTGATGTGCTCCGCAGTCTCTATCACCGGAGTGGTGGGGACTACATTGTCGGCAATTCCCACCTCCGTGCCGGCATGGGCTGCAGCGCGAATCGCCTGTACTCCCATACCGTGTGCCAACACTGCATGGTGCGTCAATTGCGCCAGTTCCGCCGGACTGACGTGCAGTCCTGGCGCGCTCTTCGAATCAACATAGCCGCTGACGAATGAGCTGATTTCGTTCATGGTCATGAAGTACTTAACCCGGTCCGAGAGCTTGCCTGCGACTAGTCCGGCGTAGTCCGCAAATGCCTTTGCCGTATCCCGAGACTGCCACCCGCCCTTGTCTTGAAGGGTCTGCGGCAGATCCCAATGGAATAAGGTGCAGAAAGGCACAATTCCCGCTTCAAGCAACGCATCGACAACTCGCTGGTAATAATC
>JAJZVZ010000183.1 GCA_021846945.1 Acidobacteriota bacterium | reverse complement strand
ATGCGCTCCCTTGCGAAACCATCCGGGCGAAGCCTCGAAGGTCTGCGTGTAGGTTCCCATGCCCGAGAAATACTTTACGCCTGCATTGCTGCTTGTGCTCCAGTCAATGAGGTGATTGATCCGAATGGACGGCGGCGCGCCGCGGCCGGGCTCGAATGCGAGCGTCCAGGGTCCATGAATGGTGGCGAGAGTGGCTGCGGTATTCTGTGCAACCACGAGGGCGGCGCGGCTGGTTGGTTCGCGGAAGACGACAAAGGCCGTGCCCCACGGCTCGAGCTCGAGCGGCGCCGTGGTCCTGCCGCCCTGGATGGAGTAGGAAACTGAAGCGATCTTGCCGGAGTCAGGAAGCCAGAGTTGCGGCGCGCGGCCCGTGACGCGAAAGGTGGCTTCAAACGATGCGGGATGATCACTGCGATTGTCGATGAAGTAGAGGTCGACGCCGGCGAATCTGCGATGAATAAACTGGATGTTCACGCTCCCAGTCTTCGGCGAATATGTGAAATCGCGCGGAACACGCATGGCAGCGAGCGCCTCGGCAACCGTCAGGCCGGCGTAGACCGTGCCCTTGCCGACGCGATGGAGGCCGATTCCGTCACCGAACACCTCGGTGGCCAAAGCTTCGAACTCGGCGTGATTGTCAGCAAGGCTAGGGTCGTCCACAGGCTTGTCGCCGGCGACGGTTGCGCCCTCCTGTACCAGTCTATGGATGGCGCGCAGAACCGGGAGAGACATCGATCGGCTTGTCTGGTTCAGTCCAAGAAGGCGATACACAACTCCGCCAGGCGTGACGATCTGCCCCCTGCTGTTGACGCCGAGAACGTGGATGAGCGCATCCGCGTCCACGTAGTCGAATCCGTAGCCGGCGGGCAGGTTGGGCGCGCGGTTCCTGTAGACCGCGGTAAGATTGGTGTCTTCGCCGTAAAAGTAGAGGACATCGGCGACGAAGCGGCCCTGCTGCAGCATGTAACTATTGCGCGCCAGGTAAGTGATCCACGGGCCGGCCTGGTCGGCCCAGGTTTCATTCCGATTGAACCACTGCCCGAAAGGCCCCAGCGTGAGGCCGGGCTTCTTGCCGATGAGAGGCTGGTGGGTCGACTCATGGATGCAGAAGCGGTTGATGCCGTTGAGGAACTCCTGATCGGCAGTGGGCTTGAGCGTCGCAGGAGACCAGGCCCACGCTCCGTCGGAGGCAGTCATCGACTCCGCGGCGGCGATGTTCTGCCCGTAGATGTGAGAGACCGATGCCGACTCGAGATCATCGGCATTGTAGCCGTACTGCACATGGTTCACGCCCGGGGATTGCGTCCACATCGCGCTCATCGGTACCTCGCTGAACTTTTTCACCTCCATACCGTCGGCGACGAAGGCGCGGCCGCCCTCGTGGGATTCGCTATAGTGTCCCAGACCCCACTGGTGGATCACGTCTTCCAGTACACCGTAATGCTCGTCGGCGATCAGATCGGCGATGGTCCTGCGGAAGTCCCAAAGGAAGCGGTCGCTGTCCGCGGCGCTGCCGACCACCTCACCGGCAAGCACCGGCATCCAGGGGGTGGGATCGTAGCCGCGTAGACGCTTGAAATCCGCTATCATCGCAGCGGTCCAGTTTTGCGACCCGGCCTCCCAGCTATCGTTGACAATGTACCGAATGCCGCGCCTTCCGATCATCCCCGCGCCAACGGTCTTCTTGTAACTCGCGAGATAACTCTCCATGTATCGCCGGACGGCGTGGCCGTCGAGCTTGTCGACTTCAAGTCCGGTAGCTTCGGCGGTGGCGGGATGGTTCGTGGCGCCCAGCAGGCTCCAGCCAAAACGCAACACCACCCAGCGGCCGGGAGGCGGCGTCCAGCGGAGGGTACCGTCGGGCTGCATTTTGGATGTGAGGTCCACGACATCGGAGCTGCGAACGGCATCGTCTGGGCCGACAGGTGGCGTAGCAAACTTGCTAAGGTCGACCGTAGCTACGAATGCAGCCTTCTCTTCGAAGTGGTTCACGCGCGCGCCGGAGTGGAGCACCAGCTCCGCGATCTCGTAGTTCTTCGGCGTGAATCGATCCTTCTCTTCGGCGGACTGGGGAGCTAGCCCTAGAGCCCAAACAGGGCGCGGCGGCGGAGCCATGCTCTGAAAGCTCACACGGAAAAACTTCGCCGTGACGGCCGGAAACGAGGTTGTGGTTTCGGGGCTTTCACTCGCAGGTAACTGCACGACTGTGCGCCAGGCGCGGCCGTCGTTACTGGCTTCAAGGGATCTCCGCGTGACAGCAAAGCCGTAGATGGCCGCAATGTAGTCCTTCGGATCCCTGGCAGCCAAGGTCACCGCGCGAATGGTGACGGGGCGCGGGAATGCGTACTGAATCCAGGCCGTTTGCCCTGGCGGCGGGATGGGCAGTTTCGCGTTTCGCGAGAGATCGCCGTCAGTGAGCAGGGCGGCGTCGAGCGAGGCGCTACTGGCTGTGATGGAAGGATGCTCCAGAAGGAGATCGGTCTTCGGTTGGCGATAGGCAACGACGACGGAATCCGCATAGTCCCGCGGCGCAGGCTTACTCCCGGCTGACGAGTCCAGCGGAAGATTCTGAAACGGACCGGTGACCGCGGGTGGGGTCGCAAGCTTTCCTGCGAAGAGTTTACCGCCGCCAATGATGGTCTCGCTCCAGACGTACTTCTTCATGCCATCGGCGGGTGCAACCCAGGGGCCACCGGATTCACTCCATCCGGGCGAACCGGCAATAGCCATTTGCATCCCGTAGCGGTTGCCAAGGTCTATGGCATAACGAAATGCGTCCTTCCATGCTGGGGTCATATAGACCAGGCGCGTCTTGACGACCTGAGGGGTAGCAACGGCCGCATCGAAGGTCTGAAAGCCGCCGAGGCCGATGCGATGCATCCAGCGCAGATCGAGTTTGATCCCCTCCTCGGTGACGTTGCCGTTCATCCAGTGCCACCACACCAGCGGACGGGCGCTTTGGGGCGGATCTTCAAAGCCCTTGAGCAACGGGTCGGGTGGCTTTTGCGCCGTCGACGATGCAAATGGCAAGATCGAGATCAAACCAATCGTCAACATGCTTCTAAACCGTGAAAACACAATGTCTAAACTCCATAGCCGGGCCCGCACGCCCGGCTATTTGTTGCGGATGGTTTGCCGGTTCGCCGCGGAGTGCGGAAACTCCTGGTGACGATAGGGCAGGTGTAGACGGTCAGCTATTTGCGCGCAAGTATGGAACGGCAAGATACCTGAGCAGATTCCAGGATCATCCGCTAACGAATTGCTTTGCGGAGAGTTATCCTGGGCGGCTCATGCTGGTGCTAGCCCGTACTTTACCCTTGAGCAACTTCTCCCATGCGCCCAGACGTCGCCGTCAAAAGGCGTCTGAGAAACAGATAACCTTTGCGAACCGTCTCCCCCTGCGGCACAACCCACCGCCTTCGTGTCAGCTTGCTGGAAGGTAACCAGGACGGACCTTGGTGGCCGTATTCGAATGCCTGCTGGCGCGCCCGGTTCCGCGCAGGAGGTAGCCGCCTGGACAACCATCGGCATTTTCTTTTCCCAGATGGTCAGGTTGGGGCCGGCGGTTTCTTCTCGCAAGTACAACGCTTTACAGGCCGGGAATGAGGTATGTTACGGCGGCTCATCTAAAGCGATGCCGCTCTATAAGTCATTCATTATGAATCACCTATTCCGCAGCCTTTGGTGATCGCGGAACCTTACCGTTTGGTACTTGCCAGGAAGAACCGGTTTTCTTAGCTTGGTGACGATGAAGAGCAAGAAGACCATTTCGACCGAATTGATCTCACGTCACCGCTACCTTCGCATCGCGAGCGGGCCGGCCAAAACGGGCATTCCGAACAGCCCGCTCCAGCCTGTCGGGGGGAGCGTCGACGATGTTGCCGGCAATTCGCTCACGACGGCCGTCGGGTGGCAACGATGAATCAAGATCTGAATCGACGCAACTTTCTGGGAATGACCGGAGCAGGTCTGCTGGGCGGGATCGCCGGCGCTGCGCCGTTCACACCGCCGGTGGTGACGGTGGGCGAGCAGACTAGCCCCTCCGGATCCGGAGCACGGCCGCACAACAACGAACGGCGCAACCTCGTGATCTTTTTGCCGGACGAAACGCGGGCAGACAGTCTAGCTTGTTATGGGAACCCCGTCACACGTACGCCGAACTTCGATCGGCTGGCAAAAGACGGAACGCGATTCGCAAACTGCCATGTGCAGTTTCCGGTTTGTGGCGCATCGCGCTGCAGCCTGCTAACGGGATGGCCAACGAGCGTTCGCGGTCATCGCAGTCTTTTCTACTATTTGCGGCCCGAGGAGCCGAATCTCTTCCGCTACCTCCGGCGAGCCGGCTACGACGTCTTCTGGTATGGCAAGAACGACGCGCTAGCCGCGCAGTGCTTCTACGATAGTGTGACGGAATGGAGCGAAACGCTCTATCAAGGTACGCACAAATCCGACCCTCCCCTTCAACTTACGCCCGGGGCGCTGACCATGCTTTATTCGCCGATGGGCGACCGGCGCCAGACCAACGACTATGCATGTGTTCAAAAAGCGATTGAAATCCTTGAACGAAAGGAGCACGAGCGGCCATTTTGTATATTCCTTCCGTTAATCGGGGCGCATCCTCCCTATACCGCGCCCAAGGATTTTTACAACATGTACTCGCCCTCCGAGGTTCCGGCGCCAATTCCACCTGGGCTGAAGAACAAGCCCAGTTTCCAAGCTGGAATGCGCGAGATGTACGGATTGGAAATGTTGAATGAGGCGACGCTGCGCAAGATTCGTGCCATCTACTACGGGCAGGTAAGCTATACCGACTGGCTGCTGGGTGAGGTGATGGAGGCGCTTGATCGCACGAATAGCACAAAGAACACAGCACTGTTCCTGCTGTCGGACCACGGCGACTACGCCGGCGACTTCGGGCTGGTGGAGAAGTGGCCCAGCGGGCTGGAAGACTGCCTGACGCACGTTCCGTTGATTGCGCGCGTGCCCGGAGGCGCGCCGGGTGTAGTCGCGGAAGATATGGTTGAACTCTACGACGTGATGCAGACGGTGCTCGACCTGGCGGGGACAACCGCCACGCACACTCATTTCTCGCGCAGCCTGCTACCGCAAATGGCCGGCCTGGCCGGCGATCCCAACCGCGCTGCATTCGCTGAGGGTGGATACAACGTGTACGAACCGCAGTGCTTCGAACCTCTCGGGTCCGGCGGAGGGGAGTACGTGGGAAAGATAAGTCTCCAGAACGAGCAGCCGATAACGGTCTCGAGAAGCGCCATGATCCGCACGCGGACACACAAGCTCATTATGCGTCCACAGGACCGGAGCGAGTTGTACAGCTATCGCGACGACCCGCAGGAGCGCAACAACCTATACGGTACGTCCGGCGCCACCGCTGTTCAGGCAGAGCTACAGGAGGCGCTGCTGACACACTTTCTCGAGACCAGCGGTATCGCGCCTTACGATAAGGACTCGCGCGAGTGCCCTCCGTTCTATCCGACGCGCAAGGATATGACGCCGGACGGCTGGCAGGAGAAGATTCTCGATAAGAAGTGAGCTGCGTCCTTCGCAGGCGTCCCCAACCCGGCAAAAGGTCGCGCCTGCACGGGAAGCGTCTACTTCGCCGCGAATGCGCCGCACGCATGGCGGCCGTGCGCAGCTATGCGAAGTCAACTTCGAGACGATGGATGCCCATGCCGGTCTGGGGTAAAACGAGGTACGTCGAGGCTTCAATCGTACGCGGATGAGGCGTGACGGGCCGGCCATCCAGACGCACGGCCTGTGCCTTGCGACCGGCTGGGAGCAGAATCCGCGGCTCGAAAGATTCCGCGTTGCCGGTAAACTCCATCTTCAGACCGCGATCGTTGGTTTGGCATTTATAAGCGCAGTAACCGGCTGAGGAGGGATAGCGCACTGTTACCTCCGCCGAGGGCACATTGGCGGCGAGCCATCGCGGTGCGAGGCGCACCGCGCGAAATCCGGCGCCGGTATCCTCCACGCCCGCGAGCCCTTCAAGCAGAGCCGCCACAACGCATCCCGCGCCCCAGTTGTTGGGCATACCCGTTGAGACATCGTTCCACGGCGGCAGGAAGGGCGGCATATCGGAGAGGGTCACGGCGATTACCAGCCATTTGGACTCGGTTTCCATGCTTTCCATCTCCAGGGAGGCGATTGCGACATCCTTGCGGCGCGGTGTGAAGGTTGCGATCCACACACACACGTTGTCAATTTGCGGTGAGCGGCCCCGCCACGCGATTTGCATACGGTCCAGCGTGAGCGTTCCGTAGCGCATGTTGAACTCGTCCGCTTCCTCGGGCGCCCAGAAGTTGCCGACATTGACGCCGCGCTCGATGTATTGGACCTCCCTGATACCGTCCGCATAATGAATGGTGAGCTTGCCCACGGTGAGCGCGTCGCCGGCACAGGCATGAAGCATGTAAAAGCACTGGCAGGGTCGATGTACGGAAACATTCACTTTTGTTGCATAACGTGGAGCGGAGGACAAACCAATACAGACGCGATGGCCGTTCTGCCGGCTGGATGCGATCTGAAATGGCACTCCCCGGAACTCATGCCGCCCGGAAGGGAAGTCAATGAGGTAAAGTTCGGGGTTGTCAACCCATCCCGGCACTCCATCGGCGCCTGCCCCTGTGTCGCAATTCGCCTGGGCGCTGAGATCGACCGGCGTGAATTGTGTCGCAGGCCGCTCGGGTTGCTTTCCGCGCAAGATGCCGGGGAGAAAATCACGATGCTGCCTTGCAATCGTGCTGATGCGTTTCAAGATGTCGACCCCATACTCCACGCGCCCGTGCTGAAAACAACCGCGCGCAAGCTCGCCGGCCGTACATGCCAGCACGCCCCCGTTGACGTAATTCCAAACACCTTCTTCCGAACCGAAACCTTTCGGGAATGGAGGATAGATGGAATAGAACTCGCCAGGAGAGGTCGAGGGCATTTCACTGCGGATCGACTGGTAGGAGTCAATAATTGCGCAGGCCATGTGCGGAGCAATGCCGCGGTTGAGAGAATAGGCGTTCGAAAGAGAGACCTGGCTCAACATGTCGACACCAAGGTCGGGCTTGAACTCGGGATCCTCAGCTACCCAGTGTGTATAAAATCGGCCGTTCCATGCAATTCGGTTCAACCGCACCTCCATCTCAGCAGCGAGCTTGCGCATGGCAGCGGCGTCTTCGGCGCGGCCGGCGCAATCGAGCATCTGGGCCAGATAGCGGCATCCTGCGATGAAGCCTGTGTTGTCTCCATAAAAAATGCCAAAGTGGGTCTTGTGGAGATCGATGACCATGGCGTCACCGGACAGCGCAGCTTCACTCTCGCAGAGAAAGTCCCAGGTGTCGATGGTGAGCCCGCGTTTGAGCAGACCGTACTTCAACGACCACCGATAGGGATCCGTGGTGCTGTAATGAACAGCGTGCAGCGCGTGATCGAGATGCCGGCGCATCCAGGCATCGTCGCCTGTGGTCTTCCAGACCAGATAGAAGGCTTCAAGAAAGTAGGCTTCTACGTGGTTTTCCACAGGGGCGCGGCGCAGACCAACATATCCGCCATCGACGGCGCGGGAGAAATCTCCGTATTTGAAGCGCCAGTCCCAGTAATTTTCCGGAGGGGTGCGCTCAAGATGGTTTTCCCAGATCATGCCGTCCTCGCGCTGGGTCACGGCAAAGATTTCGAATCCTTGGCGAACCTCGGGCCAGAAGTAGCGCATGCCTTTCAGGGTGTTGGTGTTGTCCAGCACCCAATTGTCCCAGTATGTGTAGACCTTTCCGTTGTGACGCCGCGCGCCAACCGGACCGTCAGAAGCCATGGTCCAGTAGAGTGTCTGAAGCAGGTAATCGAACTCGCCGGTCGGCTCGTGGATTGAGGTCGTTGCATCGAGCAAGAAACTCGACCTGCCCTTAAGGTTGCCGCTTTCGTCGAACAGCAGCACGGCATGAGTGCCTAGCGCGCCTCCGGAAAGGAAGCTATCCGGGAGCGTCACGCGCCGGTCGACATAGCAACGGCCTTGGCCGTCAAGTACAAGAAGATGGCCGCTCCCGCTTCCAGCGACGGTAACCTCCTCAAGAGGGCGAAAAGCGTTCTTGACGGGAGTAAGAGACAGAGGCCCGCCGTCCTCCTGCGCTTGCATCTTGCCGTCGATCCCACGAAGATACCCGGCGCCAAGAAGGCTCGTCGACAACGCACCGAGAAAGTTCCTGCGCGATGGCACTAATGATTCTCCTCAAAACAATTCACGTAGACGCAGTCCTCCATGTCCGATGCTCCAAGAAGTGGTTCCGGCCAGAAGACTGGTTCCGGATAGCCCTCAGAAAACATCGTTTTTCGCAGGATGGTGCGTTTGATACGAACCGCGGTGGTGTGGCCGAAATCGAAGAACGTGGCTCTCCGGTTCGGCGGTGGCCACCGCGGTTCGTGGCCTGGGTCGAAAGCCGTAATCTGAAACTGACTGCTTCAAGTATCGCGTGCCCAAGGATCTGCATACCTGTGTGGAACTTCGGGCTTTGAATAGGACGGCCTTCGCCGTACCGCAATGCTGGGAAAATCGAGATGCCTTCAGTCCCTCAGGGGTGGCTTTCTCGCCTGCGTCTCTTTCACCACAGACGGTTGGAGGTTTGTTAAAGATGCGCCGAGGCAACGAGCGAGGCACTGCAAGTTGTGTAACGGCATACCGACGTATGCAAAGGCTTGGGGAGCCTTTTGGACCATACTGTGTTTTTCAACATACTCTTAGAACTCAAAGCGCGCTCCCAACTGCAAATAGCGCTTGTTGTAAGCCGAGGTTGAGAAGCCGAAGTTGGTTCCCGAACCGATGTCGTTGGTAATCGGGCCCCAGTTGGTGTGGTTGAACGCGTTAATGAGGTCGCAGCGCAGGGTCAGAGTGGAGGCTTCGCCTAAGATAGCCGGCAGCATGATTTGCTTGGCCACCTCCGCATTGACGTTGAAGTAGCCTGGATTGCGGAAGGTGTTGGCGCCCTGCTGGCTGAGTACGGGACGGCTTCCGGCGCCCACCGGGTCAGTGAAATCAGCCGCGGTGAAAACACCTTTGGTTGAAACGG
>JAJZVZ010000182.1 GCA_021846945.1 Acidobacteriota bacterium | reverse complement strand
CATACCGCTCATTTCCAGTACATACCCCCGCTGGCGCTGCCGCAGGGGGACACGCTCAACCTGCGCCTGAATATGCCGCCCTCTTTCCGCAATCCCAAATCCGTAGTCGTGGTTGCATTGCCGCCGTTGGGACCAGCGGTGCCAGATCCTCTGCACCCGGTGGCGCCGTCCGATATTTTCTGTGCGCAGAGGCCCGATCTGGTGTTGCCCGCAGAAGGCGCTCCGCGAGTGTTCGCGTCTGAGGTGGCGCACGATCTCAAGTTACACATCGAACCCCCGTCCGGCTCGAAGAGCGCGCCGGTGGACTTGCCCCTGCGAGTGTCGCCGTCCCAGGGGGGTCTGGCAGTTGAGGAACCCGCCCCGCTGCTGCCAGCAGGCGATTTGATCGGCGAGGTGCGCGGCAAGTGGGGATTCGACGACTGGGTAGGGCCACGCTACCACCTGCGCTCATCCCAGCCGGGCCGTTGGGCGCTGGCGAGCGGCGACGAATCCGCCCTGGTGATTGGGCGCAACGACACGCTGCACTTCGAGGGACAGGATACGACTTGCGTAGACAAGTTGGAGGAAGAGGCCGCCAGTGACAGCCCGGTGAAGCTGGTTTGGAAATCTCCCACGCCGGATACGCTGAATGCGGTTGTGCCCATGAAGGATGCCGCGCCGGGACCGGTAACTATCTCCATCTACCAGTACGGAATCGCAAAGCCGGAGACCCTCGCGCTCAAGGCCTACGCTGACGCGGCATCGTTGGATCTCTTGACATTGAACGCCGGCGACGCGGAGGCCTGGCTGAAAGGCACTCGCCTGGACGAGGTGGCGACCGTTACGCTGGATGGCATTGCCTGGGCTCCGGCGGGGTTGAGCCGTGTGCAGAACCTTGACCAGTTGACGGTGAAAACCGACTCCTCCACGGGCGGATTGAAACCGGGCCGGCAGTATGTCGCCCATGTAAGTTTGCTCGACGGACGCCAATTGAAGGTGCCGGTTTCAGTGAAGCCCCCACGTCCCCAGATCGCGCTATTGAGCAAAACCGTCCAACTCGATACGTCCGATGCGCCCTCAGTAGTGAAGCTTGGCAGCCCGGACGATCTGCCTCTAAACGGACGGCTGGTCTTCTTTCTCAAGTCCGTCAAGCCCGTCCATTTTCCCCGTGACGAGAAGGTGGAGGTGGCAGGTGGGGACGACAGCTTCCATACCGTGCTTTCACTGACGAACGGCAGCCTCATCCTCTCAGACGCTCAGACCGCAATGGGCAGCGTAGATCCCCTGGCCCGTTTTGGCCCTTCCGCCTTCGGTCCCATCCACGTGCGGGCCCTGGCAGGCAATGGAGTAGCGGGCGACTGGCTGCCGTTGGGAACTTTGGTGCGGATGCCTGTCTTTGAAGAATTGCGCTGCCCGCGCGCCGCAGGCAAACCGTGCTTTCTCTCGGGCTCGAATCTCTTTCTTGCCTCATCCATCGCCGCCACGCCGGATTTCGAGAATTCGACCGACCTGCCACCGGACTTCACCGGAACGAAACTGGCCGTTCCTCACACCAACGACGGCGTGCTCTACCTGAAGCTACGCGATGACCCGGATACCGTGCAGACGCTCACCCTGCCGGTGAAATGGATTTCTGAGCCTTTGCCGCGGCCGATTCCACCTCCCGCACACCCAGCGGCGGCTCCGCCGTCGACGACCGCACCCGCTGGTTCCAGCACTCCTGGGTCAACTCCCGGGTCGACGCCAGGAACAGCGCCCGCAACCGCGCCAGGCACTGCGCCCACGAACACACCCGGCGCACCATCCACTACGCAGCCAACCTCGCCGCAATCTGCGCCGACGGCTCCTGCCACTACCCCGGCAACGCCTCCGGCGGCCTCGCCTGCTCCTTCTTCCAAGCAAGGTTCCGGAACCCCGCAGACCGCCCCTGCCACAACTTCCGGCTCTGGCCATGCATCTGGTTCTTCGCCCGGTAACACCTCTCCCGCACCAGCAACATCGCACACAGCGCCAGGCAACGCGGCGTCTCCAAATCCGTTACCTTCCAGTCCAGCAACTTCAAATTAAGCTGGCCTTGCTCGCTTTTCGAGCGAGGAACAAAAAAGTGCGCGTCTGCAACAGGCAGTGCTTTCCGCCCGCGACAGACGCGCAGTCCGCAAAATTTCCCTGAGAGAGGCTTTGCGCTGAAGGCGATCCGGAATCTACTGGAAGTACGCCTGGTTTTTCTCGGCGAAGTGCGCCTTGTCTGCCGGCAGTTCGTCTCCAATGTAAATTGCGCTGTGCTCGCACAGAGAAGCGCAGCTTCCACAATCGATGCACTCATCAGGGTTGATGTATACCTGGGAAACAGTTGCGGCGGCGGGATCGTCGGCCATGGGCGCGATTGCCGAGGTAGCGCACTCGGATACGCAAACAAAGTCCTTCACACATGCATCGGTAACTACATACGCCATGAAAACTACTCCTCAATGATTTGAGCCATCCGTGTCGTGGTGCCTTGAGTTGAGACTATTGCTGCCATCGCCCTTCCGCTGTGATCCAAATCACGTTTGCCTTCGTCATCCGCCCCCCTGAAACATCGCGGACATGCAAATGAGTCATGTGTCAACAACGAGATAAATCAATGGCTTGCAAACGCCGGCATGGCGGATTCCATTGCCGGTTGATTTGCAGTGCCAGCGTCGCATGGTTGCACCTCAGCTTCGCGTGTGCCGTGCCGACTCCGCGGCCATAAGTGTTCCGCATCACTGCAAGAACCTCTCGTTCCCGATATTTGTGATTCAGGTGGCGCAATCGGCGAACGGGCGAGGCTCCGCATTTGCGAGGCGCTTTCGAGCAAATAGCCGATCGCTTCCAAAGGCCGGGAGCGTGCCCTTCCCCAGCCCTTTTCCCCGGCCGGTCGCGGATCTGAGGGGAGCTGTGATGGACGCTGTCGCAAGCGCCGGCCGCCGGAACTTTCTGAGGCAGTGTCTTGTGGGCGCGGCTGCGCTGGGCGCAAGCGGCAGTGCGGCATTCCCTGCTCCGGCCCGGACAAATGCTCCGCCCGCAGACTCCATGGTTGTGATTGCCCGCGATCCCCAACTGCGCGGTGGAGGCGCAAACGTGGATGCCCGCCGCATGGAAGCTTTACTTGATCGCGCCATGCTGGCGCTCTTCAGCCGCGATCGTGCCCCCCGGACCCCAGTCGAGGCATGGAAGAGGCTGATCCGCCCAGGCCAGACCATAAGCCTGAAAGTAAACACTCTTGGCGGCCGTGGCATTTCCACGAATCTGCAACTCGTCGAGGCTATCTGCGAACGGCTGCAGCAGGCCGGCATCAGGCCCGCCGACATCACCGTATGGGACCGCGACAGCGAAGAGATGGAGCGCGCCGGCTTTCGCATCGCCATGGGCGGAAACCGCGTGCAGTACTTCGGCACCGACCGCGTGAATTACGAGCAGGATCTGGTTGCCTATGGCAGCGTCGGCAGCCGGTTGTCGAAGATTCTGACCGAGCGCACCGACGTGCTGATCAACCTGCCAGTTCTCAAAGATCATGACGGCGCCGGGGTGACGCTTGCTCTCAAGAACATGTACGGCGTGATCCACAACCCCAATAAGTACCATCCCAATGGTTGCAATCCCTACATTGCGGACGTAAATATGCTGCCCCAGGTCAGGTCCAGGATGAGGCTAACCATTTGCGACGCTACCACGGCCATGTATGAAGGCGGGCCGGCCTTCAAGCCGCAGTTCAGTTGGCAGTACAACGCACTGCTGGTCTCCCAGGACCCGGTTGCGCTCGATGCCACAGGCTGGCGGATCATCGAGCGCAAAAGGGCGGAAAATGGATTCAGGACGCTCGAAGCCGAGCAGAGAGCGCCGCGTTACATTGCCACCGCCGCCGATGCGCAGCACCGGCTGGGCAATTGTGATCGCCGGAAGATTACTACGGTTGAGGTATAACCGGGCTCTCACACGGGGGAATCGACATGCACGCTAAAGTCGATCGTGAAAGAGATGCGCCAGCTTCGCCGGGCGGCACGGCTCACGTGCAGAGTCCGGAGATGGCTGATGCGCCGCGCCTGCTCGACCGGCGCTCCTTTCTGATGTGCGCGCTGGCCTCGGGCGCGGCCCTCAGCACCGGAGAATTTACTTCGTCCTTAGGGGCACAACCGATCTTCAGCGGTGAGCAGGGCCAGGCGAACGAGCAATTTACGGTCGAAGCCAGGTTCTACGAAAAACAGAAAGAAAAAAGGATCAAGTGCAAGCTTTGCCCGCGCGAATGCGTGGTGGGCGATAAGGAGCGCGGCTATTGCGGCGTGCGCGAGAATCGCGGTGGCACCTACTACTCGCTGGTGCATTCACGCGTCTGCGCGGCGCACGTCGACCCTATCGAAAAGAAGCCGCTCTTTCACTTTCTGCCTGGAACAACCGCATTCTCCATCGCAACCGCCGGTTGCAACGTCAACTGCAAGTTCTGCCAGAACTGGGATATCTCGCAGGTGCGCCCCGAACAGGTGCCTGCGCAATATGCTCCGCCACAAAGGGTGGCTGAGCTGGCCCGCCAATATAACTGCCCGGCCATTGCCTACACGTACAGCGAGCCGGTTGTCTTTTCTGAATACCTGATGGACACGGCCGACGCAGGACATCAGGCAGGCGTGCGCAGCGTGGTCATCTCCAATGGCTACATCCAGGAAGAACCGCTGAAGGCCGCCTACGGAAAGATGGACGCGGTCAAGATCGACCTCAAGGCCTACTCCGATTCTTTCTACCGGGATGTCGTCGCCGGCGAATTAAAGCCGGTACTCAACACGCTGGTCACGCTGCGCAAGATGGGCAAGTGGACGGAGATTGTTTACCTGGTCGTACCCACGCTCAACGACGGCGATGCCGAGTTCCGCGGCCTGGCGCAATGGATCAAGACCAACCTGGGCGCCGATGTACCTCTGCACTTCACGCAGTTTCATCCTGACTACCTGCTCAAAAACCTGCCCATCACGCCGGTGCCTACGCTGGAACGCGCCAAGGCCATCGCCGACGCCGAGGGCCTTCACTACGTTTACATCGGCAACGTCCCAGGACATCCCGCGCAAAACACCTACTGCCCGCAGTGCCGCCGTATGCTGGTGGAGCGCGTGGGATTCACGGCTGGCAAGATGCTGATTCGCAAAGATGGCAATTGCCCTTTCTGCCGTCATCCGATTCCCGGCATCTGGCGAGCATAAGCAGGCAGGAGGTTGGGGAAATGAAGATTGGAAGGAGTTCGATCATGATTTCGTTTGTAGCTCAATTCGCTGTGCTCATGGCAACTGTTCCTTTGGAGCACGTCCGTGCCGGTTCAGAAAAGATCAGGCAGGCCGCAGTCGCAGGCGCCTTCTATCCCGCTGACCCCAAGGCGCTCTCGGAGATGATCAATGAGATGCTGGCCCAGGCGACCCCGGCAACGATTGACGGCCCTATCCTGGCGGCAGTGGCGCCTCACGCAGGGTATCCCTACTCCGGGCCGGTGGCTGCATACACCTTTGCGGCCTTGAAGGGCCACAAATATTCTCGCGTCGTCGTGATTGCGCCCTCGCATTACGAGGCATTCGACTTCACGTCGGTCTACGACGGCGACGCGTATACAACACCACTGGGAACCATTCAGGTGGACAGGGAGTTCGCTCATAAATTGTCGAAGATGAACTCGACCATCCGCCTCTCGGAAATGGGCCACACGCCAACCTCCGCCGGCGGCGAGCACGCTATCGAGGTCGAGCTGCCGTGGCTGCAAACGGTGCTGGGGAACTTCGAGCTTGTGCCGATCGTCATGGGCAACCAGAGCTATGAAGACAGCCGCGCGCTGGGCGTGGCGCTGGCGAAGTTGATCCAGGCCGACAACAAAGACGGCGAAACGCTGGTTCTGGCCAGCTCCGATCTTTCGCACTATCACGCCTATGATGTAGCCGAGACGATCGACCACAAGACGCTGAACGCGCTCAAGTCATGGGACTACTTCAGCATGTCGCGCAACTTCCAGGAGCGCATCTGGGAGGCATGCGGCGGAGCGCCCATTGTGGCCGCGATGATTGCCGCCGAGCGCATGGGCGCCAACCATGCCATGGTGCTCAAGTACGCCAATTCGGGCGACACTTCCGGCGATCGCTCGCGCGTCGTCGGTTATAGCGCGGATCTGTTTGTAAAGTCGCCGGAGGCAAGCGCCCACCAAAATCACTTCTCGCTGAGCGACGATGACAAGAAAGAGCTGCTCGACCTGGCCCGCAAATCCGTCGAATTCGCGGTCCAAAAGCAAGAGGCATATCACCCCGCTCCGATAACAAGTGAGAACCTGAACCAGGAGCGCGGCGCGTTTGTCACCATCACCAAAGGCGGCGAGCTGCGCGGCTGCATCGGCTACACCTCCGCCATCAAGCCGCTATACATGACGGTGCGCGATACGGCCACGCTGGCTGCCCTGCGCGATCCCCGCTTTTCGCCCGTGTCGGTCTCGGAGCTGCCGCAGCTCAGTTATGAAATCTCGGTGCTTTCACCGCTGCGCCATGTTACCGATGTGGATCAGATCAAAATTGGGGAGCACGGCCTGCTGATGAAGAACGGCTCGCACGAGGGCCTGCTGCTTCCGCAGGTGCCCGTCGAACAGCATTGGGACCGGCAAAAGTTTCTGGAAGAAACCTGCGCCAAAGCCGGGATGAGACACGACTGCTGGAAAGAGGGGAACACGGACATCTTTATGTTCACGGCGGTGGTCTTCAGCGATCACAAACACTAGCTGCTGCCGCACCTGATGTGCTTCTGCCGGCTCGCAGCGCCGGCAGAAACGCCGCCAGGTTGATGGCCGCGCAGAGCCACGCCGTCGGCCAGAATCCGAACACCGGAATCAAATAGCTGCTCAATACCAGCGCGCCTGCGCAACCGCCGATCAGGTCGATGGCATAAAGCACGCCCAATCCTGACTTACCGGTGCTTTCTGGCAGGAAGATCCGTGCCGCGATGGGGAACTGATACCCTCCGAGTACGCCTGAAAGCGCCGCCAGCGCCGGAAAGACCAACTGCGCCGCAATCCATGTGGCGGCCGGTCCGGAGGCCCTTGCCAGCGAGCCTACCGCGCACATCAGCACCGGAGCGGCGAGCGCAAGCAGAAACTGCGTCACGGCCATTTTGCGTGTGGGAGCGCGGCCGTCGAGACGCATGCCACGCAGGCCAAGCCAGCTTCCCGCGGCGATGCCCGCCATGAACAGGCCGATAAGGATAGAAAGCTGATAATAGACGAACCCGTACACCGACTGGAAAGTCAGCAGCACGAATATCTGCAGGGTCATTAAGGTAAATCCGGTGGCAGCGGTGCAGAACGCTGCGGCAGATCGTGCGCGATTCTGGCGGCCAGGTGCGAAGGCGATCAGGACAGCGATGAGGAACAGCAATGAGGCCGCAGAGCTGAGGAGACTGCGAAACGGAATGCCCGCAACCGTGTGGAACCACCCGGCATAACCTGACCGGAACTGCGAACTCCACAGCACAACGTCGAAGAAATAGGCCACAGGCGCAAAGTCGCGATTCACGGGCGTCGTGGCCGACGGCCGCAACTGATCCCTCACCTGCTTCATTCGGTCGGGCATCATGCGATAAGGAATGAAGTACTGGCTCACGTAGAGTGTGTTCACGCGCCGCTCGCGCAGGCGCGCGATGAGCACTTGTGGGTCGTCGGTGAGAACAGCCGGCTGCACAGCGGCGAAGAAGTGAATCGTTCCGCCGGGAATCGCCGCGACAAAAGGAAAGGCCTGCTCCAGCGTGTGCCGGATACAACGCAGAAAGGTTTCAAGGTTCGGGCTGAGTGTCTCCTCCGACGCGGTCAATTGCAGTGCCAGCAATCCACCGGGCGCAAGGTGTGCGCGCGCAGAGCGAAAGAACTCCACCGTGTAGAACCGGTTCAACTGCGCAGTCTGCGGATCGGGGACATCGACCAGAATCACGTCGAACCTACCGCTCGCCGCCTTCAGATAGCGCCGGCCATCCGCGAAGTGAATATGCACGCGGGGGTCGGACTGCAACGCCGCGGCCTGGGCAGGAAAGAACTGCCGCGCCATGCTGATCAACGCCGGATCAAGTTCGACGTAGTCGATGCGCTCGACGGTGGGATGCTTCAGCGCTTCGGCCACGCCGCCATTGACGCCGCCGCCGATCAGCAGAACCCGCCGCGGCGCCGGATGCTCCAGCAGCGCGTAATGGACGGCCTCCTCGGCCGCGCTCGGGTCGGGCGCGTTGGCGAGGATCATGCCGTTGTCCCAAATGCTGCGGATTGCGCCGCTGCCGGCCGTACCCACTTCGGTGATCGCCAGGTTGCCATAGATCGTGTCGCGCGTCGCAACCAGGTGCAAACCACGCCACAGGCGAACCTGCGCCGCCCGGTCTATCCGCGGCGCAACCCATGCGAGCAGCGGAACAGCCACAAGCACCTCCGCCACCGCCAGCACGATCGCCTGCCGCTGGCGCATCCGCAAGAGCATTGCAGCCGCCATACCCACGTTCAGCAGCGCCACAATTGCGGCGATCTGAAATGACTCCAGGAAGCGCAGCAGGACGAGGCTGGCCAGAATTCCTCCGAGGGCCGAGCCAATCGCCTCCAGCAAGTAAGCCGAGCCGGCGGCCACGGGCGCGGCAACTCCACGCTCTTCCTCGTACATGTGCGCAGCCGCCACAAACAGAGCCCCGGAAACCGCACAAAACACGCTCAAAGAGACCAGCGCGGCGGCCAGCATAGGCGCCGGACCGAGCAACTCGCCGGGCACGGTTTGCAGGAGCGGCTTGGCCGAGCGCAAAGCCCAAATTGTCGCCGGCAGGCTCGCAGCCAACAGGCACTCCAGCGCGGCAACCATCCACCGAGGACGACTGTTGCGAGGCTGCCTGCGACGGCCGATGCCGCTGACGCGGCTTCCAACGGCGGTCCAGAGCAGCCACGTAGCCAGCATGATGCCGAGCGACATCTCATTGCCATTGAAGACAACCATCAGCTCCCGCATCAGGACGATTTGCCCGATGACGGCGCTGAAGCCCACCAGGACCAGCGCCCATCCGGCGACACTCCGGAGCTGCGAAACCTGGTCACTTATGCTCATCGTGTTGGAATT